>JBBAVU010000032.1:0-5195 GCA_040397565.1 Pirellulales bacterium | reverse complement strand
GCCCTTCAGCCCCAAGCGCAGCCACGGCAACCCGCTTCGGATCGAAAGCGGCTCGCGAGCCGCCGACTTCCCGCCTGAGTGGCTCCAAAAGGTTCCGGCTGCCTCGGCACACACACGATGACCAGTCGCACCATGCACCGCGATCAAAACATCGGTTCGAGGAGGGGGTGCCCCTGCCATGTCGCCGGGCTATGGAAGCAAGCGCAGGCAAGGATGCCGAAGCGCCGCGGACATGCAGTGAGTGGAGGCCCGGAGGGCCGGAGCGAACGTCCGGAGACGTGGCAGGGGCAGCCCCGACCCACGCTGGGCCTGGCTGCATCAACCTGGCATCGGCTGCTGGGCGCGACGCTGCTCGCGGCGATGCTCGCCGTGCCGCACTCCGCGGCGGCCTGGACCGGCAGCCCGACGCCGCTCGACGATCACCATCTCGCCCTCGTGCGGCCGGGGGATTTTCGCTCCCTCGCCGGCGGGCCGGCCGATATCGTTCCCTGCCCTCAGGCCATCTTCGGTGGAACAGCCCTCGCAGTCGGCGACGGCGGCGCCGTGGCCGCGGTGCGGACTCCCGCCGCTGAGGAATACGACGTCTGGATCCGCGTGGGGCAGCAGAAGGGGCCACCCATCGCGATCGAGGCGGTGCTCGGACCGGAGAAGAGCCCGCTGCTCGCGGCACGTTACAACGATGGTCTCGGCGATGCCGACCGGGGGGGACCCAACGGCCTGACGGCTTACGCGGCCCGGGCCCGCGGCCGGTCGCCGGATGGTCGGGCCACCGGCGCCGAGGGGGGCAAGCTCGGTGAAGCGGCTGATGAACTGCTCGTGGAGTTGGGTGGCGAGGCGGCCGCAGCCGAGCGGTTCGACCACGCGGGCCGCATCGAGGAGGTCGATCCGAAGCTGCCGATGCACTGGTGGCGGCTCGGGCGGGTGAAGCTCGCCGCGGGCGTCCACAGGCTCTCGCTGCGGCCAATCGCCGGCGGGCCGGCGGGATCGGTGCCGCTCGTCGATGCCGTCATGCTCACGAGCTCGCCCCATGTCCGCTACCCCTTCCGCGGCGACATCGACGCGCCCCGGGGGTGCTACGTGCGGTTCCGGCTCGACGGGCCCTTCGCCGAGGGTCAGCATCTCTCGATCACCGCGCCGAGCGTGCTTCACCACCGGCATCCCGGCTACTGGACCCGCGGCGTGTTCGCGGCTGATGGCGTGCGATCACGATCCGCAGAGCCCGCGCGGCACCGCGCGGCCGGCTTCACCCGCTGGTACTCCCTGCAGGATTTCGAGGACGTGCCCGGGGTGGGCGGGTATCCGCTGAGCCTGTGGCTCGCGCTCGAGGGCACGGCCGGTCGCGACGGTGCGACGCAGTTCGCGATGTTTCCCCATGCCGACTTCGTGCTGCGTGAGATCCCCTGGGACGAGCCCGATGGATTGCGAATCTCGATGGTGCTCGACTTCGAACGGTACCTCGACCGGCTGCGAACCTTCCGCGACCATGCACGCGACACCTACCAGATGGCGGCCGCCTCCACCGGCGGCCGGCTGTTTCCGCTTTCCCGCGGCGGCCTCCTCTTCGGCAGCAACGCCGCCCAGGGCGAGGCGTCGCGAGACTACGAGCTGAAGACCTTGCGGCTGCTCGGGCTCAATCTCGTGTCGGCTGCCGACCCTGCGGCCAACTGCCGCCGTTACGGCTTTCGCTCACCGATCGGCCACCATGCGCCGCAGTGGCCGCCCTACGACCCCGAGGCGACGGCCGCCCGCTATGACGCCCATTACCGCACGGAACTGAAGGAGCCCCGCTACGCGGAGCCGATGACGACGGCCGCGGTCATGCAGATCGCCGACGAGCCCCGGGAATCCGCCCGCTCGACGATCTCGGCGCCCCTGTGGCGGTATCGGGAGCCGGCCCCGAAGCAGGGAGCGTGGATGGACCTCGCCGGCTCGGGTGAGATGCGAACGCGTCGCGTGGACTACGCCGACTGCGTTCTGGAGGGGCAGATCTCGCAGCAGGGCAGTTGGGTCGGATTCCGGACGGCCGTGGCCGACTTCGACACGCTGTCCCGGCAGGCCTTCTGGAGAGTGGGCCGCGTGAAGCCGCCGCAGGAGGTCAACCTGGAGGCGGGCCGTGACCGCGAGCCATCCGCGTTTCTCCTGCGGCCGACGGCGGTCATCGGTGGAAAACCGACGCCGTTCAAGGTCGTCCATCACGGCGACCGCGCCGCGCTCTTTCTCAACGGTACGATGGTGCTGCAGCACGACGGCGTCGCCCCGGCCGGTGGCTTCGCGATCTACGGCGACACGAAGACCGTGCACGAACTGCGGATCCGGCCGCTCGCCCGCGACGAGAGCCTCCAGCCACCCGGCGCGCGGGAGCTTGCCGACACGGCGGACGATGATCTCGATGCCGAACTCGAAGACGCGTTCGGCGACGGTGGCACGGCGGAGGATCCGTCGCGGAAACTTGGCCTGCGGGCCTGGGTCGAGCGCGACTGGTCGTTCGCAGGGGGCGTTCCCGAGGCCCGCGTCGGATTCCGCCACTGGCTCCAGACGCAGGGGGTCGAGCCCGGCCTGTTCGATTGCAGGTCGTGGGACGACGTCATGCCGCTTTCGATCGCGTCGGCCATCGAGACGCCCGCCGATCGCCGGCGATACTACTGGACCCGCCGCTACACGGGCATGCTCACACCGCTCATGTTTCGGCAGACGGCAGAGGCGATTCACCGCAACGCGAAGAATCCCGGGCTGCGGTGCTTCGTCGGCTTGAGCGGCCACTCGCTCTATTTCCCGAGTGAGATGCCGCTCGACATGTTCGCCCTCGGCGCCGCCGGCGCGCACCTGATCCCGGGCATCAGCGACTGGATGAGCTACGGCAAGACCCGCTGGGACAGCCATCAGGCCGTGGCCTTTTCCGTGGCGCCCTTCCACGCCGGCGGCCGCGACGTTGGTGCCGACCGGGCCTTCCCGATGATGCACTGCGTGCATCCATCGGCCTTCCGTGCCTACACGATGCTCGCCAACGACGTGAAGTACGTGAGCTTCTACGACTTCGGCCCGAAGTACGCGATGACGGTCGGATACTGGTCCGACGACCGGCCGGCACACGACGCCGTCCATGCGGCCGCCAACCGCGCGGCGCAGGTGGACGACATCCTCGCCGCGGGCTCCGTCCGCCGCTCCCGCGTGGGCATGCTCTACGCCCGATCGAGCGAGTACTGGGACGGCCCGCAAAGCTTCGCCGACAAGCGGGCCGCCTTCCTCGTGCTCTCGCATGAGGGCTACCAGCCGGAACTCGTCACCGAGGAGCAGGTCGTCGCGGGCCGCCTCGCCGACTACGACGCGCTCGTCGTGCTCGAGCCGTGGGTGCGGACCGATGCGGCTGCCACGATCACGGCCTGGGTCGATGCCGGCGGCCTGCTCATGGCCGCGGCCGACGCGCTTACGAAGAGCGAGTTCGACGAGCCGGCCGACGTGCTCGCCGACTCATGTGGTTTGCGCCGTGAGTTTTGCGAGGGGCCCATCGAGGGACCGGCCCGCCGCTTCGCGCCGGCGGCGGATGCCGCGGCCTTCCGGCCGCACGACATCGCGCAGGCGTCGCGGGTCGCGAAGGTCTCGTGGCCGGGAAGCCGCGAGCTCGGCCGCTACGGCGACGGCGTCGCGGGCTGGCTCGACCGGCCGCAGGGGAAGGGTCGCGTCGTCTACTTCGGCCATCGGCCTGGGCTCACCGCCACGGCGCAGGCGGTGCGGGTCGGGGGGCACGAGGCGATCTGGGCCGACGCGGGCCGCGACGTGGTCGTGCGGCCGCTGCTCGAGGCCGGCGTGGAGCGGGAACTGATCGTCTCCGAGCCCGTCGTCATGGCGCAGCCGATCAGCACCGACGCCGGCACGGTGATCGTCATGCACAACATGCGGCCGGCCTCGTTCGAAGCCGTCGAGGTGTCGCTCCGGGAGCCAGCCGCCCCCCACTCGGTGCAGCGGTTCTCCGGCCACGACCTCGTGGAGCAGCCATGGGAGTATCGCGACGGCCGCGTTCGCATGAGCCTGCCGCTGGCGGAGGATGAGCCGCAGATGATCGTGGTGCGGCGGCGGCCGCCGCCGCCCGACGAGCGGGAGAGCGAGCTTCGCAGCCGGTGCGACACGATGCTGGCTTCGACCGATGCGGTCGATCGCTCCGCCGCTGTTTACTTCATGGGATTCCATCCCGAATGGAAGTCCGCGGCGCGGCTGCGGCCGCTGCTCGCCGACGCCCGCTGGGAGGTGCGGCGGGCCGCTGTCGAAGCGATGGGCCGGCTTGGTGATGCGGAGTCGGCTGCCACCATCCGCACCGGCCTCGCTCGCGAGACCGACACGCACGTCCGCGTCGAGATGCTCTCCACGCTCGCCATGCTCGGCGACCCACAGCTCGTGTCGCTCGGGCTCACGCATGCCGAGGATCGGCATCCGCTCGTGCGGCAGGCGGGCCTCGCCGCCATCGCGGCCGGCCTGCGGCAGTCCAAGGGGAGCGCTCCTGCCGACGTGCTGCCGAAGATCATCGACCTCGCCGCGGCCGCGATCGGCGACCGCAACGTTCGGATCCGCACGGCGGGCCTCGACCTGCTCGGCCTGCTCCCGCCGGCAGACATGGAGAAGGTGCTGACGAAAACGGGCGAGGATGCCGGCGCGGTGGCCCGGGCGGCGATCGTGGCCGAAGCCCCGGGCCCGATCGTGGCCCGGCTGCTCGAGCAATATCGCCGCGAGCCGGCCGCCGTGGAGTCGCCGCTTGCCGATGCGGTGGCGGGCTCGGCAAAGGTGCGGGCCGCGTTCCCCGGCTGGCCGTATGCCGCGCCGCTGCCGCTCTTGCTTGCCGTCGGCGAGCGCTGGGCCGACGCCGACACGGCCGGGGCGATCGCCAAGAGGCTCGACGAAGTGAAGGAACCTGCGCGGCTGCGGGCGATCGCGCTGGTACAACGGGACCCTGCGCTCTCGCTCGCGCTCCTGAAGCGGGCGATCGCCGGCGACAATCCGCTCGGCGGCCTCCTGCCGCTCGTGCTCGAAAAGACGTTCGACGCGCGGCTGGGCCCCCACTCGCTCGCCGCGTGGGAGCAATGGGCGCAGGCGAACGCATCCACGATCACGAAACGGAAAACCCGCGGCACCACGGCGACCGGTGCGGCCGACGACGAAAACGCCGGCACCGCCCCCGAGCTCGACGCCGACACGACGGGCCAGCC
>JBBAVU010000031.1:0-20453 GCA_040397565.1 Pirellulales bacterium | reverse complement strand
CAGGGCAAGGTTCCGGCGATGTGGCCGACGCCGACGAGCCGGGATTGGAAGGACGGGGCAAGCCCCGGCGACGTTCCTGTGAACGGGATTCTCGGGCGAGCCGTGGAACCGTCAGCGGCTGGTGGGAGTCTGAACCCGACGTGGGTCGAGTGGCTCATGGGGTTCCCGCTCGGGTGGACCGACTGCGGTGCCTCGGCAACGCGGTCGTCCCGCAAGTCGTCGAAGTGATCGGGCGGGCGATTGTGGCGAGAGAGAGTGTTTAGAACCAGTGTTTATGCGGCCCCGTATAACGCGCCGCCGTGCCGTCGAATCGTCACCGCACGGCCGCGAGACGAGAATCCGAGCGAGATAACGCGGCGCCGGCGGCGGCCGTGGGGCTCGTCTGGCCGCGTTGACTCAAGAACCCGATCGGGTCTGATCGCCTGGGCATGGATGCACAGGCGCTCACGTTCGAGGTCGCCGGAGACCCGGTCCCCCAACCCCGCGCGCGGGCCGGGGCCGGCGGGCGATTCTTCACGCCCGGGAAGCGGATCCGGGTCTACAAGCAGGCGATCGCGATCCGCGCGGCCCTCGAGGCGAAGGCCCGGGCCTGGGAACGGGTCGTCGCGGCTCCCGTCGAGGTCGAGACCGCGTTCGTCTTCGCCAGGCCGCCGTCTCACTGGACGAAGGCCGGAGGCCTCGCGAGCGGCGCGCCGCTGTTCCCGGGGAAAAACTGCGGCGACATCGACAACCTCGAGAAGGCCGTCGCGGACGCGATCACGGCCGCCGGCGTGATCTGGGGCGACGACTGCCAGATCGTCCGGAACGTCTCCCAGAAGCGATACGCGGCCCGGTCCGAGCCGGCCCGGACCGTGATCGCGATCCGGAGGATCGCGTGATGGCTCCCGGCGGCGGCTCGGAGCGGCGCTACCTGACCACGGCCCAGGAGCGGGTCGTCCGCGCCGCCCTCGCCTGCGGGATGAACCAGCGCGAAGCGGCCGAGGTCGCCGGGATCACATACGCCCGCCTGATCTGCCGGCTCCAGGACCAGCTCGAGGACCTGAAGACCGGGAAAGGCTGGGGACGCAAGCGCCGTACTGGAGACCCGACCGAGGAGGAGATCGCGGAACGGTCGGCCGCGGTCCGCGCGACCTGGTCGGAGGAGCTGCGGCGCGAACGCTGGAACCCCAACTGGAAGCCGCTGACGCCAGACTTTGCCGATACGGAAGACGAGGGATAATCGTCGGCTATGCCGCTCACCGACACGCTACCGGGCTCCCTCTCGCTCGCGTTCCGCCGCGGGGACGAGTTCTCGACGCTCATCGACTTCTCGGTCGCGACGACCGGCTACACCTGGTCGGCCGCGATCTACTCCGTCGTCACCGGGACGACGACCGCGACCCCGACGGTCTCGGTCGTCAGCGCGGCGAACGGCCAAGTGAACCTCGGCCTGACCGAGATCCAGACGGCCGCGCTCGCGGCCGGAACCTACGGCTGGCGGCTGTCCTGGACCGCCCCCGGCGATTCGATCCGGACCGTCCTCCAGGGGACCGTCGAGGTCCACAACTGATGCCGATCAACGTCACCGTCTCTGACCAGACGATCTCCGCGACGACCTCGGGGCAGACGGTCGCCGTCGGGGTCTCCGGAGGCCAGGGACCCGTCGGGCCTCCAGGGACGACGACCTGGTCCGGGATCACGGACAAGCCGTCCGCGTTCGCGCCCTCGGCCCATTCGCATCCGATCTCCGAGGTGACGAGCCTCCAGGCGGCCCTCGACGCGAAACAGGCGGCCGGCTCCTACGCGACCCTCGACGGGTCCGGGAAGGTGCCGTCGGCCCAGCTCCCCTCCTACGTCGACGATGTCCTCGAGGTCGCGAACCTGGCCGCGCTGCCGGCCACGGGGGAGACCGGGAAGATCTACGTCACGATCGACACCGGGAAAACCTACCGATGGAGCGGCTCGGCCTACCTCGAGGTCTCGGCGGCGCCGGCATCGACGGACCAGGTCCCCGAGGGGTCGACGAACCTCTACCACACCACGGGCCGGGCCGCGGCCGCCGCGCCGGTCCAGAGTGTCGCCGGCCGGACCGGCACGGTCACGCTCGCGAAGGCGGATGTCGGCCTCGGGAACGTCGACAACACGGCCGACGCGGCGAAGCCTGTGTCGACCGCCCAGGCGGCCGCCGACGCGGCCGTCCAGGCCGCGGCCGTCCAGCGGGCGAACCATACCGGGACCCAGGCCGCCGGCACGATCACCGGCCTCGCGACGATCGCGACGAGCGGCTCCGCCTCCGACCTGACGACCGGCACGTTGCCGGAAGCGAGGCTTCCGACGGCGGTCGGATTGGTGCCGGGCTCTTACGGAACATCGGCGGCCCATACCGCGAAGATCGCCGTCGACTATACCGGCCGAATAATCGCTGCCTCGAACCTCTCCATCGCGATCGACGCCTCGCAAGTGACGGCCGGGACGATCGCGGACGCCCGCCTCTCGCAGGCCGTCCAGAACGCCGAGAACCTCTACCTCTGGGCCTCTTTCCGATAGGAGCAGATCATGGCCGCCGCACCCGTCTTCGCCGTTACGCCCCGGCTTGCGAGCGTGAACATCGCGACCGCGAACGCAAACCGCGACGGGACCGGAACGGTCGCGACTTTGATGGCTGGCGCCGCGACCGGAACACAGATCCGAGAGATTTCCGTCCAGGCTCGCGCCTCGACGACGGCCGGCATGGTGCGGGTGTTCCTGCACGACGGGACGACGTTTTATTTCTTCGACGAGATAAGCATCGCGGCGGCGACCGTGAGCGCGAGCGTGAAAGGTACACGCGTCAGCGCGACCTACTCGAACCTCACGCTCCCCTCTTCATCATGGAGCGTGCGCGTTAGCACGCACAACGCGGAGAGTATGGACGTTACCGCGATGGGAGCGGACCTGTGAACGCCGGAATACTTGGAGCCAATAGTCGAGACGTTGGCGCCCCCGTCGAGGTTTACGATTTCACACGAACGACCGCGCCTCCATCGGCCAGCGGCAGGAGCGGGACGTATTTTTGGACTATCCCCGCGAGGGCGAAGCTACTCCGAATACTGGCGGTCGGCGGCGGCGGCGGTGGCGGTTCCGGCCGACGCGGGGCAGCAGGCTCCGCGAGATTCGGCGGCGGCGGCGGGGCCGGGGGGGTTCTCTACGACACAATGGCAGTAGTCGCGGAACTGCCGATGCTGGCGCTGCGGGTCGATGTCGCCGCGGGCGGTGCGGGCGGCGCGGCGCAGACGGCAGACGACACGAACGGAAACAACGGCACCGGCGGCGGCACGACTTTAGTAACGCCCAACAATTCTTCGCGGGCGCCGGCTCTCGCGTTATGCGTTGCGGTCGGCGGCGGCGGCGGCGGGACTGCATCCGCAGGGACCAGCGGTTTCGGGCAAGCGGTGTCTGAGGCCTCCCAGGCCGGCGTTGCTTCGAGCGTAACCGCTGGCGCTGTTGGGTCTTTCGGAACGTATAACACGCGAAGCGGCGGCGGTGGCGGCAGCGGTGGTGGTATTGACGCTTCTAATACGTCCAGAAACGGGGTTGGCGGCTGGAGAAGTGGGTTCACGATGGGCGGCTTTGTCGATTCTTCCTATATCAACGGTTATGGCGGGACAGCGCCGGGAGGAAACGGAAACAGCAGCCCCAGCAAAGACGGGACAGTTGTCCTGCCGCTTCCGTTCATTACGGCCGCAAGCCCCGGCGCCGGCGGCGGCGCCGCTGGTGATGCCGCGACAGCGGGCGGGAGCGGGGGGAACGGTGGTTTTCCTGGAGGCGGCGGTGGCGGCGGCGGTGCCTCGTTCAACGGCTACAACTCCGGCGCCGGCGGCAACGGCGGCGATGGGTTCGTCCGTATTGTGGTGTTCTACTGATGAAAAGCCTCGCGATCCTCAACGCCGCCGGCCAGGTCGTGACGTTCGTCCGCGACGATGTTCCGGCTGGATGGATGCCGCCGGCCGGATACACGGCCGTCCCGGACGACCAACTGCTCGCCGGCTGGCAGTATGCCCCCGACGATTCGCCGGTCCCCGAAACGATATCCGCCCGCCAGGCCCGGCTCTGGCTGATCCGGCACGGGATCACGCTCGCCCAGGTCGATGCCGTGATCGCGTCGATCCCCGACGCTCTCGTCCGCGAATCGGTTCGCGTGGACTGGGAGTACGGGACCGAGGTCCATCGGTCGTCGCCATTTATCGAGCAGCTCGGGCCGGCCCTCGGCCTCGACGCTGCCGCGATCGACGCGGCGTTCCGCGAGGCGGCGGGGATCTGATGCCCGGACGCGTCGAACGATGGCGACCTCCGACGATGCGGCGATCCGCGACGAAAGAGGTCGCCCACTACCGGACGTCTGACTGGCTCGCCCGTCGTCTGCGGATCGCGATCCGAGACTCCTACGTCTGCCGCGACTGCTCACGCGTGGCGACGGGGAAAGCCGGACACGCAGACCATATCGTCCCCCTCGAGGACGGCGGCACGGACGACGACAAGAACCTCGCCTGGCGATGCGCATCATGCCACGGCAGGAAGACGCGACAGGAGCAGCGGCGCCGCGGGTTCGGGTGACGATCAAGGGGGGTGGGGTCTGCAAGAATCGTGCCAAACGCCCCATGATCCCACGGCCCCTCTGCGCTAGTTCGTGGGGAGTTTTCAAAAATGGGAAGCCGAGGTCCACTCCCGCAGCCGGGCAGCTCGGAGACCAAACGAGGCCGGAACACGATGCGCAAGAAGCCGGCAAAACCCCGGCCCGCCGGAATGAAGCTTTCCCCGGCGCCGCCCCGGGCCGCGGCTGGCTCGACCGATCTCCTCCCGCCGGCCGATGTTGTCTCGGTCCCGGCCGCGGTCGCGTTCTGGGAACGGGTCGCCCCGGGCCTGATCGCCTCCGGCCGCCTGGTCCTCGAGCAGGCCGACGCCTTCGCGATCCTCTGCCAGCTCCACGCGGAGATCCTCGCGCTCCGCGAGCAGCTCGCCGCCGAGGGCTGGATCACGGCGACCGACAAGGGGCAGGCCGCGAGCCCGGTCGCAAAACTCCTCCGTGACTCACGCCGGGATTTTGTTTCACTGGGCAGGGACTTCGGCCTGACGGCGGCGGCCGCGGCCCGAATCCCCCAGGAGCCGACGAATGGCGAAGAAGACGACCCGGAGGCGGCGGCCCTCCTCAAGTTCACCGGCGGCGCCGGCTCCTGATGGACGCGATCGGCCGGAGTACGTTCCCGGGTTCGACTGGGATCCGGAGGCCGCGGCCCGGCCGGCCGAGTTCATCGAGCGATTCTGCCGGCATCGCTCCGACGACGGGAAGGCGATCCGCGTCTCCCTTATCGACTGGCAGCGGGACCGCGTGATCGCGCCGCTGTTCGGCTGGAAGACGAAGGCCGGCCGGCTCCGGTTCAAGCGGGCCGGGATCTGGGTTCCGAAGAAGAACCGGAAATCGTCCCTGATGTCCCAGCTCGCGGCCTATATGGCCGTCGCCCATTTCCCGATTGCGGACGTCTTCCTGGCGGCGAACGATCGCGAGCAGGCGAGGACGATGTTCCGCATGGCGGCCGCGACGATCGAGGCCTCGCCCCATCTCTCGAAGCTGCTCGAGGTCGTCGACTACAAATCCGTGATCCGGAACCGACAGCACGGAAACGAGATCCGCTGCCTCTCGTCGGAGTGGCGGAAACAGGAAGGACTGAACGGCTCGGTGATCCTCGACGAGATCCATTCCTTCCGGTCCCCTGCTCTGGTCGACGCCCTCGTCTACGCGATCCGCGGAACGCCGAATTCCGTCGTGATGTCGATCAGCACGGCGGGCGACGACCGGAACGGAATCGGCTGGCAGTGGTGGAAGGATTCGGAGCTGGTGATGAAGAACCCCGCCGCGAACCCGACGTTCTACGGGCTGATCTACGCGGCGGATCCGGAGACCGACGACTTCGCGGATCCGGTGGTCTGGAGGCGGGCGAATCCGTCGATCGGGGTCGCGTTCCCCGAGGAGGAGTTCGCGGCCGACTACCAGGACGCGACGACGGACCCGCGGAAGATGTCGAAATTCCTCCGCTACTCGCTCAACGTCTGGCAGCAGGCCGACGCCCGTTGGTTCCACGGGGACGCCTGGGAGCGGTGCGGCCGCGAGTACCCGAGGCCCCTCGGCGGCCGGCCCTGCTGGGTCGGGGTCGACCTGGCCTCAAACCTCGACATGACCTCGGCCGCGTTCGTGTTCCGCGATGACGACGGCGGCTACTCCGTCGAATGGCGATACTGGGTTCCCTCGGAGACGGTCGCGGACCGCGTCCGTGAGGGGATGCCCTACGATGCCTGGATCCGTGAGGGCTGGGTGGCCGTGACCGACGGCCACCGGCTCGATCACGAGGCCGTCGCCCGCGACCTCCTCGCCTACGGGGAGACTCACGAGATCCGCGCGGTCGGGGTCGACCCGTGGCAGGCCGGCGCCCTCGAGACGCTCCTCCAGCGCGAGGGGGTCGAAGTGAAATCGGTCGCCCAGCGGACGGCCTACCTGAACGCGCCCTGCAAACTGCTCGAGGCCCTGGTCGTCGAGGGCCGGCTCCGGCACGGCGCGAACCCGGTCGCGGCGTGGAACGCCAATAACGTCTGCGTCTACACCGATCCGACCGGCATGATCAAGCCGGACAAGGCGAAGAGTTCGGAGAAGATCGACGGCATCGCGGCGCTCGTGAACGCGCTCGCCCTGGCCTCGACGGACGAGGGAGAATCGGCTTCCGTCGACGACTGGAAGATACACGCGCTCTAGCCCCGGGAAACTTTGCCGGATCGCCGGCCGGCCTGACGATTTCACGGGCCGGGGATGCCCCTCGGCCCGGGATCCCAGCCGATGCCCAGCAAGAAGGCCGCAAGCCCGCGCCGCCGCGCCCCGGCCCGTCCGCGTTCTCCGTCGAGGGTGATCGCCCTCCGGGCATTCCCGGCGACACCAAACACGCTGACGACGCTCTCCCCAAACGACATCGGGCCGGCCGAGGCGATCCGCGTCTCGTCGATCCTCGGGGTCGTCCGCTGGATCTCCCAGGCGGTCGCGGTGATGCCGATCATGCTCGGCCGGACGCTGGCCGACGGCCGGAAGATCGCGGCCGATCTGCCCTGCGGCTATACGCTTCGGAAGCGGCCGAATTCCTGGCAGTCTGCATTCGACTTCTACCAGCTCATCGCCTATTGGACGGCCCTCCACGGGAACGCGTTCGCGCGAATCCTGCCCGGCCCTCGCGGGTTCTGCTCGGAGCTGCGGCCGATCCATCCCACGCGGATGAAGGCCGTCCGGCGGCCCGACTATTCCGCCGGCTATCAGTTCTGGACCGACGCCGGCCAGTGGGTCGACGTTCCCGCGACCGAGATCCTGCACTGGCGGTGGCTCTCCGATAACGGCCTCTGGGGCATGGCGCCGCAGGAGTTGTGCCGGACGTCGATCGCCCTCGCCCGCCAGCTCGACATCGCGGCGACCTCGTTCTGGGAGAACAGCGCGCGACCCGATATCGTCCTCGAGACCCAGGAGCGGATCCCGGACGAAGCGGTCGAGGCCCTGCGGACCCAGATCCGCGAGATCTACGGCGGCGCGAAGAACCGCGGCTCGGCCGCCGTCCTCCCGAAGAAGACGAAGCTCGTCCCGATCGAATCGAATTCGATGGAGGCAAATCAGTTTCAGGAACTGCGGGACGCGATCCTGCCCGACGTCTGCCGCTGCTGGGGAGTTCCCTCGACGCTCCTCGGTGATGCCCGGATGGCGCGCTGGTCGAACGTGGAACAGGAGCATCTCTCCGCGCAGGTCTGGTGTCTGCTGCCCTGGCAGAAGCGGATCGAGGGGCCGCTCGACATGATGCTCCAGCCGGTCTACGGCGAGGACGTCTACTGCAAGCTCGACAACCGCGGCCTCCTCCGCGGCGACACAGCCGCCCGGGCCTCGCTCTACCAGAGCCTCTGGAACATGGGCGCGATCTCGCCCAACGAGATCCGCGACCGCGAGGACTTCGAGCTGCTCGACGACCCGGCGGCGAATCAGACTTTCGTCCAGCTCGGGTTCTCGACGCTCGCGGCCGCGGCCGCCCAGGCCGGCGCCGCCGGCGGCGAGCCGACGGCGACCTCGAGCGACACGCCGGACACGCCGGACGACACGCCGGACGCCCCGGCCCAGGACGGAGGAGACGACAATGGAGCCTGAACGCCGCTATCTGCTCTCGGCCGATCATCCAGACGCGATCCGCGTCGAGCGGCGCGACGGCGAGACCGCGAAGCTCGCCGGCATCTCGCCCCCGTGGGATTCGCTCTCCGTCGACCTCGGAGGCTTCCGGGAGAAGTTCTCCCCGACGGCCTTCGACGGCCTGATCGACCGGCATCCAAACGACCCGCGGGGGAAGGTCGACGTCCCGTTCCTGTTCAACCACGATCCGAGCCTGATCACCGGCCGGACGTCGAACGGCCGGCTCTCGCTCACGAAAGAGCCGCGAGGCCTGGCCTACGTTCACGATCCGCTCCTGACCAGCGCCGGCCGGGATCTTGTGATGATGGTCGAGGACCGGACGATCACCGGCTCGTCCTTCGCGTTCACGGTGGCCGACGGCGGCGAGACCTGGACCGAGGACGAGCGCGGCGGGGTCGTGCGAACGATCCACCAGGCCGGCGGCCTGTTCGACATCTCCGCGGTGACGAGCCCGGCCTACCCCTCGTCGTCGATCGCCCCGAGGAGCCTCGACGCCTGGCGGCAAGCCCGGGGCGCGGTGACTCACCGATCCGACGGCTCCGGCCTCCTGATCTCGATCGACTTCGACCAGACGTTCACCGCGGCCCCCGGCCTCTGGCGGAGTTTCATCCGCGAGGCCGTCGACCGCGGGAACCGGGTCTGCTGCGTGACCCGCCGCGAGGACTCCGAGAAGAACCGCGAGGAGATCCGGCTCGCGTTCGGGGACGGGTTCTCCGCTCTGGCCGGCCTCGTCCTGGCCGGGCCAGACCGGCGCAAACGGTCGGCCGCAGGCGAGGCCGGCCTCTCGCCCGATATCTGGATCGACGACAAGCCGGAGACCGTGCCCGACGAGCCGGCCCAGCGGGCCGCGCTGAAGATCTCGACGCTCGCCGGGGCGAAGGCCGCCGCGGCGGCCGCCGTCGCGAGGATGCGAATCCATGCCGGCTGAATGCACCTGTTGTGGTGGCCGCTGCCGCGTCGAATCGTCGAAGCGATCCGGCGACCGCCAAGTCCGCTACGTCGTCTGCCAGGCCTGCCGCAGGCGGGCGAGGGTGGCCGTTCCCGCGTCCCAAGTCTGGAGAAGGAAGTAATGGTCGACGTCCACGCCCCCGCCGCTGCCGCGGCCCCGTTCGATCTTTTTTCCGAGAAGATCTCCGCGTTCATCGCGACCGCCCGGTCGGCCGCTGCCGGCGGGATCACCTGGGTCGAGTTCGGAGAGCTGCTCGTCTCGCTGCTCCGGCTCGCGGTGACCACGCTCGACACGATCCAGGGCATGACGGGCGAGGAGAAGAAGGCGGTCGCGATGGCGGCCGCCGGGACGCTGTTCGACCTCGTGGCCGATAAGGCGATCCCCGTCGGCCTCTGGCCGATCTGGATCCTCGCCCGGCCGGCCGTCCGGTCCCTCGTCCTCTCGCTCGCCTCCGGGGCGATCGAGCAGATCCTCCCCCTCGTGAGGTCCCGATGATCGTCCTCGCCCTGGCGGCGGCCGCCGTCTACGTCCTGTTCGGGGAGCAGATCCGCGACCGCTACCAGCAGCTCGCCGGCGCGGCGCCGCTCGAGCGGAAACACGTTGTCGGCGCCGGCCTGATCGCGGCGGCCGCGGTCGCCTGGATGGTCGGCCGGCCCGCAGCCCCCGGCCCGCAGCCGGCGCCCCCGGCCCCGGCCCGGCTCGACCTCCGCGGGACGTTCGTCGGCCCCGACGCGGCGGCCGACGCGGCGACCGTCTCGGCCCTGCTCGACGAGCTGGCCGCGGAGATCGAGTGGGACGGCAGGCAACCGGAACCGCTGATCCGGACGGGGGTCGCGATCGACGACCTCCGGCAGCGGGCGCGAGAGCTGCGATGCCGCGGGGTCTCGATCGGTGAACGGAACCCCAGAGCCCGGGACGCGATCCGCGACTACCTCGACCGGAACGCCGGCAAGGGCGGCGGGCCGCTCACGGACGAACAGAGGGCCGCCTGGGTGAATTCGTTCCGCGACATCGCGAAGGCGGCCGCCGATGCAGCCCGCTAACCTCCGCCACGTTCGGCTCCTGGCTGTCGCTGGCCTGCTCGGCCTGGCGGTCGCGGCGATCGTCGCCGGCCTCGGCCGCGACCAGCGGCCGGCCGGCTGGCTCGACGATCAGACAAACTACGGCTACCGGCCCGACCCTCGCGGCGTCGAGCAGTTCCTCGCGGAGCTGCCGGAGCCGATGTTCCGCCAGGCCGGCGCCGACACCGTCGCCCAGGCGAAGGGGGTCGACACGTTCCCGTATCGGGCGGCGCTGAAATCGCACCAGGCCCTCTACGGCCGGCCGTGGGTCGTCGAGCGGCAGGGGATCGGGGACTGTGTCTCCTGGGGCTGGGCTCACGCGATCTACGTCGCCCAGGCCGTCGACTGGGAGACGGGCCGGCTCGCGAACCCGCCGCCGTTCCCGGCGACCGAGGCGATCTACGGCGGCTCGCGGGTCGAGGCTCGCGGCCGGTCGGGGGATGGCTCGTCCCCCGTCGGCGGATGGTCCGATGGATCCTACGGCGCCGCCGCGGCGCGCTGGGTGAGGGACTGGGGGGTCGTCTACCGGGCGACCGTCGCCGGCCACGACCTCCGGGCCTATTCCGCGGACCGCGCGAAACAGTGGGGCGCCTACGGCTGCGGCGGGCAGGGTGACGGCGGCCGGCTCGACGAGGCGGCGAAGAAGCATCCCGCCGGCTACGTCGCGATGGTCACGACCTGGGCGGAGGCCGCCGCGGCGATCGAGGCGGGGTTCCCGATCGCGGTCGCCTCGATGCAGGGATTCGGGAACACGCGGGACGCCCACGGCTACGCGCGGGCCGAGGGAACCTGGGCGCATGAAATGGCCTTTATTGCGGTCCGCTACCAGAAGAATTCAACGACCGCGAACCCGACCCCGTCCGATGCCCTGCTCTGCCTCAACTCCTGGGGGCCGCGATGGATCTCCGGCCCGAAGTGGCCGGAGGATATGCCGGAGGGATCGTTCTGGGTCCGGCGGGATGTCGTCGAGCGGATGCTCGCCCAGAAGGACTCGTTCGCCGTCGGCTCCGTCCAGGGGTTCGGCTGGCGTGATCTGCATAACGGGGCCTGGCTGATGCCGGCCCCACCAGAGGCGCGGAGGAAATGATGGACCGGAAGACTCTCGCGATCGTCGTCGTCTGCCTGGCGGCCGGCTACTGGCTCGCATCGAGCCCGTCGAGCCCGGTCCCCGCCCCGGCGCCGCAGCCCGACCGGCCGGTCCTGCGGATGATCGCGAAGCTCGCGAAGACGTTCCTCTGGGTCGCGCTCGTGGCCGAGCCCGCGCCGGCCGAGCCGACATCGGATCACCGGGCCGCCCGCGGACCGGCAATAGGCGATGACGGCTATCCGCTGGTCGATCACGCGAGGGGGTGGTAATGGCTGGCATCTGGAAGGCGGTCGTCGCGTTCCTCGTCTGGCTCTCGGCTGACCCGGCCCAGCTCGACCTCGAGCAGCCGCGGGCCGCCGCGGCCGTCGCTGCCGCGCGGGCGAGCATGGCCCGCGAGGCCCCCGCGCCGCAGCCGGCCCCGGCGCCGGAGCCGAAGCCCCCGGCCCCGTCTCCGAGCGGGTGCCGGTGCGGATGCACCAACGGCAAGATCAAGCCCGACGGGCGGATCGAGATCCCCTGCGAATGCTCGGCCGGTTGCACCTGTAAGCGGGCGGCGAAGTGCGCCGGCGGCGACTGCCCTCGCTGATCGTTCTACCGTAGGACAAAACAAAGTTTGCCGGGTCGGCTCCTCGCCTGATCTTCGCGTTCGTTGCCCAACAACCACGAACACGCAAGGACGCGAACCATGCCCAGCCCCACGCTCGCCCGCCTCCAGGACGAATCCGTCGCCGTCGAGAAGGAGATCCACGATCTCCGGAACGTGACCCCCTCCGACGACGCCGAGAAGGCGAAGATCGAGGAGCGGCTCGCCGGCCTGGCGAATCGCGCCGAGGAGATCGCGAAGGCGGCCGCCGGCGAGCGGGCGCTCGACGAGAAGCTCGCCGCCCTCCGCGGCGTCCGCGGTTCCGACTCCGACGCCCGCAAGGCCCCGGCCCCCGAGGCTCCCGAGTTCGAGCAGGCCGACATCCGCGCCGGCGTCCGCTCGTTCCGCAGCCTGAAGGCGGCCGCCGCCTGCGGCGCCTATCTCTGCCGGATGGCGGGGATCGAGAGCCGGGCGATGGGCGAGACGGTCGACGGCTACGGCGACGATTACGTCGTAACGCAGCTCTACAACGCGATCGTAAACCGGCTCCAGTACCAGAGCGTGGCGATGCAGCTCGCGAGCATCTTCCGGCCCAACGGCCAGAAACTCCAGCTCCCGAAGAGTGGCGATTTCACGTTCGGGTTCGCGGCCGAAGGGACCGCGTTCACGGACCAGGACATCTCCTCGAGTTCCTCCGAGCTGACCCTCTACGAGGGTGGCGGATCGGTGGCGGTCTCGAATTCGCTCCTCGCGGACAGCCCGATCGACGTCGCCGGCCTGATCGTCGACCGGATCTCCTACGGTCTGGCGACCTGGCTCGACTCGAAGACGTTCAGCGGCAACGCGTCGAACCCGTCGATTACCGGCCTCGCGGCCTCCGTGGCCGCCGGGAACACGGTGACCGTCGGGGCCTCGGCCGCGACGACCGTCGCGAACCTGGCCGACGTCGTCGGCAAGGTCGACGAGTCCATCATGGGTAACGGTGCCTGGGTCTGCTCCAAGGCCGGATGGGTCGACCTGATGAAGCTCTGGAGCGCCCAACAGACGACGATGACCGTCGGCGGTGGCCGGGTCGTCCCGACGATCTTCGGGGCTCCGGTCTACCTGGCGAAGGGCCTCCCGGCGAACACGCTCGCCCTGTTCGGTGATTTCTCGATGTCGACCGCGCTCGGCATGGCCGCGGACGGCGTCCAGATCACGACCGCCCGCGAGCTGCTCGTCCGCAGCCGGCAGACGCTCTTCGTGGCGTCGACCCGGCTCGGAGTGGCGAACCACGCTCCCGAGTTCGTCGGCCGCCTGGCGAAGGCCTGATCTGACCGCGAAACGTGAAACCAGGCCCGCCGGCCGGCAGGGATGCCAGCCGGCGGGCCGACCCGTATCAGGAGGCCCCGATGGATCCCGAGCCTCTCCGCCTGCTCCGGGCCTACCGCGGCTACCGTCGCGGCGAGGTGATCTCCGCGACCCCCAGCCTCGCGAAGGTCCTCGTCGAGAGCGGGGTCGCCCAGCGGGTCGAGGAGGAGCAGCGGCTCCCGGGGATGGAGCGGGCGGTCGAGAGCGTGAAGGTCGAAACGAGGTGAGGCGATGCCGATCCCAACCGGCGCGAACGTGATTCTGACGCGCCTCCGCGGGATGGGGAACGCGAAGGTGAACCTCGTCCGCAGCGGGGCAAGCGTGACCGTCACGGTGAAGTTCGTCACCGGCCTGACCTACGGCGGCTGGACCTGCAAGGCCGAGGCGACCGCGACGGATGTCGGAAAGACGATCGAAATCTTTCCCACGGTGACCACGGACGCAAACGGCCGGCGGACGGTCGCGATCACGTTCGCGCCCAACACGTTCTACGGGATCACCGGCATGAATTTCGACTCGCGATACGTCGCGTATCCGCAGACGTTCCGGATCGAGGCCTGGATGGAGGAGACGACCGGCGTCCCGGCGAAGACATACGTCGACCTGTTCCTCGGCGGCTCCGTCTCCCTGACCACGGCCCAGCCCAACTACATCCATTCGGTGAACCAAGCATGAAGCCCGATACGATCCGCGTCCTCCAGTGGCCGACCGTCGAGCCTGTTTCCCTCGTCGAGGTGAAACATCAGCTCGGCATGATGCCCGAAGAGGATCATCACGACGCGTTCCTCCTCGGGAAGGTGGCGGCCGCCCGCCGCTACGTCGAGCGGCGGCTCGGCCAGACGCTCGTCGCGACCCAGTACCGGGCGACCTGGCGGTCGGCCCCGGCGGTCCTCACGATCCCGAATCCGCCGCTCCTGGTCTCCGAGGCCTATCCCCTGGCGGTGACGGCCGACGGCGTGGCGATCGCCTCCGGCGACCTCGAGGTCGACGCCGACGCGATGCCGGCCCGGGTCGAGATCCCGTCTGGTTCGGTCGGGCCGATCGTCGCGACCTACTGGGGCGGGGTCGCCCCGGGGGCCGGGATCTCGCCGCAGATCCGGGCGGCGCTGCTCCTCTACTGCGAACACCTGTTCAAGAATCGCGGCGTGATCGCGGAGGACGGGGCGGTCGAGCTGCCGCAGGCCTTCGAGGCCCTGCTAGCCTCCGAGTCTCATTCGGGGGGCTACTGATGGCGCTCCCCTCCGGGGTCCTCCGCGAGCTGTTCGCGATCGAGTATCCGACCGAGACGCGGAATGCCCTGGGCGAATCCGTCCAGTCCTGGACGGAGGCCGCGCGGGTGTTCGGCTCCTATGAGGCGGTGACCTATTCCGAGTTGGCCCGCCGCGGGCAGATCGGCGGCACGACCCAGGCGACGGTCCGGATCCGTTACCGCGACGACCTCCGCGGCAACTGGCGGCTGCGCTGGGTGAACCGCGGCGGCCGCGTCCTCTACATCTCGTCGATCGTCGAGCAGGGCGCCCGCGAGGAGCTGGAACTGACGGTCGACGAGGAGGCCGCGGCGTGATCTCGCTCAACTGGGAAGGGATGGCCGGCGAAATCGGGGCGCTGATGTCCCGATACAACGCTCTCCCGCGGCACATCGCGAAGAAGCATCTCGGCGCTGCCATGAAGCGGGCGCTACGGGTCGGCCTGCCGGTCCTCAAAGCAAACACGCCGAAAGGCAACTACCGCGGCGCGAGGTCGACGATCAAGCGCGGCGAATTCAAGACCGAGAAGAAGCGCGGCGGCGCCCTGCGGAGGGCCGCGACGGTCCAGTCGAAGTATTACGGAAAGAACAAAGGCGGCTATATGACCGGCCGCCTCGGCTACAAGTTCGGCTGGGAGTCTCGTAAGGCGATCTGGCTCGAGGACGGGACGACTTTCATCGAGCCACGGCGGATGGTCCAGAAGGCCCACGACAGCGTAAAGGGGCCGGTCTCCGGAATGCTTACTCGCGAAATGGCAAAGGCGCTCGAAAAAGCCGCGGCCGAGCTGGCTTCCGGCATGAACCCGGGGAGGAAGTAATGCCGACTGATTTCGTCGAGGGGTGGCTCCACGAGACGATCGAGGACGCGACCGACGTCGAGGCCTTTCCGCTCCGGGTCCCGGCCGGCAAGGTTCCGCCGTTCGTCGTCTTCTCCCAGGCCGGCCTCGAGGAGCAGGAAACCGCCAGCCTGGACGGCGGGTTCGGTGACACGGCGACGATCACCGGGACGTTCACCGTCGAGATCTACGCCGACGGCTACCTGGCGGCGAAAACCCTCGCCCGCCAGATCCGGGCCGCGATCCGAAACTTTGCCGGATCGGCCGGGGACCTCACCATTATTCGCAGCAGGATCGACGGCCAGCAGGACTCCGACCCCGTGTTCGTGGACGGGAAGGAAGAGCCGACCTACGTCGTCGAGCAGACATACTCGATCTCCTGGGAGGAATGATGCCCGACCTCTCCGATCTTCCAACGATCTCGGGCCTTACGCTGCCCGCCGGCGCGACGAACGTAAAAATCAAGAGTTCGGCGCCTGATCCGACATCGCAAAAGGTCGACGTCACGGTCCTATCCGATACCGAGCGGGTCTATGAGAATGCCCCCCTCGTCGATGTCGGCGGCGGCGCGGCCGACGGCATCACGGAGACCGTCTCCGTCTCCTTCTTCGGCACGCCCCCGGCCGTGAACACGAATTCCGCCGCGACCGGCTGGGTCTGCACTGAGACCGAGCAGGAATTCGCGGTCGGCGATTTCGTCAAGGGAACCGCGACCTACGTCTACAAGGCTCCGTGAGGACTAGACCGCCATGCCAACATCCGCCCACGGCGCCGCGCCGACGCTGCCGGTTTCCGACCTGACAAACGTAAAGATCTCCCGGAAGGGCATCGACCCGACCGCCGGGGGTGCGAGGCTCGACGCGTCGACTCTCGCCCTGGCGACCGGCGACGATCGGGTCTATGTCGACGGCCTCCCGGACCCCGGTCAGGGTGGCGTCGACGGCGAGACCGTCACGATCACCTGTTCATTCCTGACCGCCGCGGCCCCGACGGCCGGCAGCAACTACACGATCGACGGTGCGACCTACCGATGCTCCGAGGCGGAGGTCGAATACGCCGTCGGCGAGCTGGTCAAGGGGACAGCCTCCTTCGTTTTGGTCCCGACCTGACGCGAGGCCGACCCCATGCCGGCATCGTCCCAGGGCTCGACCGTCTCCTTCGGCGGGAACGTGGCCGAGTTGCTCTCGTGGGACGTCACGCCGGCGACCGCGGAGACGACCGACGCGACGGACTACGCCTCCCTGATCCTCGGGTCCGGCGGGATGTCGCGGGTCGTGAAGCAATTCGACTGTACGGCCGTTTCCCCCGGCACGGCGACGATCACGTTCCTCGGGGCCGCCGGATTCACCGAGGACCTGGTCGGGAGCGTGGGGCAGTTCTCGGTCTCGAGCGATGCCGGCTCGATCAGTCTCCAAGCGATCCTGATGAAATTTACGGTAACCGGCTCCGTCGGCGAGCTGGTCAAGGGCTCGGCGGAATTTCAGTTTACGGGAGGATAAATGGCGAAGAGTCTCGACGACCTACTCGCGCTGGCCGACGCGCCGGTCGAGGTGACGATCTCGAAGGGGAAACGGCCGGTCCGGCTGCGGTGGCCGTCGTTCCAGGAGTGGCACGACCTCTCCGTCGCTCACCGGGCGCTGAAAGGCCAGGACCCACCGGCCGAGCTGATCGCGAGGACGGTCGCGGTCTGCGTGGCGAATGCCGACGGCGGCCGCGAATACTCCGACGCGGACGTCCCGACGCTCGTCGCCGGCGACCCGCGGGTCCTCATGCAGCTTTACGTCAAATGTTGGGAGACGGTCCTCCGAAACGATGAGCAAGCGGTCCAGGCCGAGGAGGGAAAATAAGGGGCGAGCCGTGGCTCCTGTTCTGCTATCGGCTCGCCGCGAACCACGGGATCCTCGACGTCGAACAGATCCTCCGGCTTCCGGTCGGGCAGATCCGCCGCTGGATGGCTTTCTATCGGCTGGAACCTTTCGGTGACGAGTGGCGGAGGACGGCACGGTCTACGGTGATGATCGCCGGAGCGATGGGCGCGAAGCTGAAAGAAGATTTCGAGGAGATGTTCCTCCCGACCTATGACCCGCGGCGGCCGACGCAAACGCCGGAGGAAATGGCCCGGGAACTGGCGAAGCTGAAGGACATCGCGGAGCGAGCGAATAAGGCGAAGGCGAAGAAGGCGAAGAAATGAGTACGATCGGCAAAGTTCGGGCGGTCTTCACGGCGAGTACGTCCGGCCTACAGTCCGGCGTCAACACGGCCTCCGCGTCAATGAAGCGGATGGAGGCCGCGGTCGCCGGCCTAAAAGGCCGGATGACGGGTCTCCTGGCGATCAACGGAGCCCAGCTCTTCGGCTCGATCGCCTCGGCCGCCGGACGCTACGCCGGGCAGCTCGCCGGCCTCGTCGCCTCGACGACCGACGCGGTTTCGTCCCAGAACGACCTCGCGGCCCGGCTCGGCGTGACCTATGGCGAGCTGGCCGGGCTCTCCTACGCCGGCGCGCTCGTCGGAGTCTCGACCGAGCAAATCGGCGGCGCGATGACGAAGATGCAGGTCGCCTTCACGAAGGCCGCCGGCGGCTCGAAGCAGGCCCAGGCGGCATTCGCGAAGCTCGGCCTCTCGGCGCAGCAGCTCAACGGGATGTCGACCCAGGAGCAGTTCGAGGCGATCGCCCAGTCTATCTCCCAGCTCCCCTCCGAGGCCGAGCGGGCCGCGGCGGCCGTGGCGATCTTCGGCCGGGCCGGGGTGGGCCTGCTCCCGATGTTCCAGGAGGGCGCCGCCGGCATCCAGCGCGCCCGCGAGGAGGCGGAGCGGTTCGGTCTCACGCTCACCGGCGCCCAGGCGGGGAACGTGGACGAAATGGGGGACGCGTTCGACCGGGCGAAAATGGCGGTTACCGGCGTGATCCAGCAGATCGTCGCGTACCTGGCTCCGGCGGTCTCGGCCGTGACGACGGCCTTCACGGACATGATTGGTAGCGTGGGCGGCGCGAACATCGGGCAGACGATCGGCGAGGGGCTGTTGATGGGGGCGCAGTTCCTCGCCGGCATCGCGGACTACATGATCGCGAACCTCTCCTCGGTCTGGGAGTACGCGTCCCAGATCGGTGGCCAGTGGAATTCCGTCGTCGAATTCTTCAACCGGGCCGGGGCATTCCTCCAGGGGGTCTTCGATTCCGCGAAGTTCATTTTCGGCGCGGTGATTCTCGGTTTCGGTGCGGTGTTTGAATCGCTCGCGACGATCGCCCAGCAGATCGGAAAGTTTCTCCGGTTCGATACCTCGAGCATCGACGCCGTTGTCGCCGGCGCGCAGGCCTTCAACGCGGAAATCTCGGCCGGCATGACGGCATCGGCTGCCTCGGCCGCGAGAAACTTCGACTACGCGACGAACGGCGACCCGTCACGAGCAAACGATGCCGGCGCCGCCGTGGCCGGCCCGGCTACGAGACTGATCGACGACGCGATCGCGCAGGCCCGCGAGGCGGCCTCCCAGGTCGACACGGCGAAGAAGCAGACCGTCGATGTCAAGCAGACCGTCGACCCGGCTCCGTTCGTGGCCGAGGCCGTGAAGGGTATCGACTCGCGCAGCCGCGAGGGGGTCGCGGAAATGTTCCGGATCATGCGCGGCGATACGGGGAACGTCCAGGAGCAGCAGCTCGAGGCCCTCCAGGCGATCGCCGCGAACACGGCCGGAAGTGATTTCGAAGAGCCCGACGTCGAGCTGGCTCTCCCGTAGGAGTGAACGATGGGTGTCGTCTACTGCAACGAAGTGGCGGCCGGAACCGGGGCCTCCGGCAAATTCGGGGAATCCCTGAAGATAACCCGGAAATGGACGATCCGCGTCGACGATCCGACGACGAGCCGGCTCGCGATCGTGAACGCGAACGGCGTGATCTGGGGCGATCCGCATCCCGATAACGCGGATCTGCGGGCGATGGAGTTCGACCTCTCGCCGGCCGATGACGTCGGTATGCGGTGGGTGAATACGGTCACATACTACATCCCGCCGGCGCAGCAGGAGCCCGACGAGAACGGCGCCCCGAAAAGTTACTGGGAGGCGACCGGCGGGTCGAAGGTCGTCCCGTGTTTCGTGGACGTCGACGGGAACACGATCACGAATTCCGCCGACGATCCCCTCGAGGGCCTCGAGCGGGAGGCCTCCGAGTGGAGCTGGAGCCTGACGAAATTCTATTTCGATGACGACTGGGCCGCCGACGCGATCGCCTGCACGAATACCACGAATCAAGCCGGCTGGAGCGGGGGGGCTGTTGATACCTGGAAATGTCAGTTCAAGGGCGCGAAGCGGCGCGACTATACCGCGGCAGATGGGACGAAATCCGTATGCGTCGAGACTCACTGGGAGTTTCGGTATGACGCGGAAAAATGGATCCTCAAGCCGTGGGACGTCGGGTTCATGGAGAAATGTGATGCGAACGGGGTTACGTCCGCGACCGGCACCTTCCGCGCGGCGATCATCGGCAAAGATAATAAGCCGGTGAAGCAACCGGTCGCGCTGATGAACGGTGTCGCCCGGGCCGTCGGCGACCCGCCGGTCGTTATCAACGGCGGAAACGGAGTTCGCGTCTACGCCCGGAGTGATTTCGGCGGCACCTTCGGCGAACCCTCGATCCTCTAGGCGACCGGACCATGATCGGAAAACGGCGGGTGACGTTCACGGAGGAGGCCGCCCAGCGGATCGCCCGCGCTACGCTGGCGGCGGAGCGCGGCGCCCTTGACCAGTCTCCGGTCCGGTTCCGCCAAGTGGCCGACGACGGCGAGCCTCTCCGGCTCGGGAAGACGACGTCGGCCTGGACGAAGGGGACGACCGCGACGATCGACCTCTATGAGGGCGGGACGCCTGGAAGCGAGACCAGCTCCGGAACGCTGGCCGGGGTCGTGAACAAGTTCGCGAACGTCGCGAGCGGGAAATTTGTGATGGTCGGCCGCGGGCCGCTGAACGCCTGGTATCTGATCGCCGCGGAGTGCTGACGGTGTTTGATCTCCTCGCCACCATCGTCCAGACAGACCCGGCCCCTATCGCGGCATGGATGCTGCTCCTGCTGGCGCTCGGGATGTACCCGGTCGGCATACTGTTCCCGAGCTGCTGCGCGTGCGGGAACGCCCCGT
>JBBAVU010000030.1:0-20468 GCA_040397565.1 Pirellulales bacterium | reverse complement strand
GGCGGCCTTGGTGGGGGTGAGCGTGCTGCCGGAGAGGTTCGCCTCGGCCGGCTCCTTCGACTCGAGCGTCTGCCCGCGGAACGTGAGCTTGCCGCCGAGCGGGAGCGAGAGCGTGGCCCGCGTGCCGTCGATCACCTTCACCACGGCCGCCGCCGCCTCGGCCTTGATGCCGTCGGCGTCGATCGACTGCGGCTCTGTGCCGAGCAGGATGTAGTGCGTCTGCCCCTGCGCCGTCACCTTCACGCCTTTCCCGCCGGCCCAGGGCTCGACCTGCGCGGGCGGCTCGTCGGTCTTCCGGGGAACGAGCGTCACGAGGAAGCCCTCCCCCTTGCGGCCCTCCACGCGGGCCAGCGCGTAGGTCTCGCTGAATGGCTTGCCGGAGACGGCCTGCGACCGCAAACCGACGATCGACTCGCACTCCTTCGTGGTGAACGAGTCTTTATGGAGCGTGGGCTGCGGCGGCCAGGCGACGTGCATGTCGGTATCGACCCCGAGGCTCCCCTTGAAACGGGCCTTCGCGCCGTCGAACTCGACGCCGTCGGCGAGCGCCCAGTAGTTGAAGTGGGGCGTCCGCTCGGCCCAGCCCCCGAAATCGTCGCGGATCACGAGGTAGTTGAGCCCCGCCGCCTTCTCGTCTTTCACGTTCAAGAGCAGCCGCTTCCACGTGAAGGGCTTCGCGAGCCGCTTCGCGGGGGGCCAGGCCTGGTTGCCGATCATGATCGCGTAGTCCGCCGGCCGGGTCGGCATCTCGACGAGCGCGTCGATCTCGACCGTGCCCTCGAGCAGGGCGGCGCCGGCCGACTCGGTGGCCCGGGTGACCAGGCCGCGAGTGTCGGTGACCTTCCCGTGCTCCTTGTCCCAGCCGATCTCGCAATGGAGCGTGGGCATCACGCCGCCGACATCCACGTGGGGCTGCCCATTGTCGTGATACCAGTTGCCCGGCTGGCCCTTGCCTGGATCCTTCGCCCCGCCCGGCCGCACGTCCCAGGCGATCGTGTTGTGGGAGAGGGCGGTGCAGGTCATCGGGTTGTAGAGGCTGCCATTGAAGACGGAGAGCGGCACGCCCTTCTCGTGCCAGTGGAAGGCGAACTGGTCGGTGTTGGCATGGTCGATCATGAAGTTGCCTCCCATGAACGCCAGATACGACTCCTCCGGCGTGCCGACCGCACGGTTTCGCAGAAACGCCCCGAAGCCCGGATAAACCTCCGACCCGAGCACGAGCGGCCGGGCCGGCACGTCGGGATCGATGATCAGCAGGTCGGGCACGCCCATGCCCGCGCTCAGGTCGCTGCCGCCTTCCTTCCAGAGCTGCATGAGCTGGCCGGCGAGTTCCGGGTCGCTTGCGCGAAAGAGCGTGCCGAGGATGCCCGGGAAGGGGGAACTGCCGGGGCGGCTGTCCCCCTCGCTGATGAGCGTGCGGATGCCGAACCGCGGGTCGATCGGCGTCATCAGCTGCTGGTAGAAGCGGGCGAAGTTGCGGATCACCGGCGACTTCGAGACGTCGATCCCCTGGCCCGAGTTGGCGAGGATGATCCACGCATAGAAGCTCGTGGACGAGGCGCCGATGTAGTGCGGGCAGCTCACGGCCACGCCGTCGGGGCTGTATTCCGTCTCCAGCAGCATGTTGAAATACCGGCCGGCATCGGCAAGCCAGAGCGACACCATCGGATGGTCGCCGAGCGCCGAGGCCATCACCACGAGCCCGCCCCAGCGGCCCACCGGCATGTTCATCGAGCCCCAGCCGTAGTTGATCTGCTTGTCGCTCCAGGCGTCCTTGCTCGTAAGGCAGTAGGTGAGGATCGCGAGCTTCTTCTGCAGGGCCGCCTTCTTCTCGGGCGTGCAGAACTCGCTGCCGGCGAGGTTGTCGAGGCCGCTGGCCACGATCATCCCGTGCCAGTAGCCGAGCATCCAGCCGGGATAGCCGATCGTGTTGTCCATGCCCGATGCGAGATAGCCCGCGAGCATCTCGTCGGCCTGCTTCATCACGAGGGCGTAATCCGTGTCGAAGCCGGCCTGGTTCTGATTGCGGAGGAACGTGTCGAGCACGTTGCCTTGGCTGCCGATCCCCTTGCCCTTGAGCCGGGCGTAGTAGGCGGCCTTCTGCTCGGGCTTGATGAACAGCCGCGGATATTGGCTCTTGCTCTCCCACGACGTGATCCAGTTTCGCGTGATGTCGAGACCCATGCACCGCTTCACGCGTTCGGCGTCGAGGGCCGTGGGCGACGTGGCCGCGGATGAGAGCGATTCCTTGCGGGTCGACGTGCGGATGGCCCAGCGGCGGCGGCCCAGGCCGATCGAGCCCTCGACTTCCACCTGCTTGCCGCCGTCGCGGGAAACGACCCGCAGATCGTTGACGCCCGTGCGCAGGGTCACGCCGGTCGGCGTCGGCAGGATGTTGGGATTCCGCCAGTCGCGGGCCGAATGGGGATAGATCGCCACGGCGTCGGCGGCGTCGTCTTGCGTGGCGCTCGTCAGGTACCAGAGGGCATTGTCGGGCCGCCATTGACTGTGGCCCCCGAGGTATTTCTCGAGCCGCCGGGGCTGGCCGTGGGCGAGCGAATAGCTCGCGATCGGCAGGGAATGCGGCTGGTTCGATGGCGTGCCCTTGGCGGCATCGGTCGAGGCCCCGCCGCAAAACGTCACCGTGTCGGGCTGAAAGCCGCCCCCATCGAGGCGGACGACCCAGATATTGGGATGCGTCTCCTGCGTGCCGTCCTTGTCGCCATACCAGCTCCACCACTCCCAGGCCAGCTCGTCGCGGTCGTTCTTGTATTCCTTGAACCGGTATTTGTCGGCGGGCCCGACGTCGAACTGCTCGTCGATGTCGATCGAGCGCGAGCCGCTCCACAGGGAGACGGTGACGACGTGCTTCGTGCCGTTGTCGAAGGGCGTGGTGACGCGGGCCGCGAGCCGCACCGGGCCGCGTTCGAGGACCTCGACGACGGGCTGGCCCGGCTTGGCGGTCGTGGAGGCGTAGGAAGCGCCGGCCGTCCACTTGCCCGATGGCGTGCGGACCTTGAAGGCGGGCAGTTCGATCGCGGTGTGGGCGGTCGCGAGCACCACGCGGCCCGCCGCCTCTTCGATTTTCAGGTCGGTGGCCGCCGGGCCGCTCTTGCCAAGCTCGGCCGTGAGCGTGGTCGAGCCGTCCCTGGCGAGGCTGTCGACGATGCACAGCACGTTCACGCCGTCGGCGGCGGCCGTGAGTTGCGCCGGGATCGGCTTGCCGTCGCGGGTGACCAGCACGCTCTCCCCCTTTGCGCGGGGCAGATGCCAGACGATCGGCTCGCCAGACCAGTCGCGGCCGATCGTGTCGCGGATCGTGAGTTCGTGGCCACGGGCGGCCGCGGGGGCCGCGAGGGTGAGGAGGATGAGGATGGTGTAAACGAGAGGTTTCATGGCGAGGGGTTGTGGCGGTGGGGAACTGTGCAGATTGGCAATCTGCACCTACGGCTTTTTCGTTGCGGTGCGGTAGGCGGTCTGCAGGCCGGATAGCCTTGCGCTCGCCAGCGGCTGAAAGTCGCTCAGACGTTCTTGGGGGAGCATCTGGAGGTAGGCCAGCGCCAACGGCAGCGACCGGCGGCAGTCGGCTTCCGCCAAGGCCCGGGCGGCGGCGCGGGCTCCCAGCGCATCGGTGCCCACCACGTCGGGCCGAAACAGCGGGGCCGCGTGCGCCATCGCCCTGTCGAGCAGCCGAATCGCGGTCTGTGCGTCGCGGATGCGGAGCTTCGCCGTCGTCACCGCCGCGGGGTCGCCGCTGCGGCCGGCTTCCACCATCGATTCGGAGGCGCCTTCCAAGACCCAGCGCTGCCGCCAGGCGTAATAGGGCAGGTCGAGCACGCCGCGGCAGAACTGGTAGAGCGTCTCCTCGTCGCGGCGGCCGCAGCGGATCATGGCGTAGGCGAGGAACGGCCGCACGAGCCGGGTCTGGTAGAGGTTTTCGGTGGCCCGGCTCTCCTTGGCGTTCAACGCCTCGAGTTCGGCCTGGAGCGCCGGCAGGGCGGCCGGGTCGGCGGCAACCGCGATGCACCGCAGGCGAGTCACGGGATCGGCGATCTTCCAGCCTTGAATCTCCGCGAAGCGAATCGTCTTCAGTGAGCCGGCCGCGATTTCCGCCACCAGCGGGCCGAGCCCATGCGGCGGCTCGTTCTTGTAGCGATTCGCCAAGGCCACCCACCCCGCGGTGGACGTGATCCGCGGCCCGATCGCATCGGTGAACTCGCCGAAGTCCGTCAGTTCCAGCGTGCCCCAATGCTCGAGCAGGTAGGTCGCCGCCGCGAGGGCGTCGGCCTCCGTGCCGTCTCGCAGCAACGTGCGGATCGTCTCCGTCAGGCGCGGATCCGTCTTGCCCGCCCCCGAAGCGGGTTCGTCTCCCAAAAGATCATCCGTCGCCTGCATGTCGAGCTGCTCGCGGGCTTCGGCGAGCCGCTTTGCCACCGCGGGATCCGGCGGGCTGACCTTGTCCGCACCTGTCGCCAGCCGGCGCACAGCTGCGCCCAGCATGGCCGGCCACGACGACGCTTCCCAATAGGCCGCCTTCGGTTCGCCCGAATGCGAACCGGCCCACACGAGCACCTGGCCATCGCCGAACGTGCCGCCCACCAGTGCCGGCAGATCCCCGGCGGTGACGAGGATCTCGGCCCCGGCCCGCGGGCGGACATGATTGAGCCACGCGACCGCGGCCTCGTCGCCAAACGCAGGCGCCGGGCCGAGCGCCGCGGCGTAGGCTGCCGTGGCCGAGAGCTTCTGCTGCTCCGGTTTCAGTCGCCGCAGGAACGTCGCTTGGACCACCTCCACCGGCAGCACCTCCTCCACAAACGAGCCTTCCCACGACCCGCGTGAGAGCGAGTACCAGCCGCCGAGCACGAGGAGACCGCCGCCGCCGCGGACGAAATCCCGCAGGTCGCGCCGCTGATCGAGGCTCAAGGCCGGCGCGGGAATCTCATCGAGCACCACCACGTCCATCCGCGCGAGCTTCTCACGGTCGGGCCACCCTTCCAGGCAGCAGGGATTGTTGGCGGCAAGCTTGGCGGCGCTCGCCCCGCCGCCGTTGGTCAAGACCGCATCGTGCGTCACCGCGCCGGGCACACCGTCAAGCGATTCCTCCAGCCGGTCGAGGTGGGAGAACACCCCGCGCACCACCAGCACGTCGGGGCGACCATCGCGGCGCAGAGCGAGCGGTTGCGAAGCGGCCGGCTGGAACGCGGCGTCGACGCCATTGCGATGGTTGGCGAAGTCGGCAGCGGCGTCGGCCTTCGCGCCGGGATTGTTGTCCTCCGGTTCGCCCTGCGCGAGCACGGCGTCGAGCACGGCTGGCGTGATCTTCATGCGGGCGGATTCGTCGCCGGTTGCGTCCTTCCCCTTGAACGAAAGCGGGATCTCGCACTGGCTTGCCAGCCCGGGCGTGGCCGGAGCCTTGGCGAGCGACACCGCCGCCAGCGTCCACACCCGGACGCCGGGAATCGTCAGCCGCCCGTCCGCGAGAGTGGCCGGCATCGCGCGGAAGCCGTCGGTGTCGTCCCAGGCGTGAACGGCGGTGGCCCGATAGCCATCGGGCAGCGCGAGCGCGAATTCGACATTCCGGCGTGGGCCGCTGACATTGCTCGGCGGCTGATGCACTCCGCCGAGCGCGAAGCGGTCGGTCACGTTGACGAGCTGAAGGATCAGCAGGCTCTCCGTGGCGGAGAGCGGTTTCTCGTAGACGAAGGCGTCCCAGCGGAAGTCGGCGTTTTTGCCGGGCTTGATGAAGCGGCCGGGATCCTGGAGCCGCTGCATGGCCGGGTCGAGGATGAAGCCCGAGAAGCGGGTGGCGAACCGACCGAAGTGGCCGCCGCCGCCCATGGGCCGAGCGCCGCCGGCCAGCATGACCGCCTTGGCCCAGGGCGTGGCGTCGTCACTGATCGCGAGGAAGTAGCCCCCGTGCAGCCGCGTGGCATCGCCGGCCCACCGCAGGTGCTCGATGTTCGCCGCCACCGGGCCCAGGATGTTGCGGTAATACTCCGACATGATCAGGCCGCCATCGCGGGCGCAGGCGGCCAGTTCGATGTCGGAAAACGCCCCCTCCGCGGTGCCGTGCTGCGGGCCGCAATAGTTGTAGCCGATCGCAAACCCCGGCACCTGCGCCTGGATACGGTCGGCGCAGTGCCGCACGAACCGCGCCGACATGGCGGGGTTGCCCCAGGCGCCGAAGTGGCCGTCGTAGCGGACGCCGTCCCAGCCGAACTGTTTGGCGGACCGCGCGATCTCGTCGCAGCCGAAGTTGGCGGCGTCGAGGTTGCCGATCATGGTCCACGAGGAGATCCACGACTGCCAGAAATCCTCGTCGCGGCCGTGGCGGCGGTAGCGGTTCTCGAGCATGCGGTCGAGCACGTCCACGCTCATCACCTCGTGCGCGAAGCCGGCCGGGGCGAAGACGTTCATGCGTTCGGGATGCTTGAGCGCGTACTCGACGCCGGGCAGCCCTGAGCCGCAGCTCTTGCCGTAGGTGATGCAGGCGATGCCGTATTGATGGAAGACGCGGTGCAGGGTCTCGAGCGCGGAGCGGCGCTTCGTGTACTGCGTCTGCCCGGAGTGGAACGGCTCGTCATCGCCGATCGTCATCGTGCTGTAGTCGCACGGCGCCCAGGCGAAGGCTTCGTACATGTTGGCGTAGTTGGCCATGTTGGCCTGGGCGATCTTCTCCGCCTCCTTTTCGGCCTGCTCCGGCGTCCACTCCTCGCTGCCGAACATGGGCAGCCCGCTGCCAGGGAAGGCCGCCATCCAGGGGTCGGTCACCACGCTGAAGGCGTGGGTGCCACGATCCGCGCCCTCGGCCGTTTCGACGATCGCCTCGATGCCGCGGCCCCACGGTGCCGAGCCAACAGGCACCTTGCAGGAACGCGCGATGTCTCCCGCGGCGGCGACGGTCACCTCCTCGTTGAACACCCGCGTCTGGCCGTCGAGCCCCTCGGTGAGGTCGATCGCCAGCGACGCCTTCGCCTCGGCGGAGCCGATATTCGTCAGCGTGACCGTGAGGGTGGCGGTTTCGCCGGGCTTGTAGGCGATCTTGTCGGTCGTCACGGCCGTCACGAGGAGCGGTCCGGAGACACGCGCGACCTCGAGCCGCTCGACGAGCACCAGGGGCAGCGGGGATGCCGAGGCGTCGAGCAGCTCGTCTGCCGCCAGTTCCGCCACGATGTCGTCATCCAGGGAATCGTCCGCGGACGCCTCGGCGAGATCCAGATTCGCAGCCTTCGCCGCGGCGGTGCCGGCCGCCGCTTCGAGCCGCAGCCTTTCGGTCTTTGCCTCCGGCGGGAGCGCCCCTTCGCGGATGGAGATGGGCAGGGCACCCCCACGATGGATGAGCGACAGTTCCAGCGGCACGCCTGCGGCGAGGGCGTCGACGGTGAGCGATGCAGTGGCCTTGCCCACCGAGAGCACGAAGGGAGTCTGCCGGTAGGCCTTGCCCTTGCCGTTGAATCGCAGAAAGGCCTGAACCCGCACACGGCCCCGGCCGATCGTTGCAGTGGACGCGACGCCGTCGGCGACGATCAGAGGCTGCGCGACATCGGCCAGCTTGGCCTTGCGGCCCGGCAGCCGCGTGGCATCGAGGCGGATCTCCTCCGCCGCCGCCGGCACGGCCGCCGCAAGGTACGCAAGGGCGATCGTGACGAGTGTCGCGCGGATCATTTGCCGCCGGAGAGGTCGGTGATGGTCTTCTTGCCGGCCTGCTCGGTGACGAGCACGGCCGTGCCCGTTGCCTTCTGGCCGCCGAGATCGACCTCCTTGGCGTCCTTCTGGAGGAGGATCGTGTCGGTGCGGTCGGGGAACTTCACGCGGATCGCGTTGCCGCCCGCCACGGTGGAAAACTCCGGCGCGGGCTCCCCCTGCTTCACCGGCACCAGCGCCACGAAGTACCCGCCATCACGTTTCGACTGCGGAATCCGCAGCTGCGTCTGGTCTTCGCGGAACGGCTTGCCGAATTTCTCTTGGTAATACTTCGCGAAGCCGAAGCCGTTGTTGTGGCCGAGCAGCCGCGTGTGGGGCGTGAAGCTCGCCGGCTCCGCGATATAGCAGTGCAGATCGACGCCGTACTGGCCCGTGGAGATCGCGGTCTGCTTGTTCACCGCCACCTTGTCGGCCAGCGCCCAGAGGTTGAGGCTCGGATCGAGCTCGGTGTTGCCCGCGAGGTCGTCGCGCATCACGAGATAGTTGTGCCCCATCGGGTCGGCGTCTTTCACGAAGGCATACTGCCGCGTCCAGCGGAAGGGCTGCTTGAGCACGACCTTCTCGTGGCAGGTCGTGTCGTCGAAGATGTCCTTGCCGTGCGGCTCCGCGAGCATGAAGGGCACGCGGTGCAGGAAGCCCACCTGCCGCTCCATCCGGGCATAGTCGGCCTGCGGCGCGGCGCGGAAGGCGGTGACCGTGCCCAGCGTGGAGAGATCGTCCTTCGCCGTCGGGTCTTCCTTCATCTCGACGACCGTGAAGGGGGCCGTCTTGAGCGACCGGTAGTCGGCGTTGCTGCTCTTCCGCCACCAGTCGTCCTTGGGGTCCTCGCCCGCCGGCCGGACCGTCTCGTCGTGGTTGAACGTGAGGCCGCCCGGATGCAGCCAGTTTTCCCGCATCGAGGGCGTGTACATCGCCGCGAAGTCGGCCATCAGGGGCACGCCCTTGCCGTAGAGGAGCCAGGTGCCGCGGTCGTTGTGGCCGTGGCCCCAGGAAAACGAGCCGGCGTAGACCTGCAGGTAGGCCTCGTCCTGCCGCGGGAAGCCGTTGCGCATCACGAAGCCGAAGCCGGGGAAGTTTTCTGTCGCGAGCGTGGGGGCGAGGGGCTCGAGGCCCGGATCGACCATCTTGTAGCTGGCATCGGCATGCTGGCCGAGGTTGTTGCCGCTCTCCTTCAGGCCCCAGGCCAGCCGCTGGGCGAGCTTGGGATCACGGGTCTGGAAGAAGCCGGCCAGCGGGGCGAAGGTTTCGTCGGTGGCGTAGTAACTGTCTCCCTCGCTGCCGACCGACCGCAGGTTGCCCCGCATGTCCCACGGCAGGAGCGTGGAGAGCCGAAACTGCGCCGCCGCCCGGAGCCGCTTCTCGGCGCGGGAGAGATCGAGATCGGTGTTGCTCGCGAGGGCCGCGAGCGCGTGCACCGGCATGATGATCGCCATCGACCCGTAATGCGGGCATTCTAGCGTCGCCCCCGACTCGTTGATCTGGTCCTCGAGATAGAGCGTCACCACGTGAGAGAGTTCGTCGCGCCACTTTTTCGCGTGCGGGTGCCCCGGCAAGAGCGATGCGAGATAGCAGCTGCGGCACTGCACCTGCGCCATCATGTTGGCCGAGCCCCAGGCGAAGCCCGCCGTCCGCGGCGGCACGAAGTTGGGGTTCACCGCGTGGTAGACGATCGCCGCCATCCAGCGGCGGATGTCGGCCGCCTGCTCCGGCGTGCAGGCCGGCGACACGAGGGCGTCTTCGGCGGCGTTGGCGATCAGGCCGAGGTTGATGCCGTAGTCCATGTGGCCGTATTCGGTCTGCGCGAAGTGCTGCACCGTGCCGCGCAGCTTCGCGACCGCATCGGCGACGAGTTTCCTGTCGGCGTCGGTCGGCTCCTTCCGGGCTGCGATCGCCGCCTGCGCATCGGCCAAGGGCTTACGGGTCTTTCGCGACTCGTAGCGGGCCAGATCCCCGGCAGGCACATACATCCGCGGATACTTTCCCTGCTCGTCGTATCGCACCACCCAGTCGCGAACCTTGTCGAGCTCGGCCCGGCCCAGGCGGATGTGCCGCAGCATGAGGTTCGAGCCCCACTGCTCCTTGTCGGTGGTCTTGGGGCCGTTGCGGTCGGGCAGCACCTGCTTGGCGAGCGTCCGCTCGACGCCGCCTAGTGCATAGACCCGCTTGCCGAGGCAGACCGGCGCTCGCATGAAGACGTCGCCGGAGGTCTTCCGCTCGAACGACGGGCAGGTGGTCTGCACATACTGCTTGATGATCGTGCTCGGATGGGGATCGATGTCGGGATGAAGCCACTCGCTCGGCCGCAATCCCATGAACGCGATCTGCTGCGCCGGGTCCTTCGCATTCCAGAAGCCGAGATAGAGGGCTTCCTCGTCGCCCCATTGCAGGTAGGCATTGAGATAGGCAAACCGGCCGTCCTTGTCGTATTTCAGTCCGCCGTCACCCTCGGCAAGGTGGCCATACTGGCTGCGGCCGTTGAAGCTCGCGCTGTCGGGGGCGAGGCCCTCGGAAAATGAAAACGTGTAGGCATTCGGCGTGGGGAGTTTCGCCATTGTCTGGCCCCACCAATCCCACATGAGCGCCTTGTCGGCGGAGGGGAACTTCGGCAGCACGTAGGCATACTGCTCGTCGGCCTTCATGCCGTCGAGGCCGGTCATTGGATACCGCTTGCCCTCGGAGAGGTTGTATTCCTCGCTGACGATCGCCAGATCCTGGCCGGCATTGAGCTCGACCGTGGCAGAGTAGGATTTGCCGCCTTCGAAGTCGTAGCGGATCTTCGCCTGCGCGAAGACGGGGCCGGAGGCCGTGATCTCGGCCGAGTAGCCGGTGCACGGAAGGTCGGTCTGCCAGGCCCCCTTGCCGATCCATTTTCCATTGGGCAGCCGCACGCCTTGGATCGGCGCGGGGAGTTTGTCGCCGGCGACCGGTGGCGAGAAGGCCTGCTTGCCGCCGACGAGCCGGATGCCGGTCTTGGCGTTGGAAAGTTCGATCGTGGAGCCGACCGCCGCGGCCTTCACGTCGCCGGGGGCGCGCGCGACCGGCTCCTTGCCGGCCGAGAGCGTCCACGACTTCTTCTCGTCGGGAGCGAGCGTGGCCATGAACGAGGCGACGGCCGACTTCACGCTCTTGCCGTCGGGCCAGAGTTCGACTTGCGAGAGTTGCACGGGCACTGCGGCGCCGGCGGCGTCTTTGAGCGACACGCCCTGCGGGCTCACGGCCCCTTGCGGAAACGACACGGGCTCGTCGATCCGGTCGGGCCCCCAGGCAAGGCCGAAGGGTTCGGCGATCGAGATGGGGCGGGTTTCGGCGGCGATCGCCGGGGCGACGAGGCTGCCGACGAAGAGGACGACGGCGGCGAGGCGGGCTGGAACGACGCTGGAGAGCACGATGAGCCACCTTTCGCCGGCCATTAGACCTTCGAGCCAGTGGCGGGACCATTAGCCAAAAGTATCAGTGCGGGACGGAAGAAAAGGTGCAGATTGACAATCCGCACCTACGGGTTTGGGCCGCTATTTGCGGCGGCGGATCGCCCATGTCGCGGCGGCAATGCCGATGGCGGCCAGGGCGAGCGAGGCCGGCTCGGGCACGATCACGAACTGGGTGACCTGGCCCGTCGAGATCGTGCCGTCGGCGAAGTTGGTCGAACCCGCGGGCACGACCGACCGGGTCACTCCCGTGACGCTCGGGTTGGCGACCATGTACTGGGCGAGCGTGTAGTAGCTCGTCCCGTTGTAGGGATTCAGGCCACCGCCATTCCCCTTCACGAAGTAGGCGTAGGTCGCGTTCGCCAGGTCAGTTTCCAACGCGTAGCCGCCGTTGTCGGTGAAGAACCCGCCGAGGAAGGTGTTGCCCGCTGCGAGGCTTTCCACGTCGAAGTAGATGTTCACGACGTTGCCGCCCCCGAGACCGCTCGTGAAGGGATCGGCGTTGGTGAGCCGCAGGACGTCGTTGATGCTCGCCGACGCATTGCTCCACGTCGGGCTGCCCGTGCCCGTCAGTTCGAACGCGAACGCGGTCGAGGGGGTCGGGGTGATCTGGCCATCGACCGTGAGGATTCCCGGCGAGTTGCCCGGGGCGATGAGGCCGTCGCCGGTGAGGCTGCCAGCGAGACGCCCCGAGCCGCCGAGCGTGGCACCCGACTGCACCGTCACGGCGGTGTTGCCGAGCTGGCCGTTGACACGCAGGGTGCCGGCGGCGACGGAAGTGACCCCGGAGTAGCTGCTCGTGCCGGAGAGTTCGAGGATGCCGGCCCCGGTCTTCGTGAGGCCCATGGCCCCGCTCGTGCTGGAGATCACGTTGCTCACTGTGAGCGACGAAGCGCTGCCGATGTCGAACGTCGTCGGCACGACGAGATCCACGAGCGAGCTGATGACGTGGTTCATGCCGCTGACGGACACGGAGCCCGAATTCACGAGTCTGAGCGTGCCGCCGGCAACGGTGCCGGTGGTCACGCTGCCGGAGTTGCCGGCGAACGTGAGGTTCGAGAGCGTCTGGGACAGGCCGTTCAAGTCGAGCGTGGCAGCCCCGAGGGTGGAGCCAATGGTCACGGGCGTGGCGGGGTCGATCTGTTCGCCCTGACCCCCATTCAAGAAGAGCTGAGCCGTACCGTTCACGATGCTTACGCCTGTCGCAGAACCGGAAAGCAACTTTTCCAGCTGAACGACACCCGCATTGCCCGCCGATCCGATCGTGTAGGCCACAACTGGATTGTCGTTGCCGTTGCTATCTTTCCATAAGGCACCGAAACGCGCCGTGCCGGAATCGGACGCCTGCAGCGTCACCGACCGCCCGAGACTAATCTGGGAGCCGCCGAAAATCGCCAAGCCGGTGCCCGTAACGCCGAGGACGACCACCTGCGATGCGCTGCCGCTGCCGAGTTGTGCCACGGAAAAACTGCGATCGATCGTTCCGCCGCCCGTCGAAAGTGGTAAGCCACCCTGCACGAGCAGCGCCGCGGTGCCGGTCGCACCCGCCGCCGAGTTGCCGATGATCGGTGCAGCCGCGGAGCTGCCGCCAAACGGGCTTGCTTGGCCGATGTTCACCGCTGACCCCACCACGATCGTGCCGTCGAGGACGGTGAGCCGGCCGGAGTAGTTGCTGTTGCCCGTGAGCCGCCACAGGCCGCTGCCGGTCTTGTTGACGGACACGACGCCCGACGATTGGGTGAGCGTCGCCACCTCGGCCTGCGTGCCCGTGCCCGTGAGCGTGAGCGTTGCCACGCCGGCGGTCGCCGCAACCGAGCCCGTCACGACGAGCGGCCCGGTGCCGGCCGACTCGATCACGCCCTCGGTCGTGGTGCTCATCGTGAACAACCGCGACAGCGTGGTGGAGGCGGTGCCCGTGTAGACCAACCGGCCGGCGTTCGCCGCCCCGCCGGCGTTGAACTGGATCTGCGTGCCCGCGCCGAGAGCACCTGACGACGTGAAGGCGAGCGTGCCTTGATTGACGCGGATGGTGTTCGTGAAGTTGTTGGAGGCGTTGGTGAGCGTGAGCGTGCCGGCCCCGTTCATCGTGAAGAAGTTCGAGCCGCCGCCTCCGGTGAGCCGGCCGCCGTAGGTCGTGCTGGCGTTGCCGGCGATCGTGAGATCTTGGTTTGCCGCAATCGCGACATTGCCGCCCGCCGAACCGCCGCCGGAGAGGGACTGGATCGTGGCCGCGTTCGAGGAGAGAACGATCGCCGCCCCGGCGACGTCGGCCAGAACGATATCGGTGTTGGGCATGTTCGCCCCCTGGCTCGTCACCGTGCCCGAGGCGACGGTCAGCGGGCCGGTGAACGTGTTCGCAGCGCCGAACGCGAGCGTGCCAGCCCCCGACTTCGTGAGCCCGAACCCGCTGCTGCCGATGGCGCCGACCGTCAGCGTGCCGCCGTTGACAGCGAGGTTCACGTCGTTGCCGAGCGTGACCGTGCCGGCGGTGCCCGTATTGAGCGAACGGCCGCCCGTGCCGAGGTAGGTGAAGTCGCCATTCCAGGTTTGCGGGTTGGTGCTTGAAAGCGTGAGCGACGAGGCGGCGGCGCCCGACGTGGTGTCGATCGTCGTGCCGGGCTGGATCGTCAGCCGGCTGGCCGCCGTGCCGAGGGCCGTGGCGTGGTTGATCGTGAGCGTTCCGGAGTTGAGGAAGACGCCGCCGGTGAACGTGTTAGCGCCGGAGAGCGTGAGGTTGCCTGAGCCGGCCTTGGTGAGGCTCGTGGCGTTGGTGCTGTTGTTGCCGATCACGGCGGAGATATCCAAGCCACCGGTGTTGTATTGATGAACGACGAGGTCGAAGCTGCCCGAGCCGTTGCCGGCCGTGAGCCTGGTGGCGCCCGCAGTGCCCGCGATCGAAAAGCCATTGCTGCCAGTGGCGAGCAGGCCGCCGCCGGTGAGCGTCAGCGTGTTGGCACCAAGCGCGAGCGACTGGCCCGCCGCCGGCTGCTCGATCTTGAGCGTGTTAGTCGTCCGGCTGCCGCCGAGCGTGGCCGAGGCGGCAAGCAGCGAGTTGGCCGTGTCGGTGCCGGCCGAGCTGGCCAGGGTGGCGTAGCCGCCCGACGCGAGGCCGGCCAGCGTGCTCACGCCGCTCGCCGCCGTGGACGTGGCCCAGTTGAAGCCGTTCGCCGAGCCGTCGGTGAAGACCACGCGGCCGCCGTAGATGCCGGTGGCGTCGGTGCCGGTGAGCGTCGTGATCGTGCCCGTGCCGCCGCCCGCCCCAGACTGCGTGCCCACGAGCAGGGCCGAGCCAGCGGCCGTGCCCGTGATCGTGCCGAGATTCACCGTCAGGCCCGTGCCGCCGTTGGGGTTCACGAGCAGGCTGCCGCCGCCGGCATTGAGCGCGACATTGGCGAGCGACTGCGAAACGCTGCCCGAGGCATTGCCCCGCACGAGCAGCGTGCCGCCGCCGAAGGCGAGCGCCGATTCGTCGGAGAGGATGTCAGACGCGGGAGCGCCGGCCGCGGCGAAGTCGAGCCGCACCGTGCCACCGTTCATGCTGGTCAGGCCCGTGTAGGTGTTTGCGGCAGCGAGCGTGAGGGTGCCAGAGCCCGTCTTCGTGAGGCTGCCGAAGCCGCCATTGCCGATGCCGGTGGCGAACGTGACGTCGTTGCCATTCGTGTCGAGCGTGGCCGTCACGCCCGGCACGATCACAAGCCGGCTCGAGATGTCTTGCGTGTTACCCGCGAGCCAGCGGATCACGCTCGCCCCGCCGAGATACGGGTCGGTCGTCACCGTGATCTGGCCGGTCGAGCCGAGGGCGCCGGAGGCGAATTCGAGCCGGCCGCCGGCGAGCTGCGTGCCGCCGGAATAGTCGTTATTCGCGTTCGTGAGCGTGAGCCAGCCGGAGGTGCCCGAGACGCCGGCCTCCTTGATGAGGGCCCCGAAGCCGGTGAGCCGGCCGGAGAACGTGTTGCGGAGGTTCGACTGGCTCCGGACGGTGAGGGCGCCGGTGCCGTCCTTCATCGCAACGGTGCCCGAGCCCCGGAGCGAGGCGACCATGGCGCTAAAGCCGTTCAAGTCGAGCGTGCCGGCGTCGCCGATCACGGGGTTGTAGAACAGGCCGAGCCGGTTGTCGCCCTGCATCCGCACCGTGCCGGCATCCACCCGCAGCGTGCCGCCGAACGTGCTCTCGCCGGAGAGCGTGAGCGTGCCCGCGCCCTGCTTCACGATCAGGCCATTGTCGATGAAGTATCCCGAATAGGTGCCGCTCGTGGCGTTGCCCACGAAGAGCGTGCCGTTATTCACCCAGACGTGGCCGCCGGCGGTCCCGCCGCCGGTGAGCGAGCCGATCACCTGCACCTGGCCATTGAGGTCGAGGATCGCGCCGGCCTGGTTGGCGAACGAGAGGCTCGTGCCTGCGGGGAGCCGATTGGCGCCGCCGGAGAGCGTCACGTAGCCATTGGAAATCGTCGTGGGCCCGGAATACTGGTTGGCCCCGGTGAGAATGAGCCGACCGTAGCCCGTCTTCTCGAAGGAGCCCGCGCCCGAGAGCACGCCCGAGTAGGTGAGCGTGGGGCTGTTGTTGGCCCCGATGGCAAGGGCAACGCCCGCCCCGGAGCCGTTTTCGAGGACGAGGTTAGTGGCGCCGGTGAGGCCGCCGAGCGTGGCCGACGTGAGCGAGCCGAACGAGAAGAGCCCGGCCGCGGGGGCCGTGAGCGTGCTGCCGGCCAGGCCGTTGGCATTGCCGAGCTCGAGCACGCCTGCCGAGACGGTGGTGGGGCCGGTGAACGAATTGGAGCCCGAGAGGATGAGCCGTCCGGATCCCACCTTCGTGAGGCCGCCCGCCCCGCCGCCGCCGAAGCTGCCGGAGAGCGTGACATCGTTGCCGTTGGTGTCGAACGTGGCGATCACGCCGTCGTCGATCGCCAGCCGGGAGGAGATGTCTTGGGTGTTGCCGGAGTCCCACTGCAGCGTGGAGGAGCCGACAAAGCGGACGCTGCCCGTCGATCCGAGGCCGCCGTTGGCAAAGGCGAGCGTGCCGGCATCGAGGAACGTGCCGCCGGTGTAGGAATTATTGCCCGAGACCACGAGCCGGCCCGAGCCGGCCTTCGTGAGGGCGGTGGCGGCGCCGTTGTCGACGATCTGCGAGGCGATCGTGAGGTCGGAGACGGTGTTGTTTTGCGTCACGAAGAGCTCGCCGCCGCTCGCGCCGCGGAGGGCGCCGCCGGTGATCGTGGAGGCGTTGGCCCCGACGTTGGCGGTCACGAGAATGCCGCCCGATTCGAGCGTGCCCGTGCCGGAGAGCGTCAGCGTCGTGCCGGCGGCGTCGTTGAACCGCAGGCTGTTGGTGACCGCGTCGGCGACGTTGCCATCGGTCGTGACGGTGGTGTTGTTGCCCGACGACCAGGTGTCGCTCGTGTAGGAGCCCAGGGCCGTGATCGAGCCGTCGGCGGCGTTCGTCGAGTTGACGGCCCAGTCAACGCCGGCCACGGTGGCCCAGCCGCCGAGGATGCCGTTGGTGTTGAGAAGATCGGTCGTGGCGATGTCCGCCGCGCCGAAGTCGAGGCCGCCGCCGACTGACCGCGTGATCGCATTCAGGTTGATCGTAGACGAGCCGCCCGACCGCGCGATCGACGAGAAGCCGGCGGCGAGCGAGGTGGAGCCGACGGTTTCGGCGTGCGAGCCGCCGGCGAGGCTCACTGCCGCGTTGCCGAGCGTGAAGGCGGCCCCGTCGGCGAGTTTGCCATTGTTTTGTGTGGCATAGTCGAGCACGAGGCCGCCGCTCGAGACCGTCGTGTCGCCCGAGAATGTGTTGGCACCGGAGAGCGTGAGCGTGCCGGTGGTGGCGAGGCTGTCGCCGCGGACGGCCACCGCGCCGGCCCCGCTCACGATGCCGGAGAGCGTTTGATTGGAGCCGCTGGCATAGACGAGCGTGCCGCTATTGACGATCGCGCCGGCATGGCTGCCTGCCGACAGGCGGCCGGCAGCACCGGCCAGCCGCAGCGTGGAGCCGGCGTTCAGTGTGATCGTGCCGGTGGTCGTGATGTTGGCCGTGGTCGTGAAGAACGCCGTTGACGAGAGCGTGAGCCGGCCGACGCCGAGGCTGCTATCGGTCTGCAATGTCAAACGGCCGGGGCCGTTGATGCCGACCGTTCCGTTGGTCGCGGTCGCGGCTGAATACGAGAGGCCCTGCGACATATACACGTCACCGGCCGCCGACGACACCGTCAGGCTGATCGGGCCGTCGAAGCTGCTGGTAGCACGCGCGCCCGCCGTGCCCCTCAGGCCGCCTGCGAGGACGACGTTGGCGTAGTTGCCGGTAGTGGGTTGATTTGGAGCAACGTTAAAGGCGACGGGCAGGATGTTCAACGTTTGGAGTAAGCTAATCTGGCTTGAGTTGGACGAACTCGGAAGCGACGAGTGATTGAAGACATTAGCCCCCTGGAGAGTGCTGAGGCCGCCAAAAAGCCGCCGATTGAAGGTGCCGCCCCCAAAATATCCGCCCAAATAAGCAACATCGTTGTTAAACGTGACAACACCAGCCTGATTCACGGTCCCCATAAAAAGGATATTGCTCGCGTGGCCGAGCGTGGCGGTCTCGGTCGCATTCGTGTACCCCCCAACCGTGACATTGCCCCGGAACCCGGTGCCGAGGGCAAAGATCTTACGGCCGCTTTGGGAACCCCCAGGAATGAACAAGCGAATCGGATTGCCCACCGATCCGCCAGAAATGGGGCTATGAACAACGGCAAGCTGGTTATTCGCCGAGTCTGAAGTGAAAGTCAACGCGGCACCGTCGGACATCACGATGGCCGAGTTATTCATCGGCACGCCAGCGTTAGCGGTGAACCGCAAGCCGGCGTTGCCCGTGACGTTGATCCGGCCGGTGCCGAGGTTGCTTGCGGCCGACCAATTCAGCGTGCCGGCGGCGAGCGTGATCGGGCCGGAGAAGTTTGAATTCGTGGCCGACAGCGTGAGTGCGCCGCCGCCCGACTTCACGAGGCCGCCGGGGCCGGAGATCGAGCCCGAGAGCGTGGTCGTGCCTGCGAGCACCCGCATCTCGAGCGTGCCGGCGTTGATCGCCGTGGGGCCGGTGTAGCTCGCGCCGCCGGTGACGAGCACCCGGCCCGTGCCCGACTTCGTGAGCGACGAGGCGGAGGTGTTGTCTGCCACGAGGGCGTTGATCCGCAGCGGATTCGCCGAATTGTTGATGAGCATGAGTTCGCCGCCGGCCGTCGCCGCGGTCAGCGTGCCGCTGCCGGGGGCCCTGCCGAGCGTGAGCGACTGACCGGCCGAGCCGACCATGATGCCCGAGGTGCGGAGCGTGCCGCCGGCCGTGTTCACCGTCGCGGCCGTCGTGAAGTTTTGCCGGAGCGTGTTAACCGCGGTGGTCGCGGCGCCGAGCTGCACATTGCCGCCGGGGCCCGCGGCGTTGAATTGGACGTTGGTCGTCGAGTCGTTGGCGAGCGTCGAGCCCGTGGCGTCGATGTTGGTGTAGGCCGTGTAGGCGGTGATGGCGCCGTCGGCGGCGTTCGTGGAATTCATCGCCCAGCTGTCGGTGGCCACGGTGGCCCAGGCTCCGAGGATGCCGTTGGTGTTAATCGTGTCGGTGTCGGCGAGGCTCCCCTCGGCGAAGTCGATCGTGGCCCCGGCTGAACGCGTGATCGCGTTGAGCCGCAGCGTCGAGGAGCCGCCCGAGCGGGCGATCGTGGTGTAGCCGCCGCCGAGCGTGGTGGAGCCGACGGCTTCCACGTGCGAGCCGCCGGAGAGCGTGACCGACGCGGTCGCGCCGGCGCTGCCGAGCGTGAGGGCGGCGGAGTCGCCGAGCTTGGAGTTGTCTTGCGCGGAGTAGTCGAGGATGAGCCCGCCGGCTTGGATCGTGGTCGCGCCCGAGTAGGAGTTGGAGCCGGAGAGCGTGAGCACTCCCGTGCCGGCCTTCGTGAGGCCGCTCCCGGCGCTGCCGGAGATGACCCCCGAGAGCGTGGCGCTCGACGACACCGTCAGCGTCCGCGTCGCCGCGCCGAGATTCACCGACCCGGAGAGCGTGAGGGGGCCGGTGTTGGTCGCGTTGCCGAGCGTGCCGTCGCCGGTGAAGGCGACGGCATTGGTGAACGACCTCGCGGCGGTCGAATCGGACGACAGTCCGCCGCCGTTGAACGTGATCGTGCCCGTGCCGAGGGCCGCGTTGTTGCCCGCAAAGACCATGCCTGCCGACAGCGTCGCGCCACTGGCGAAGGTGTTGGCGTTTGAGAGCGTGAGCACCCCCGTGCCGGCCTTCGTGAGGCCGCCGTTGGAGACGACCCCCGAGAGCGTGGCACTCGACGACACCGTCAGCGTCCGCGTCGCCGCGCCGAGATTCACCGAGCCGGAGAGCGTGAGGGGGCCGGCGTAGATCGCGTTGCCGCTGCCGAGCGTGTAGTTGCCGGTGAAGGCCACGTCATTCGTGAACGACCTTGCGGTGGTCGAGTCGGACGCCAGGGTGCCGCCGCCGAACGTGATCGTGCCCGTGCCCAGGGCCGCATTGTTGCCCACGAAGATCGTGCCCGCCGAGAGCGTCGCGCCGCCCGTGAAGGTGTTGGCGTTCAAGAGCAGGAGCGCCCCGGAGCCGGCCTTCGTGAGGCTGCCGCTCGAGATCACAGCGTCGATCGTGAGGTCATTGGTTGCGGCCGACGAGTCGTTCACCGTGAACGTGCGGTTCGCGTTGCCGAGCGACAGGTTGCCCGAGATCGTGGCCCCGCCGGGATTGTTGGTGGCGTCGAACGTGACGTTGCCGCCGAGCGTGAGCGTACCCGATCCGGTGAGCACGGAGGCGGTCGAGCCGGCTGCGCCGCCGCCGACGTTGAGCGCCGTGAGCGTGCGGTTGTTGCCGTTGAAATCGAGCGTGCCGCCGAAGACGGACGCGATCCCCGAGATCGTGCCGGTCGAGGCCAACCGGAGCGTGCCGGCATTGCCGCTGCCCGCCATGCCGACGGCCGTCGTGCCGGTGAACGTGTTGGCCCCCTGGACGACGAGCGTGCCGGCGCCAAGCTTCACGAGGCCCACGGCGCCGCCGCCCGTGCCGGCCGTGTCGGCGACCACGCTTCCGAGCGTGAAGGTGCCGCTCGTGGCGCTCGTCGTGTCGAAGCCGATGCTCGAGCGGGCCCGCAGGCCGTTGTTATTGACCGTGCCGCCGACGCCCGAAAGCAGCGTGGCCACGTCGGCATCGGTGAACAGATCGCCCGAACTGCCGACGCTCACCGCCAGGATGCCGCCAGAGTTGGCCGTGATATTGGTCCTCGTCCAGTTGGCGGTGGTGCCGCCGTAGAGGGCGCTCCTGCTGGCGAATTGCAGGGCGCCAGCGTTGATCGTCGTCGGGCC
>JBBAVU010000029.1:7356-20572 GCA_040397565.1 Pirellulales bacterium | reverse complement strand
GGCGCGATCGTCGGCGGCTGGCCGACCGACCGCTGGGGCCGCCGTCCCACGCTCATCGTGATCGGCGTGCTCTACTTCGTGTCGGCCGTCTGGAGCGGGCTTGCGACCGACGTCTGGACGTTCATCATCGCCAGGTTCATCGGCGGCGTGGGCGTGGGGATCTCGACCGTGACGGCCCCGCTCTACATCACCGAGATCTCGCCGCCGGCCGCCCGCGGCCGCCTCGCGGGGCTCTTCCAGTTCAACATCGTCTTCGGCATCCTCGCGGCGTTCGTCTCCAACTACCTTCTCGAGGGCATCCCGAACGACTGGCGGTGGATGCTCGGCGCGGAGGCGCTGCCCGCCGCGATCTACACCGTCGCCTGCCTCGCGATCCCGGAGAGCCCACGCTGGCTCCTCATGGCCGGGGGCGAGCGGAACCATTCGCGGGCGCTCCAGACGCTTTCCCGGATCGACCCGACCGCGAGTGCCTCCGAGATCGAGGCCGCGGCCGGCCGCATCCTGGCCGCCTCGCAATCCGTGGCCGGCTCCGGCCCCGCCGCCGGATCGCTCGCCGACGTCCGCAAACCACTCCTGCTCGCCTTCCTGATCGCGCTGTTCAACCAGCTCTCGGGCATCAACGCCGTGCTCTACTTCGCGCCGCGGATCTTCGAGATGGCGGGGCTCGGCGAGAAGGCCGCGCTCCTGCAGTCGATCGGGATCGGCATCACGAACCTCGTCTTCACGTTCGTGGGGCTGTGGCTCATCGACCGGCTCGGCCGCCGCACGCTCCTCGTCGTCGGCTCGCTCGGCTACATCCTGTCGCTCGGCCTGTGCAGCTGGGCCTTCGCCAACGGCGTGACCTCGATCGTGCCGGCCTGCCTCTTCGGCTTCATCGCGGCGCATGCGGTGGGGCAGGGGGCCGTGATCTGGGTCTTCATCGCCGAGATCTTTCCCGACCGGTTTCGGGCGACGGGCCAGGCGATCGGCAGCGGGACCCACTGGGTGATGGCGGCGGCGCTCACGACCGTCTTCCCGTCGCTCGTGAGCCTGTTTCCGCCGAGCGTCGTCTTCGCCTTCTTCTGCGGCATGATGGCGCTGCAGCTCGTCTGGGTGCTCGCGATGGTGCCGGAGACGAAGGGGGTGCCGCTCGAGGAGATCGCGGCGCGACTCGGGGGCGGGTCGCTCATCCGATGATCTCGCCGGCCCAGAGCCGCCGAAGAAAGGTGATGACGGGAAGAACGCGACAGGGTTCGTAGGTCGCCTCGCGGGCTCCAAGATAGACGCCATACGCGCGAACCTTTTTCGGACCGAGTTCGGACGACAGGCGGGCCGGTCCACGACTCGCCGCCTGCCGCCAGCCGGTGGCGGCCTTGACCTCGATCGCGATGTAGCCCGAGGCGGTTTCGCACAGGAAATCGACTTCAACGCCATCGGGTGTCCGCCAGAAAAAGAGCGGATAGTCGAGACCGCTGTACTCCAGGTACGCGCACAACTCGTTGTGGATGAGCGTCTCGAGAAGCGCACCGCGCTCCTCCGGCGACGCCGGGTACGGCAGCCGGCCCGATAGCGCCCGTGCCACGCCGCTGTCGAAGAGATAAAACTTCGGATGGGCGACCTGTTTCGTGGCCCGCTTGAGCTTCCAGGCCGGCAGCCATGAGCCGAGCAGCGTATCGACGAGGATCTCGAACCAATTCTGCACCGACTGCCGGCTCACGCCCACATCGCGGGCGATGCCGGCGGCATTGGTCACTTGTGCGTTCTGCCTCGCTGCAACTTCCAGAAATCGCGCGAAGCCGCCGAGGTTTCGGGTCAACGCCTCGGCCCGGATCTCCTCCTGCAGATAAGTGAGAGCATAGCTCTTCAAAAACATCTTTGGATCGGCGCCGGTGACGGACAAGGGAAGCGATCCAAACTCGATCATGCGGTCGATGTCGGCGTCCGCGCCCAACTCGGCCGACACGAGCGGATACATCCGCCGCATGTCGGCCCGACCAGCCAGCAGGTTCGTGCCGCCGCGGCGCAGTTTCCGAGCACTCGATCCCGACAGCACGAACCGCAGCCGCCGCAACTCGATCAGCCTGTGTACCTCGTCGAGAAGGGCGGGCACCTTTTGGATTTCGTCGATGGCCACCCAGCCACCGGCCGGCACCATGGCGGTTTCGCGGGCCAGGAGCCCTGGGTCGGCGGCCAGCCGAATCGACTCCGCTGCGTCGAGCAAGTCGTAGTTCACGACCGCTTCGATGGCGGTGCGGATCCAGGTTGATTTCCCGGTGCCACGCGGCCCGAACAGAAAGCACGAGCGGTCGGGGATCGGGCATCGTCTGGTAAACATAGTTGGCATTTTATCCGGAAAAACGCCATCGGCAATTGCGGCCCGATGACCACGCGGGGCGTCACCTCCCGGCCATGCTTTATGCTGGTGCGCATGTCGACCGGATTCGTGCCCTTGCCGTTCTCAATCAGCCGCCGCCGGCTCCTCGCCACGGCTGCGGGCGGTGCCGCTTTCGCACTGTTCGGTGAGGAGGGCCTCGCCGCGGTCGCGAAGCCGCGGAGGGTGGGGCTCATCGGCGCCGGCTGGTATGGCAAGAGCGACCTCTGGCGGCTCGTGCAGGTGGCGCCGGTCGAGATCGTGGCGATCGCCGACCCCGACCGGAACCAGCTCGCCGGGGCGGTGAAGATCGCGAAGGAGCGGCAGAAGTCGGGGGCGGCGCCGCTCACCTACGGCGACCACCGGAAGATGCTCGCCGACCACGACCTCGACATCGTGCTCGTCGGCTCCCCCGACCACTGGCACGCGCTCCATGCGATCGCCGCCATGGAGGCCGGCGCCGATGTCTACCTCCAGAAGCCGATCAGCGTGGACGTGCTCGAAGGGGAGGCGATCCTCGCCGCCGCCCGCCGGCTCGGCCGCGTCGTGCAGATCGGCACGCAGCGGAAGAGCACGCCCCACCTCATCGACGCGAAGAAAAGGGTGGTCGAGGCGGGGCTCCTGGGCAAGGTCGGCCACGTCGACATGTGCTGTTACTTCCACATGCGGGCCAACGGCAATCCTCCCGTCGAGCCCGTGCCCGACTTCCTCGACTATGAGATGTGGACGGGCCCCGCGCCGCTTCGGCCCTACGACGGCCTGCCGCACCTCCGCTGGTGGAGGACGTTCACGGAGTATGGCAACGGCATCATGGGCGACATGTGCGTGCACATGCTCGACACCGTCCGCTGGATGCTCGGCCTCGGCTGGCCGCGGCGGATCAGCTCGCAGGGAGGCATCTACGTCCAGAAGGATGGGAAGTCGAACATCCCCGACACGCAGTCGGCGGTGTTCGAGTACGACGGCCTCGAGTGCGTCTGGCAGCACCGCAGCTGGGGGGAGCCGGTGGATCGCGACTACCCCTGGGCGTTCTTCCTGCACGGCGAGAAGGGGGTGCTCAAGGGGAGCACGATGCGGGCGGAGTTCATCCCGCACGACCCGAAGGCGGAGCGGCTCGCGTTCGACTGCGTCTACGAGAAGGAGCAGTACCCGGAGGACGTGACCGAGGAGAAGATAGAACTCAACGCCGCCCCCGCGACCCGCCGCCACATGCTCGACTTCCTCGCCGCGATCGACAGCCGGGGCCGGCCGGTGGCCGACGTGGCCGAGGGGCACATCTCCTCGGCGAGCTGCATCCTCGCCAACCTCGCGATGCGGCTCGGCAGGCCGCTGCAGTACGACCCGGCCACCCGCTCGGTGCCCGGCGACGCCGAGGCCACGGCGGCTCTCGCGCGGGCGTATCGCCCGCCGTGGAAGCGGCCGACGATCGCATGACTCGCGCCGCCATCGCCCGTCGCCGCTTCCTCTCCGCGGGCGTCGCGGTCGCCGCAGGCGGGTTCGCCGGCCGGCCGGCCGTGGCCGATTCGCCGGTCCGCCGCGGCCTCAAGCTCGGGTTCGACAACTTCGCCGTCCGCGGCATGAAGTGGAACGCCCGGCAGCTCGTCGATCACGCCGCGAAGCTTTCATGCGACTCGGTCTTCATCACCGACTTCGGTCCCTTCGGCGGAAAGCTCGACGATGCGTCGCTCGGCGAGATCCGCCGCCATGCGGCCGACCGCGGCGTCGACGTCGTGCTGGGCTCGTGGAGCGTCTGCCCCACGTCCACCACGTTCAAGCCCGATCACGGCACGGCCGAGGAGCACCTCGCCCTCGGGATCCGAATGGCGAAGGCCCTCGGCTCGCCGGCCTTCCGCGTGATCCTCGGCAACGCGGCCGACCGGCAGACGCCCGGCGGCATCGACGCGCGGATCGCCGACATGGTGAAGGTGCTGCGGACGGTCCGCTCGCAGGCGGCCGACGCCGGCGTGAAGATCGCCGTGGAGAACCATGCCGGCGACATGCAGTCGCGGGAGCTTTTGCGGCTCGTCGAGGAGGCGGGGCCCGAATTCGTGGGCGTGAACTTCGACTCGGGAAACGCCTGCTGGGCCCTCGAAGACCCGCTCGACGCCCTGCGGCGGCTCGCGCCGCACGTCGTCACGACGAGCCTTCGCGACTCGATGCTCTGGCCGGCCGACGGCGGCGTGGCCGTGCAGTGGACGGCGATGGGGGAGGGCTGCACCGACCTGGCAGCCTTCTTCGACCACTTCGCGAAGCACTGCGTGAACGTGACCGTGCACATCGAAACGATCTCCGGATTCGCGAAGACCTTCCCGATCGGCGACCGCGAGTTCTGGAAGGCCTACCCGGAGGCGCGGGCTTCCGACCTCGCCGCGTTCCTGGCGCTCGCGAAGAAGGGGCGGCCGCTCGAGCCGTTCCGCCCCGACCCCGACCGGCCCCGCGAGGAGAGCGAACGGGAGTACCAGGCAGCGGAGCTTTCCCGGAGCATCGACTTCTGTCGGACGAAGCTCGGCCTCGGCCTTCGCGGCTGAAACGCCCTGAATCCGGCGGCTGCGGCGGGTTTCCATGGGTTGGAATCCGAAAAGGCTCGTGCTGCGAATAGACTCGCAGTTCGCCGCGGCGTCTCCCGCTCCCACCCCCCAGGATCCCCGTCCCGATGAGCCCCTCCCCCGAACTGCCCGACGACGACGTCCGCAAGCTCGATCGCCTCCGCGAGTCGTACTCGCGGCTCCAGCAGGAACTCGCGCGGGTGATCATCGGCCAGCGGGAGACGATCGAGAAGCTCGCCGTCTGCCTCTTCGCCCGCGGCCACGCCCTGCTCGTGGGCGTGCCCGGCCTCGCCAAGACGCTGCTCGTGAGCCGGCTCGCCGAGGCGGTCTCCCTGAAATTCAGCCGCATCCAGTTCACGCCCGACCTCATGCCGATGGACATCACCGGCACCGACATCCTCCAGGAAGGTGCCGCCGGCCGGCGAGAGTTCCACTTCGTGCCGGGGCCCGTGTTCGCCAACATCGTGCTGGCCGACGAGATCAACCGCGCGCCCCCCAAGACGCAGGCCGCGATGCTCGAGGCGATGCAGGAGCAGAAGGTCACCGTGGTGGGCAAGACCTCGCGGCTCGAGCCGCCGTTCTTCGTCTTGGCCACCCAGAACCCGGTCGAGCAGGAGGGCACCTACCCGTTGCCGGAGGCGCAGCTCGACCGCTTCATGTTCCTGATCGACGTGGACTACCCGTCGGAGGACGAGGAGGTGATGATCGCCCGCACCACCACCGGCGAGCCCCCGCCGCCGCTCGACCACGTCCTCTCGGCCGCCGACATCATCGACGCGCAGCAGCTCGTCCGGAGGATGCCGGTGCCCGACCATATCTATCGGTTCGCCGCCCGGCTCGCGCGGCGGACGCGGCCCCAGGGGCCGACCGCGCCCGACTGGCTCAAGCCGCTCGTGTCGTGGGGGGCGGGGCCGCGGGCCGTGCAGTACCTCGTGCTCGGGGCCAAGAGCCGGGCCGCGCTCACCGGCGGCTACATGGTGCGGCTCGAGGACGTGGCCGCGGTGGCGGCGCCCGTGCTCTCCCACCGCGTGCTCACCACGTTCGCGGCGCAGGCCGAGGGAATCGACTCGAGGAAGATCGTCGAGAGGCTCGTGACCGAGGCGATCGCGGACGAGGGTCGCTAAAACATGTTCACCGACCGGCCGACGCGGACGTTCATCGACAGCGGCGTCGTGTCGCGGCTGTCGGCCGTGCCGCTCTTCTCCCGGCGGCCGATGGTGGGCAGCGTGTCGGGAAGGCACGTGAGCCCGCACCGCGGATCGAGCGTCGAGTTCGCGGAGTACCGGAAGTACGTCCCCGGCGACGACCTGCGGCGGCTCGACTGGCGGGTCTACGGCCGCACCGACCGCAACTACGTCAAGGAGTACGAGGCCGACACGAACCTGCGATGCTGCCTCGTGGTCGACACGAGCGGCTCGATGCGGTTTGGCTCGACGGGCATCCCGCGGATCGACTACGCGCGGCGACTGGCCGGCACGCTCGCCTTCCTTGCCAGCCGGCAGGGGGACGCCGTCGGCATCTCGTGCGCGGCCGAGAAGATCGTGCAGCACCTGCCGCCGCGGAGGAACGCGGCCCACCTGCGGCTCGTGCTCGACGTCCTCGAGCAGGCGGCTCCGCAGGGGCCGTCGCGACTGCCGCAGGTGCTCCATGAACTTGCCGAGACCGTGCGGCAGCGGGCGCTCGTGGTGATCGTGTCCGATCTCCTGATGGATCCGGAGGAGCTCGCCGGCTGCTTCGGCCACCTGCGGTTTCGCCGGCACGACGTCGCCGTCTTCCATCTGCTCGACCCGCAGGAGGTGGCGTTCGACTTTCAGCGGCCCACGCGGTTCCTCGACGCCGAGGGGGGCGAGCCGATCTTCGTCGACCCCGTCGAGATCGCCGACCGCTACGCGAAGGCGCTCGCCGCGCACCTCGGCTCGATCCGGCAAACGGTGCTCGAGCAGGGGATCGACTACCACCGCGTCGTCACCGACGAGGATTACGAGAAGGTGCTGGCCCGGTTCCTCGTGGGCAGGGCCTCGGGGAGGGCGGGCCGATGACGTTCCTCCAGCCCGCGATCCTCTGGGCGCTGTCGCTCGTCGCCCTGCCGCTCGTCATCCACCTCATCAACCAGCGGCGGTTCCAGTCGGTGGAGTGGGCGGCGATGATGTTTCTCCGGTCGGCCCGCGCGCTCTCCCGAGGCTACACGCGGCTGCGGCGGTGGCTCATCATGCTCCTGCGGATGGCGGCCGTGGCGGCCGCGGTCGTGGCGGTGAGCCGGCCGCTGTCGCAGGGCTGGCTCGCGGCGGCGGGCGGCGACCGCGGCGGCACGGCCATCGTGCTCGTGGACCGCTCGCCGAGCATGGCGCAGGCCTCCGGGCCCGGTGGCGAGTCGAAGCTCGACACGGCGCGGCGGCAGCTGGCCGCGTCGCTCGAATCGCTCGGCGTCGGGCGCACGATCCTCATCGACAGCGTTTCCTACCGGCCGGTGGAGCTCGACTCGCCGCGGGCGATCCTGCAGGCGACGGAGGCGGAGCCGGCCGCCGCCGCGGCGGACCTGCCGCGGTTGATGCAGGCCGCGTGCGAGTGGCTCTCGGAGTCGCAGGGCGAGGCGGCGACGATCTGGATCTGCTCCGATCAGCGGGCGAACGACTGGAAGACGGCCGACCCCGCCTGGGAGCCGATCCGCGAGACGCTCGCGAAGCTTCCGCAGACGGTGCGGCTCACGCTCCTCGGCTATCCGCAACCTGCCGAAGAGAATCTCTCGGTGCGGGTCGTCGATCCGGTGCTCGAGCCGCGGGGCAATGCGTGGCAGCTCGTCATGGACGTCGAGGTTCGCCGAGCGGCCGCCGGCCGGCCGCTTCGCGTGCCGGTGGGGATCGAGCTGGGCCGGGCCCGGTCCACGGTCGAGGTCGATCTCGCCGGAGCGGAGGCGATCCTCCCGCGGCACGCGATCCCGATCGACGCCGACGTGCTCGCGACGTCGGGTGATCCCTCGCAGGCCAGGGGCTTCGGTCGCGTCTCGATCCCCGCCGACGAGAATCCTGCCGACAACGAGTTCTACTTCGCCTTCGGCGTGCCGCCGGTGCGTCGGTCGGTGGTGGTGGCCGACGACGCCCAGGCACGGCGGGTGCTCGGACTCGTCGCGGGCATTCCGCCCGACCGGCTGCTCCGCGCGGCCGGCGATGCCGTGACGGCCGAGGCGTTCGCGGCGACGCCGCTCGACGACGTCGCGGTCGTTCTCTGGCAGTCGGCCGTGCCCGAGGGGCCGGCGGCGGAGGCCCTCATGAAGTTCGTCGATCGGGGCGGTGAGGTGATCTTCCTGCCGCCCGACGCCGCGTCGAACGCCCGCTTCGGCGGGCTTGGCTGGGGAGCGTGGAGCGAGCACAGTCCGCCCGTCCGCCCCGCCTCGTGGCGGACGGAAGAGGGGCTGCTCGCCGGCACCCGCAGCGGCGACCCGCTGCCGGTGGGCGAACTCGAGATCCGTCGCAGCCGCGCGATCGAAGGGGAGGGCACGCCGCTGGCGGTGCTTCCCGACGGCAGCCCGCTCGTCGTGCGGGCCACCGGCCGCGGGGGCGTCCATTTTCTCGCCACGACGCCTTCATCGCGGGATTCCGATCTCGCGGCCAACGGCGTCGTGCTCTATGCGATCGTGCAGCGGGCGATCGACGTTGGCGTGGCGGCCGTCGCCACCGCGCGGCAGGCCGACGCCGGAGCGAGCGGCCGCGGCGGAGCGGCAGCGGCAAGCGATTCCTTCGATTGGCGGCAGGTGGACGGGCCGCCGTCGCCCTCGACCGAGGCGGGATTTCATGCCGGCGTCTACGTGACGGGCGAAGGTGTGGCCCGCGACAGTGCGGCTCGCGACAGTGCGGCTCGCGGCGGGTTGATCGCCGTGAACCGTCCGGCCGCCGAGGATGCCGCCGACGTCGTGGCCGATCGGCAGGTGGACGCAATCTTCGAGGGGCTGCGGTTCACCCGTTTCGAGCGGAAGGCGGGTGATCGCAACGGAATCGTGGAAGAGGTCTGGCGGCTCTTTCTCACGGCCGTGCTCGTGGCGCTCGTCGTGGAAGGGCTGCTCTGCCTTCCCTCGAGGACGAGGCCGGCTGTCGTCGCGCGGCCCGCGGGAGTGGTGGCATGACGATTCCCGCGATGCCTGCCGACGTCACGGTCGCCGCCGACGGCCTGCGGTTTTCGTGGACTCCCTGGTCGCTCGGCGTGTCGGTCGCGCTGCTCGCGGTGGTCGCGGCCGTCTGCCTGGCCGGCTGGTGGAGGAGCGGCTTTCGGCCGGGGTATGGGCTGCTCGAGTCGCTGCGTTTCCTCATCGCCGCCTTCGTGGTGCTCCTGCTCAACCAGCCCGAGTGGGTCACGGAGACCAGGCCCTCCGAGAAGCCGGTCGTCGCGGTGCTCGTGGACGACTCGCGGAGTATGGCCACGGCCGACGTGCAGCAGGCCGGGGCGTCGCAAGGGGAGTCGCCCGCCGCGGCCCAGATCGTCTCGCGGGAGCGGGCTGTCTCCGACTTGCGCGAGGCCGATTTCTGGAAACCGCTCGAGGACCGCTTCACGGTCCGCATCGCGACCTTTCCTTCCCGGGAAACCGGCGAGGGAAAGCCGTCGCAGCCCGGCACGAACCTCTTCGAGCCGCTCGACGCCGCCCTCCGCGGCGAAACCGACCTCAAGGCCGTCGTGCTCGCGTCGGACGGTGATTGGAACGAGGGCCGGCCTCCCGCGCAGGCGGCCGCGGCGCTGCGGCTCGCCGGCATCCCCGTGATGGCCGTGCCGGTGGGCAGCGTCACGCCGCTGCCGGACATCGCCGTCGCCTCGCTCGACTCGGCCGTGACGGGCGTCGTGGGGAAGCCGTTCCGCATCCCCTTCACGATCAAGAGCACGCTGCCACGGGAGCAGGCGGTGAGCGTCGTCATCGAGACCTCCGACGGGCGAAGCTTCACGAAGGAGGTGCGGCTGGCGTCGATGGCGAAGACCTCCGACGCCGTCTACTGGACGCCCGCCGACACGGGCGACTTCACCATCACCGTGCGGGTGCCTCCCGACGCCGCCGAGGTCGTGGACGACAACAATTCCCGCACGGCCCCCGTCGCGATCCGGCAGGAGAAGCTGCGGGTGCTCGTCGTGGAGAGCGTGCCGCGGTGGGAATACCGCTACCTTCGCAACGCGCTCGCCCGCGACCCCGGCGTCGAGCTCTCCTGCCTGCTCTTCCAGCCCGGGCTGTCGAAAGTGGGCGGCGGCAACAAGGACTACATCAAGCGGTTTCCCGGCAGCCTCGACGAGCTGTCGCAGTTCGACGTCGTGTTCCTCGGCGACGTGGGGCTCGGCGAGCGTCAGCTCACCGAGGAGGACTGCCGGCTCCTCGAGGGGCTCGTCGAGTTCCAGGCTTCGGGCCTCGTCTTCATGCCGGGACCGCTCGGCAACGAGCTGTCGCTCGTCGATTCGCCGCTCGGCGACCTGCTGCCGGTCATGGTCGATTCGGCGCGGCCGGAGGGAACGGGCACTCCCACACCTGGAAATTTCGCGCTCACCGACCGGGGACGCACGAGCCTGCTCACGCGGCTTGCCGATTCCGTCGAGGAGAACCTCGCGGTCTGGGACGCGCTGCCGGGGTTCCAGTGGTACGGGCCCGTGCTCCGCGCGAAGGCCGGCAGCGAGGTGCTCGCGGTGCACGACGCCGCGTCGAACGAGTTCGGCAGAATCCCGCTGCTCGTGACGCGGCCGTTCGGCGCGGGGAAGGTGCTCTTCATGGCCACCGACGGCGCGTGGCGGTGGCGGAAGGGGGTCGAAGACAAGTACCACTACCGCTTCTGGGGGCAGGTCGTCCGCTGGATGGCCTACCGCCGCACGATGGCCAAGGGGGAGCGGATGCGGCTGCTCTTCACGCCGGAGCAGCCGGAGGTCGGGCAGGTGGTGTCGCTCGACGCGAGCGGCAGCGACCCGGTCGGCGAGCCGATCGTCACCGGCTCCATGACCGTCACGGTCAGATCGCCCTCGGGCGCCGAGGAAACCCTCCGGCTCGCGGCACCGGGAGAGCAGGGGCAGTGGGGCGTCTTCTCCGGCGGATGGACCCCGCGGGAGCCGGGCAGCCATGAACTGATACTCTCCTGCGCGGAGGCGGGCGAGCCGCTCGCGACGTCGGTCTTCGTGCAGGCGGCGGCCGGGGAGGCGGTGGGTGAGCCGGCCCGGCCCGACGTCATGGAGGAGATCGCGCGGCTCACGCAGGGCCGCGTGACGCCATCGGGTAAACTGTCGAGCGTGATCGAGGCGATCCGCGGGCTGCCGGAGAGCCCGCCGGAGGTGCGACGCGTGAGACTCTGGGCCCACCCCGCGGCACTGGCGACGCTCGTGACCCTGCTCGCCGCGTTCTGGGTCGGGAGGAAATGGCAGGGGCTGTTCTGATGAACGATCGCGCATCGACCGCCGAACCGCTCTCGCTGCCCGAAGGGCTGCACCTCCAGCTCGACGCCTTCCGCCGCATGCTCTGGCGGATCAAGTCGATCGAGGCCGTGGGCGTGGCCGCGTTCGGGCTGCTCGTGGCGTGGCTCGTGCTCTTCGTGGCCGATCGGCTCGGCGAGACGTCGGTCCTCGTGCGGTGGATCCTGTTCGCCGTGTCGGCCGGCTGCGGCGCCGCGATCCCGATCGCCGCGCACCGCTGGATCTGGCGGCACCGGAGGCTCGACAGCCTCGCGAGGCTCATCGCGAGGCGGTTTCCATCGCTCGGCGACCAACTGCTCGGCGTCGTCGAGATCGTCCGCAACCGCAGCGAGCAGCAGCGATCGCGAAGCCTGTGCGAGGCCGCCATCAGGCAGGTGGCCGAGGCGACGGGCCGGCAGGAGTTGCGGGAGGCCGTGCCCCGTCCGAGGCACCTGCTCTGGGCCGCGCTCGCAGCCGGCCCGCTCCTGCTCGCGGCGGTGATGCCGCTCGTGTTCCCCGAGGCGGCCGCGAATGCGTGGCGGCGGCTGCTCGCGCCGTGGCAGGCCGTGGAGCGGTTCACGTTCACGCGGGTCGATCGCCTGCCGGGAAGGCTCGTCGTGCCCCACGGCGAGGAAACGGAGATCGGTGTCGCGCTACGGGAAGACTCGCGATGGCGGCCCGACCGGGCGGTGGCGCGAATCGGTCGCGGGCCGGCGCGGGCAAGCAGCCGCGACGGCGACCGCTACCGCTTCATGCTGCCGCCCCAGGCAGCGGAGGCGTCGCTATCGCTGTCGGTCGGCGACGCGCGGCAGAAGGTGACTCTCGCGCCCACCTTCCGACCGGAAATCGCCGGGATCGAGGCGAGGGTCCAGCTTCCCGAGTATCTCGATCGCCCTGAAACCATCGTGAAGGATGCCCGCGGCGGCGTGGTGTCGGTCGTGAAGGGGAGCACGGTGACGGTGGCCGCGACCGCCAATCGTGACCTCTCCGTCGCCCGGGCCGACGGACTCGAGGTCGTGCCCGAGGGGGCCAGCTTCGCGACGGCGGCGGTCGAGGTCGATCGCGATCGTGAGATCACGCTCGAGTGGCAGGACACGCTCGGGCTTTCGGCCGGCAAGCCGCTCGTCGTGGGACTACAGGCCCGCGACGACGCGCCGCCGACGATCACGTCCGACGGTCTCGCGGGCCGGTCGGTGCTGCTCGAGACCGACACCGTGCGTTTCACGCTGCGTGCGAAGGACGACTTCGGCGTGAAGCAAGCGGGCATCGAGTGGGTCGGCGTGGAGGGGCAGGACGACGGCAGTCGCGATACGGGGGAGCGGCTCCTCGCCGCCGGCGATTCCCGCGTGGAGTCGCTCGAGGCCGCCGGCACGTTTTCACCGGCCGCGCTCGGCATCGCGCCAAAGGCCGTGGAGGTCCGCGGGTTCGTCGAGGACTTTTTTCCGGGGAGGCGACGGGTCTACACGCCGCCGGCGGTGTTCCTCGTGATGTCCGCGGCCGATCACGCCCTGTGGATCAACGACCAGATCGCCCGGTGGCGGCAGCAGACGGCCGAGGTCCGCGATCGGGAGATGGAACTGCTCGCGCGGAACGAGGAGCTGCGTGACCTGCCGACCGACGAGCTCGATTCCACCGAGAACCGCCGCGCGATCCGCGAGCAGGCCGCCGCGGAGCGGGCCAACGCCCGCCGGCTCGAGCGGCTCGCCGAGAGCGGCGAGAAGCTCGTGCAGGAGGCGGCGCGGAACCCGGAGTTCGAGGCCGATGCGGTCGAAAAGCTCGCCCGGCAGGTGGAGGATCTCGCGGAGATGGCCGACCGCCGCATGCCCGACATCGGGGAGTTGCTCGAGGCGGCAGCCAACGCCGGGAAGGAGCCGACCGAAGCCGGCGAGCCACAGCCGCCGAAGGAATCGAAGCCCGGCTC
>JBBAVU010000029.1:0-7256 GCA_040397565.1 Pirellulales bacterium | reverse complement strand
CAGTCCGAGGCTCCGTCGCAGCCGCAGCAGACTCCCGATGGAAAGCCTGCCCCAAGCGATGAGGCCCAGTCGGGCTCGCCGCAGCCGCCTGCTATCCCGCAGCCGAGCGACCGGGAAGACTCGGCGTATCGGGCCGACGACGAGAAGAGCGAGAAGCCGGAGGAGGCCGAATCGCCGCCGGGCGAGGGGAGCCCGAGCCCGCTGGGCCTGCCGACCACGCAGGTCGGCAACGTGCCCTCCAAGGGCGGTGCGAAGAAACCGTCCCAGCGACAGCTGCTCGACGAGGCGGTCGAAAAACAGCGGAAGCTGCTCGAGGAGTTCGCCAGGATCGCGGAAGAGCTCGCCGACGTGATGAGCCGCCTCGAGGGAACGACCTTCGTGAAGCGGCTGAAGGCCGCGTCCCGCAACGAGCTGAAGGTGGGTGAGAACCTGGCAAGCGTCGTCGGCACCATGTTCGGCTCGACGGCGAAGAAGGGGGACGACGCGGTCAATCGTCGGGTGAAGTCGGCGTCCGAGGAAAACGAGGTCGTGGGCACGAAACTCTCCGTGATCATGGACGACATGGACGCCTACGCGGAGCGGCGGCCGCAGCCCGCGATCCGGACGGTGCTCGAGGAGATGCGATCGCTCGACGTGCTCGGCAGCCTGCGGCAACTCGGCGACGAGATGCAGAAGGAGCCGGGCACCTCGATCAGCCAGACCGAGTTCTGGTCCGACACGCTCGACCGCTGGGCCGACGAGCTCGTGCCGCCGCCCCAGGAAGGAGGCGAGGGGCAGGGGGGCGAGCCGCCCGAAAGCCTTCCGCCGGAAGTGGTGCTCGAGGCGATGCTGATCCTCGAGGCCGAGACGAATCTCCGGGAGGAGACCCGCATTGCCGAGCAAGTCCGCGCGAAGCTCGATGCCAAGGCGTACCGCGGCCGTGCCGAGTCGCTTGCGGCGGAGCAGAAGCGGCTCGAAGAGCGGGTGGCCGGCATCATCGAGAAGGTCGGGGCTTCGCCCCCCGGTCCGGCGAAGCTCTTCCGGCAGGTGCAGACCGTCATGGACGAGGCTCGGGGCATTCTTGCAAGCCCCGAGACGGGTCGCCGGGCGATCGCCGCCGAGACGGAGGTGATCGAGCTTTTGCTCGCCTCGCAGTTCGGCGGCGGGGGAGGCGGAGGTGGAGGCGGCGGTGGAAGCGGCAGTAGCAGCGGCGGCGGGAGCGGCGGCGGCATGGGCGGAGCGCTCGCCCGGCTCGGTGCCGGCGTGAATGGCCGCGCGCGGCCGGGCACGCCCGAGGAGGATCAGGCGATCGGCAAGGCCGGCGGCGTTCTGCCCGAGGAATTTCGGGACGGGCTCGACGCCTACTTCAACGCGTTCGAACGGACCCGGGATGCCGCGAGGAGTAAGCCATGAGCCGGATCCGTCTGCGAATCACCTGCGTGCGGGCCGCGTGCGTTGCCATCGCCCTTTTCGCGGCGGCAGGCGCGGAACAAATCGACCCGGCGGAGGCGCAGCGGCGCGAGCAGGCCAAGCAGTTGGCCGTGCACTGGGAGCAACTGCTGACGAAGCTGCTGTTTTCCCACCTCGAGCTGCTCCGCGGCATCTGCGGCGACCTGCCGCCGGAAGCGCGGCGTGCGATCGCGAAGGCGGGAGAGGACGTGGTGAAGGAGGCGACGCTCGAACTGGCCGAGGCGCAGCTCGGCGGGAGGCCGATGCGGCGGGCCGCCGCCGCGGCGGGGAAGCCCGCTCCCGCTCGGAAGCACGGGCCGCCGGCCACTGCGGACATCGCCGCCGCCCGCATCACGGACGCCATCGGCAAGGCCGTGGCCGAGCAGGTCGGGAAGGAGCAGGCGGCGGCCTTCGCCGCGGAACTGTCCGCGAGGAACGACCGTCGGAAACGGTCGTGCATCGATGCCTGCATCGCGATGCTCGATGCGCACGTCGTCCTGTCGCCGGCGCAGCGGGAGGCCATCGCCCGTTCGCTGTCGGACCGCTGGAACGACGACATGCTCATGAAACTCCGCGTGGTGCACCGTCACCATGGGCGACTGATTTTCGACCAGTCGGTGAACGCATGCATCGTGCCGCACCTCGACGACTCGCAGCGGAGGGTGTTCTCGGGGCCGGCCAACCAGCGAATGGAGATTCACGTGGGCGGCCAGTCGCCGATAGCCGACATGCTCGGAAGAATCCATCCGCCGCTCCCTCGCGATCCATGGTGGTTCCCATGAGGCATGCTCTCGTGCTTATCGTCGCGGCGGGTGTTGCAGCGATCCTCGCGGCCGGCCGCATGGCCGACGCGGCGGACGACGTGGTCGTGGCCGGCGGCGTGGCTCCGCCGACCACCCCCGGACAGCAGATTTCGCTCGACCAACAGATGCGTGGGATGCTCGGCGGACGCGGGGCGAGCGAGGAGCGGTGGCGGGAGCAGGTGCACGCGAAGGCGATGCTGATTGTCTCGGCGGTCGATGCGGCCTGCGGCCTCAACCAAGTGCAGCGGAAAAAGCTCGAGGCTGCGGCGAAGCTCGACAGCGGGCCGGCATGGGACGAGGTCGAAGCGATCCGCAGCCGGTATGCCGGCCGCACGATCGATCTCCAGAAGCAGGAGAACCACGCGGAGTGGAACCGGTTTCACCAGGACATGAGCCGTCTCCAGGGAATGCTCGCCGGCAGCGAGGCAGACCCTCCCCTGTTGCGGGCGATGATCGGCACGATCCTCGATGACGATCAGCGATCCCGATGGGAGCGGCAGTCGGCCGATCGCGAGCGGCTGCAATGGCTGGCCGTGGTCGATGAAGGCATGGCGTCGTTTGACCTTCAGTTCGGCCTGACGACACGGCAGCACGACGCCCTCCGCGGGCTCCTCGTGGAGCAGCGGGTGCGGATCGACCCGCAGAAAGCCTGGCAGCAGGGCCCGCAGGGGCTCCCGATGATCTGCTGGCACGTGCTCGGCCGGATCGACGAGAGGCGGTTGAAGGAGGTCGTGAGCGAGCGGCAGTGGCCGATCCTCGCGGGGGTGATCCAGCAGGGCAAGGCGATGACGCACTTGAAGCAGCAGAAGATCATCCTCGACTGACGGATTCACGCGAAAGGGAGCTGACATGCGAAGATGCATCATGACGGTGGCGGTGGTCCTGGCGGCGTCGGCGGCGACGCAGCTGCCGTCGCGCTGCCTGGCGCAGGCTCCCGTCGTCAGGATCGGCGATCCCGTGCCCCGCGACGTCCGCGAGCTGTACGACGCCGGCTGCCGGTATCTCGCGCGGTCGCAGGATGCCTCCGGCACCTGGCAGGACGGCAACCAGGGCCCGGGCATCACGGGAATGGGGCTGATGGTGCTGCTCGCCTCGGGCGAGGATCCCAACCACGGCGCCTACCGCGTGCCGGTGCGGAAGGCGGTCAGGCACATCATCCGCTCGCAGAACAAGAAGACGGGCTACTTCGGTGGCGACTCGCAACAGGGTCAGTCGAGCATGTACCACCATGGCTTCGCGATGCTCGGACTCGCCGAGGCCTACGGCGTCGTGGACGAGCGCGGGCTGTGGAGCGAGGAAGGGGGCGGCGGCAAGGGATTGTCGATCGGCGAGTCGTTGGAACTCGGCGTGAAGCTCGCGGTCACCTCCGCGGCGGGCAACCCCACCGGGGCCTGGCGGTACATGCCCGAGTCGAGGGATGCCGACACGTCGGTGAGCGGCGCGGTGATGATGGGGCTCCTGGGCGCGAGGAACGCCGGCATCGAGGTGCCCGACGAGACGATCGACAAGGCGATCAGGTACTTCACGGCGTCGACGTCCGCCAGCGGTCAGGTCGGGTACAGCGGTCCGCAGGGGGGCAGCGATGCCACGACGTCGATCGGATCGCTCGTGCTCGCCATCGCGCGGCGAAAGGATCTCCCCCAGTACAAGCAGGCGTCGGAGTTCATCGTGAAGCGGAGTCTGGCCACGCAGCAGCAGCCGCAGGGTCACACTTCCTACACCCGCTACTACCGCGCGCAGGCCCTGCTGCAGGCCGACGTCGACGCCTGGCGGCGGTGGAACGACGGGCTCGTCCGGGAGCTCAAGCAGAAGCGGATGCCGGACGGCAGTTTCGCGGTCGAACCAGGAGACAACGGTCCGGTCGTCGGCACCTGCCTGACGCTCCTCTCCGTGGCGGTCAACTACCGCTTCCTGCCGATCTACGAGCGGTGAAGCGATGCACACCTCCCCTTGCATTCCGACTTGCACGAGCCCGCGAGCCAACCGCGCCGCCGCGGCGTGCTGGTGCCTTCTCCTCGCCGCGGTGGCGTGCGGCCTCGCCACCGCTGCGGGGCCCGGAGACCCGGCGACCGAGGCGATGCCGGCCGTCCTCGATCTGTCGGACGATGGGTTCATCACCGGCGGGCTCGTCCCGGTTGGAAAGCCGCGGGAGACGATCCTCTGGCGGTCGGCCGCATTCACGGAGCCGTTCGAGTTTTCACTCGACGCCGTGCGCGGGATCCGCTTCCCGCTGCCGGTGGGCGATCTTCCGGAGGCCGCCGGCGACTGGCGGGTCGACCTCTTCGGTGGCGACACGTTCGTGGGGGCGGTCGAGACGGTCGATGACGCGAGCGTCACGATGACGATCGGTGCGGCCGCGGCGCCGATCAGGGTTTCCATCCGCCGAGACGCGGTCCGCCGCATCGCCCGCGGTGGCCGGGGCGACTCCTTCGCGGGACTGGCCGGTCTCGCCGGCTGGGTGGCCACGCCGCGGGATGCCTGGCGGCAGGAGGCGATTGCCCTGACCGGCACCGCCCGATCGACGCTCGTTCGCAGGATCGACTGCGGCGCGAGATGCCGCTACGACCTCACGCTCTCGTGGCGGAAGCAGCCGTCGGCGAAGCTGTCGCTCGCTTCTCGTGGGTCCCGAGGCCGCTCGACCTACGAGATCGACCTCGGGCCCAGGGGCATGCTGGCCCTGCGGGAGGAGCAGGCGGCAGGCGGGGGGACGGAGCGGGCCGATCTCCAGCCCTTCGGCGATCTCCCCGACAAGCGGCTCACGCTCACGGTGTTCGTCGATCAGAAGGCCGGCCGCTTGGCCGTCATGCTGCCAGGGGCCGCGAAGCCGGTCGCCGACCTCGCCGTCGCGCCGGGTGCGGGGGCGACGGGTGACGAGTTTCGGCTGCAGTTGCGGCAGGGCTTGCTCACGCTCGAGCGGCTCCGCGTGTCGCCCTGGCGGGCCGCGGACCCCGTCGCCGAGGAGGAGGCCTCGGAGTCGGTTCGTCTTCCCGATGGAACTGTCTTCGAGCCGCGGGCACGGTCGCCCGATGGCGCGGCCGGCGAACCCGAGGCCTCGGCGTCGCTCCGTGTCGTCGATCTCTGTGGCTCGCAGTTCAGCGGCGACCTCGAGCGCGTGGATGACGGCGTGATCACGATCTCCCATGGGGCGATCGAGGCCGGCGTCTCGCTGCCGATCGCCTCGCTCGCGACGATTGCGAGCCTCCGGACGGGAGACGCGCCACGTGGGCTTCCCGGCCCGATCGGCCGGATCGAGTGCGACGCGGGCGAGATGACGGGCTGCGTCGTCGCCGCGAGCCATGCCACCGCCGGCACGCATGTCGCCTGGCAGCCGGTTGGCAGCCTCTCCGCGAGCCCGCTTGCGGCATCGACCGACGTCGGACGGCCGAAGGCCATGATCGACTACAAGGCAGCCGTGCAGGCCGACGGGATCCTCGCGGCGAACCCGTCGCGGCTCGTGCTTCGGACAGGGGAGACGCTCCCATGCAGCGTCGACTCGATCGACGAGGCCGGCGTGCGGGTTCGGGTGAAGCAGAGCGAGCCGATCGTGGTGCCACACGACGTCGTGCAGGCGGTCGAAATCGTCACTGGGCCCCCCGCGCCGCTCTCGGCTGAAAAGTTCCGCAGCCTCACCACGCTCCCGCGGTCGCGGGAGCAGGACCCGCCGACACACGTCGTTCGGTCGATGGCCGGTGACTACCTCCGCGGACGACTCGTGTCGATGGACGGTGCGTCCGTGCGGTTCGTCGTGGAGGCCGGGCCACGGGGCGATGCCGTGACGCTGCGGCGCAGCGAGGTGGCACGGGTGATCTGGCTCCATCCGGAAAACCTGTCCACCCCGTGGCGGCCGCCGCAGCCGGCTGAGACGGCCGGGCTGCTCGTGGAATCACTCACCGGCGACACGTCGCGGCTGCGGCTGTGGGCCACGACGGTTCGCGGCAGCGTGCTCGACGGCGTGAATCCGGCCATCGGGCCATGCTTCATCGATCTCGAGAGCACAAGCAGGCTGCTCGTCGGCGGCGTGGGGGAGCCGTCGCCGAAACCCCCCTTCTCGCAGTGGCGGCTCGTGATCGCCCCCGATCCGCGAAACCTGCCGCCGCGGAGCCGCAGCGCCGATGCGGCACCCGCCGCAGCCGAGTCGCCGATCGCATCACCGCCCAAAACCTCGGGCCCCGGCCCGGCGGCGGAAGCCGAGCAGCTCGCGGCGGCCGATCGCCTCGCGGTGTCCCGTGACCGCCGGGTGGTGGCCGCCTACGCCCGACTTCTCACGGCAGAGAATCGCGACGTGCGGTCCCGCAGCATCGCTCGGCTCCGGGCGATCACGGGGCTCTCGCTCCCCTTCGGCACCGACGAGCCGGCGGGCACGAGGAACTTGCAGGCTGCGACGTGGCGGCGGTGGGCCGCCCGGGAGGCCGTGTCGGCGTCGCTTCGATTTCCCGACAAGGATGCTGCTGTCGGTCGTCCGCCGCTCGTGGGGCGGGTGCTCGTCTGTCGGCCCGGGGAGGACGACGTCGTCGAGTACGACGAGAGCGGTGCGGAGACCTTCCGCGCGGACGTGCAGGGCCCTTGGGCTTGCGACGTCACGGCCGACGGGCACCGGCTCGTCGGCTCCTATGGTGCGCAGTACATCGTCGAGTTCGACGAGACGGGCAAGGAGATCGGCCGGATCGCCGATCTCGAGTCGGGCGTGATGAGCGTTCGCCGGCTGGAGAACGGCCACACGCTCGCGACGCTCTCCGATGCGAACAAGGTGGTCGAGTTCGATCCGCAGGGAGGACGGGTGTGGGAGGTGACGCTCGCGGGCCGGCCGTGCGACGCCCGTCGCCTGCCGGACGGCCGCACGCTCGTGGCCCTGCACAAGGCCAACCGGATCGTCGAGGTGGACGAGCAGGGAAAGCAGGTCTGGGCCGTCGAGAACCTGCCCGATCCACAGACGGCCCAGCGACTGCCGAACGGCAATACGCTCGTGGCCCTCACGGTGCCCGGGATCATCCGCGAGATCGACCGCGACGGCGGCGAGGTCTGGTC
>JBBAVU010000028.1:0-20775 GCA_040397565.1 Pirellulales bacterium | reverse complement strand
CGTCAAGGGACGGCATTCCATCGCTCAAAACCCGTGAACCAGCGGCGAATGCACGGCATGTAGTCCCGCGAAAAGCCTGCTCGCCGGGTCGCGTGGGGGTCGGGTCTGCCCGTGCCCATCGCCGGACGCTCGCTGCGCCCATCCTGGGCTCCGCTCGCTCGGAGCTGCCTGCGCTGCGCCATCCATGGCTCCGCTGGTCAGCTACGCCGGCTCCTGGGCACGGGCAGACCCTCCCGGCGTCGTCGAAGGCAAAATCACGAATGAAGCATTTCGTGGTCGCGCGGATTCGGGAGGGGGTGCCCCTGCCATGTCGCCGGGCTATGGAAGCGAGCGCAGCCATGGATGGCGAAGCGAAGCGGACATGCAGTGACCGGAGGCCTGGAAGGCCGTAGGGAACGTCCGGAGACGTGGCAGGGGCACCCCCGACCCACGCGAGACGTCGCGGAAAAACAAAAAAAGTGGGGCCTCAGACCCGGCAGGAGCATCCTGCCTTGAGACTGCAGGTCAGGGGCAAGGCGACTGCAGTCTCGAAAAAAGTCGGAGGCCCCACCTTGAATTTGGGGATGATTTCAGGGAGATGCATCTGGCGTGCCAAATGCCGAGGGCCCCTTCCTACGGAAAAAACGGCCCGCGTTCTCCCGATCCTCCCGCGGGCTGTACGATTCTGCGTCGGGGCGTGCCGCAAAATGCCGCGCGCGTCCGGACGACGATTGTCCCCGACGACCGTTCACCGTTTTCCATCCTGGAGACATGCCGTGACCCCGAGGCTGCCGGCGACGATCGGTTCGATTCAGTGCGGGCCCGGCTGCCCGCTCGTCGTGATCGCGGGGCCGTGCGTGATCGAGACGGAAGAGCTCACGATGCGGATCGCGGAGCAGCTCGTGCTCATCGCGGCCGCGGTGCCGATCAAGGTCATCTTCAAGGCGTCGTTCGACAAGGCCAACCGCACGAGTGGCTCGTCGTTCCGCGGACCGGGCCTCGATGAGGGGCTTGCCATTCTCGATCGGGTGCGTCAGCGGACGGGGCTGCCGATCACGACCGACGTGCATCTGCCCGACCAGGCGACCGCGGCGGGGCAGGTCTGCGACCTGCTCCAGATTCCGGCGTTCCTCTGCCGACAGACCGACCTGCTCATGGCGGCGGCCGAGACCGGCCGCGCGGTGAACGTGAAGAAGGGGCAGTTCGTCGCGCCCGCCGACATGCGGCACGCCATCGCGAAGTTGCTGGCGGGAGGCTGTCGCGACATCTGCCTCTGCGAGCGCGGCACGTTCTTCGGCTACGGCCGGCTCGTCAACGATTTCGCCGGAGTGGTCGCGATGCGGTCGTTCGGCGTGCCCGTGATCTTCGACGCGACCCACTCCGTCCAGCAGCCGGCCAGCCTCGGCGGCGCAACCGGCGGCGATCGGTCGCTCGTCGAGCCGCTCGCGCGGGCCGCGGCGGCGGTGGGGGTCGACGGCTTCTTCTTCGAGACGCATCCCGATCCCGACACGAGTCCCAGCGACGGGCCGAACATGATCCCGCTCGATCGGTTACGGGGCGTGCTCGAGCGGGTGCTCGCCATCCACGAAGCGAGGCTCGCGGGGGCGGAGGCTTGATGGAACCGGTGCGAACGAGGGCACGATCGAGCGTCGTCATCGCGTGGCTGGCCGCCGCCGCCGTCGGCTGCGGTGGCGGGTCGACAGCGAGCCACTCGACGACCGGGCAAGCCGGGCAAGCCAGGTTGACAGCCGGGCAAGCCGGTGTGGCGGCGAACGCGCCGACGGTCTCCATGCCCGAGCAGGTTCGCGGCCAACTGCTCGAGGGGGCGATTGCCGTGCTCGGCCGTCTCGACGACTTTGACGAGACCGCCGCCTACGCGCAGGTCTTCGACCGGATCAACCAGTGGAGCCACTCCGGGCCGGCGGGCGCCGAGTGGACCGTCGATCCGCTCGTCGCCTCGCTGCCGGCCCGGTTTGCGTCGCTCGCCGACGAGAAGTCGCTCGCGGGGTCGGTCTTCGAGCCGCCCGGCGACGTTCTCCACCTGCGCGACCAGCGGTGGATGCGGGACCTCGCGCTGTCGGTCCGCGGCGACGCCGTGGACGATCTCGCCGTCGCGGAGGCGATCTTTCGCTGGACCGTGCGGGCGCTTGCGAGCGTGGCCGATCCGCCGGCGTCCCCGTCCGAGTCGAACCCGGGCTCGCGGTGGTTCCTCCCGGGCGAGTTGCTCCTGGCCGGCAGGGCGAGCGGGCCGCAGAGGGCCTGGGTCTTTCTCGAGATCCTGCGGCATGCGGGGATCGACGGCGTCATGCTCGCCACCCGCGACCCTGCATCGGGCGACGTGCGGCCGTGGATTCCGGCGGTCGTGACCGGAGGTGAAGCGTATCTCTTCGACACGGGCTACGGCATCGCGGTTCGCGGCCCGGGTGGCGAGGGGATCGCGACCGCGCGTGACGCGGCGACCGATCCCTCGGTGCTCGCCGGGATGGACGTGTCGGGCCGCGAGTACCCCGTGAAGGCGGACGCCCTGAAGCACCTGGCGGTGCTCGTTTCCGCGAGCCCCGAGAGCCTCTCGCATCGGATGAAGCAGGTGGAATCCAACCTTTCCGGTTCGCACTCGATGCGGCTCTGCGTCGACGCCTCGGGCCTGGCGGCGAGGGCCGTCGCCGCGCTGCCTCAGGGATCGGCCGCGGCCGAGCAGTCGCGGCTCTGGGAGTTCCCCTTCGAAACGCTGCTGGCCCGCCGGTCGAGCCGTCGACCTGCGATCGAGCGGGCGGCCGCGATGGAACTGGCCACGATGCAGGTCACGGTCTTCGACCCCGGCGACGGCGAGAGGTCCGTCCGCCGGGATATCAGGCCGCTGTTCACGGGAAGGGTCCGTGAATTTCGCGGAGATCTCGACGGCCCAAATGGCGCGAAGGCCGCCTACCTGCTCGCCCGCCCGTCGTCGGCCCGGATCCGCGAGCTCGTAGCGAAGGTTCCGCCCCAGCAGGCGGAGGTCGTCCGGCGGCTCTACGAGCAGCTGAAGCAGGATGCGGCCTACTCGCTCGGCCTCGTCATGCTCCGCGAGGGACAGTTCGAGGCGGCTGCCGACTACCTCGGCCGCATGACGCTCGAGGCCCACCCCGACAGCCGATGGGCGGATGCGGCGCGGGTGGCACTCGCCGAGGCCGTCGCCGCGGTCGGACGGATCGACGAGGCGAGAAAATTGCTCGAGTCCGACGAATCTCCGCAGCGTTTCGGCAGCCGGCTGCGGGCTGAAAGGCTCGCCGAACAGACGGCCGAGCGGCCGTGAGGGGCACCGGCCAGCCCTGAACCTGAGCCTTTGGCCCGAGAAGTTGCCCCGGCAAGCCCCGGTTTTCAGCGGCGTCCTTGAAGCCGCGTTGCCTATCGGCCGTTCAGCGGGTATCGTTCCGACATCATGAAAGACGGCATCCATCCCAACTACGTCGATACGGTCGTCCGCTGTGGCTGCGGCAACACGTTCTCCACCCGCAGCACGCTGCCGGAGCTGAAGGTCGACATCTGCAACGTCTGCCACCCGTTCTTCACCGGCAAGCTGAAGTTCGTCGATACGGCAGGACGGATCGAGAAGTTCAAGTCGAAGTTCGCCGCTGCCGGCTACGCGAGCGTCAAGAAGGCCCGCAAGTCGACGGCCGTCGCCGAGTAGCGAAACCGGATTCCCGTCCGGTCATCCTTCGTCGATGGAAGCCGCGACGGATCCCGACAGGGTGCCATGGCTGGGCTGCGCGAGGAACTGGATCAAAAGCTGGCGCGATTCGAGTCGCTCGAACGCGATCTCCAGGATCCCGCCGTACAGGCCGATGCCTCCCGGATGGCGGCCACGGCCCGCGAGCACGGCTCGCTCGCGAAGCTCGCCAACAAGTACCGGCAGTTCACCGAGGCGCAGCGTCGCATCACGGACAACGAAGAGCTCGCCTCCGGCGGCGACGCCGAACTCCGGGACTTGGCCGAAGCCGAGCTGCCGTCGCTCCGGGCCGAACGCGACCGGCTCTGGGACGAGCTGCTCGAGATGTCGGGGGACGACGAGGATGCGGCCCGGACGCGGTGCATCATGGAGCTGCGGGCCGGCACCGGCGGCGACGAGGCGGCGCTCTTCGTGAGGGACCTCTTCGAGATGTACCGCAGACACGCGCTGGCGGAAGGCTGGAACGTCGAGATCCTCGACGCGAGCCCGACGGAGCTCGGAGGATTCAAGGAGCTCGTGCTCGGCGTGTCGGGGGAGAACGTGTTTCGCCGGCTCCGCCACGAAAGCGGCGGCCACCGCGTGCAGCGGGTCCCCGACACGGAGGCGAAGGGGCGTGTGCACACCTCCGCAGCCACCGTCGCCGTGCTGCCGGAGCCCGAGGATGTGGAGGTGTCGATCTCGCCCGACGAGTACCGCAAGGATCTCTTCTGCGCAAGCGGCCCCGGCGGCCAGCACGTCAACAAGACCGCCTCCGCCGTGCGGCTGACGCACCTCGAGACGGGGCTCGTCGTCCAGTGCCAGGACGAGAAGAGCCAGCACAAGAACCTCGCGAAGGCGCTCCGCGTGCTCAAGACGCGGCTCTACGAACTGCGCCGTTCGATCGAGCACGAGAAGCGGGCGACGGAGCGACGGGAGCTCGTGGGGTCGGGCGACCGCAGCCAGCGGATCCGCACCTACAACTTCCCCCAGAACCGACTCACCGACCACCGCATCAACGAAAACTTCCCGCTCGAGCAGATCGTCGGAGGGAGGCTCAGCCTCGTGATCGATGCGATCGAGGACCGCGAGCGGGCCCTCCGTCGCAGCCAGATGGAGTCGGCGGCCGCCGGGGAATCATGAGTGATCGGCGACCCGTCGCACCGCCGTCCCGCGAGGCCGACGCCTGGACGGTCGGGAAGCTGCTGAACTGGACGACGCAGTGGCTCGCCGGACGGGGCAGCGAGTCTCCGCGGCTCGACGCCGAGGTGCTCCTCGCGACGGTCCGCGGCTGCAGCCGGATCCTGCTCTACACGGCATTCGACGAGGTCGTCGCCGACGACGTCCGCGCGCGATTCCGCGAACTCGTGAAGCGGCGGGGGGATGGAGAGCCGGTCGCCTACCTCACCGGAACGAAGGAATTCTTTTCGCTGGCGTTCGACGTCTCACCGGCGGTGCTCGTGCCGCGTCCCGAGACGGAGCAGCTCGTCGTGCGGGCGATCGATCTTTTGCGCGGCAGGGAATCGCCGCGGATCGCCGACGTGGGAACGGGCAGCGGCGCCATCGCCGTCACGCTCGCGAAGCACCTTCCCTCGGCCGAGATCGTGGCGATCGACATCTCCCCCGCGGCGATCGCCGTCGCCAAGACCAACGCCGCGAAGCACGGCGTGGCCGACCGGATCGCGTTCGTCGAATCGGATCTCTTCGCGAACGTCGGACCGGGGCGGCCGTTCGACCTCATCGCGAGCAACCCTCCCTACATCCGCGACGACCAGTTCGAGGGGCTTCCGCGGGACGTGCGTCTGCACGAGCCGAAGCAGGCCCTCGTCGCCGGACCGACCGGGGTCGAGGTCATTGGACGGCTGGCCGCCGAAGCGGCCGTGCGGCTCTCCCCGGAAGGCTGGCTGTTGGTCGAGATCGGTCCGCCCGAGGCGGCCGAGGCCGCGGTGAAGTCCATCGCGGGACTCCGCGGCGAGCCGACGCTTCGCGACCTCGCCGGCATTCCCCGTGTCCTGCAGGCATGCCGTGTTTGAGACCGTGTGAGGGCGGCATGTGACCGCCGGCCCCCGGCCGCCTCGATCTGGTAGCCTTTCCCCTCGCAGGAGCGAGAGGCATCGATGAGTCTGAACCGTGCGGCGTCGTTGGTGGGCGATCGGATCGTCCGCGGATGGCGTGCGATGACGGGGCTCCTCGAGGCACGGTCGCTCGATCCACCACCGCGACTGCCGCTCGTCCCGCTCGCTGCGGCGGTGCTCGGCGGAGGGGCTCTCGGCGGGTTCCTGTCGGCGGGGATCGCGGCCATCGTCGGGGCTTGGGCTGCTGCCGTGGGGCTCGTCGTCGCGTGGGCATGCCTGCTCGGCGCGGGCCGCGAACGATGGGCCTGGCGGATGTTGCTCGTCGCGATCGCGGTCGCCGCCGCGGCGTGGTGCGGGTTCCAGCGGGGCCTTTTCCCGAGGGAGGAGCTGGCATGGCGTCTCGACGGGCAGCCGAGGCCGATCATCGTCGAGGGGATCGCCGTGGAGTCTCCCCGGGCGCTACCGCGACATGCGCCGCCGGGGGGCGAGCGGGCCCTCGGGGCGATAGAGCCGGCGAGCGAGTTCACGCTCCGTGTCGACCGGGTCAGGCTCGGGGCAACCTGGAAGCCGTCGTGCGGCCGGGCGAGCGTCGTCGTCGACGGCGGCCAGCCGGCGATCGAGCCCGGCATGCGGGTTCGGGTGTTCGGCCGCGGCATGCGGCCGTCGCCGGCGCTCAACCCCGACGAGTTCGACTTTCGGGAGAAGGCGAGAAACCTCGGATGCCTCTCGATTCTCCGGTGCCGCACGCCCGACTGTGTCGAATTCGTCACGCCGCCGCCGTGGCACGCGGTCTCCGCGTGGCTCGACCGTGCACGACGTTGGGGGATGCGGCGGCTTGAGGCCGCGATCGCCCCGGAGCGTGCCGACTTCGCGCAGGCGCTGCTGCTCGGCAGCCGCGAATCGCTCCCCCGCGAGGAGTCGAGGGAGTTCCTCGAGACCGGCACGGTGCACATCCTCTCGATCTCCGGGCTCCACGTCGGGATCCTCGCGGCGGCGCTCGCCGTCGTGCTGAGGGCGACGCCCCTGCCACGCGGGGCGAGCCTCGCCATCGTCGCGGCCGCGATCGGCGGCTACATGCTGCTCGTGCGGGCGGAGACGCCGGTCGTCCGGGCGACGCTCGTTGTCTGGCTCGCCTGCCTTGGCGCCGCCGTCGGCCGCCGGTCGGTCACGCTCAATTCGCTGGCGGCGGCGGCGATCATCGTGTTTCTCTGCCGACCCTGTGAGATCTTCCGCGTGGGGACGCAACTCTCCTTCCTCTCGACGGGTGTCCTCGTCGCGGCGGCGGCGGCGATCGCGGTCCGCCGGCCGTCGGACGACCCGATTCATCGGCTCATCGACCGCAGCCGCCCACCCTGGGAGAGGCGGATGCGGCGCGTCGGCCGCGGCATCGCCGAGGCCTTCATCGCCGGCGGGGTCGTCTGGGCTGCGACCGCGCCGGTCACCGCGTCGGTCTTCCACGTCGTGAGCCCGGTGGCGCTCCTGCTGAACGTCGTGATCGCCCCGCTCGTCGCCGTCGCGATGGCGACTGGGTTTCTCTGCCTCGTGGCCTCGACGGTATCCACCGCGGTGGGCGGGCTCTTCGGCGTGCTATGCGATGCGACGCTCCTCGGGGTGGAGTCGTGCGTGCACGCGGGGGCGAGGCTGCCCGGCGGGCATGCCTGGGTCGCGGGGCCGCCCGGATGGTGGCTGGCCGGCTGGTACGTGATGCTCGGCGTGGTCGCGGCCCTTCTGCCCCGCCGGGGACTCGCGCGACCGATGCCATGGCTTGCCGCCGCCGGAGGCTGGTGCGGCATCGGCCTCGTCGCCGCGATCCCCCAGTCGGCGAACCTCGGGGGCGGCGGCTTCGAGATGGTGGCCGCCTCGCTCGGCCATGGCTTGGGCGTCGTCGTGAAGACACCCGCGGGCTCGACCATGCTCTACGACGCCGGCAGGCTCGGCGCGGCCGGCGCCGCGGCCCGCGGCGTCGCGGGCGTGCTCTGGGGCGAGCGGGTCAGTCGCATCGACTGCCTCGTGCTCTCCCACGCCGACACCGACCACTTCAACGGCATCCCGGACCTGCTCGACCGGTTTCGCATCGGCCGGGTCGTGCTCGCGAGGGAGTTTCTCGAGTCGGAATCGCCGGCCGCCCGCGGACTTCTCTCGATGCTCGACGAGAAGGGCGTGCCGGTCTCGGCCGTTCGCGCTGGCCAGGTCTTTCCGCTCGATGCGACCTGCACGGTGAGGGTGCTCCACCCCACGGGCCGCGAGCCCGCGCAGACCGACAACGAGTCGAGCCTCGTGCTCGCGGTCGAGGCGAGCGGCCGCAGGCTGCTGCTTTCCGGCGACATCGAGGGGGACGCGGTCCACCGGCTCGTCGCGCGGTCGCCGGAGCGGTGCGACGTGCTCGTTGCGCCCCACCACGGCACCATCACGAGCCTGCCGCCGCTGCTCGCCTCGGCCACGCGTCCGCGGATCGTGGTCGTCAGCGGTGCGGGCGGCCCCGCCTGGAAGGAGGTCAGGCGGGCCTACGCGGAGTCCACGGCTTCGTCCCGCACGCGGGTGCTCAAGACCGGCGGCGAGGGTGCCATCCGTATCCGGCTCGCGGCCGACTCGCTCTCGATCGACCGCTACACGCCGGCCGGATGGCAGCCCGATCGATACCGCCAGGCCGCCGCCACGAGCAGCAGCATGTTGACGGCGAGGAATGCGAAGAACTCCGTCTGGCCACCTTGGCCGAAACCGTAGGAGTGCAGCCCCGCGCCGAGCAGAAAGTTGACGCCGTACCACGACATGCCGATCACGGCGGCGCCGAGCACGCTTCCCGCCGCGAGGCCGAAGTTGTCGATCCATCCGGCGTAGCGTCCGTGGAGCACGACGAGGTAGGCGAGGAGCGACACGAGCGCCCAGACCTCCTTCGGGTCCCAGCCCCAGAACCGGCCCCAGGAGACGTCGGCCCAAAGGCCGCCGAGAATCGTGCCGGCCGCGAGCAGGAGCACGGCAACCTGCATCGCGCGGTAGATGAAACCGGCCAAGACATCGCAGGCCTCCGGCGGACGCGGTCCCCTGCCCTCCCCTGCCGTCGCCGGGCGGTAGCTGCCGAAGAGGTAATGGCCGAGCGACAGGCAGCCGAGTCCCCAGGCGAGCGCGCCCGCCGCGTAGCTCGACACGATCGTGAGCACGTGGATCGTGAGCCAGAAGTTGTCGCGGAGAACCGGCTGGAGGGGGCTGAACTGCTTGCCGGGGATCGGGAAGAACCACGCGATGAAGGTGCCGGCGAAGGCGACGGCCGTGACGACGAGGCCGAACGACCGCCTCGCGTAGGCCTGCGACAGCCACTCGCCGAGATCGGCCGAACGCATGCTTCGCGGCACGGTCGCGAGCGACCCGACGGCGGAGATCGCCACCCGCGGCAGGTACCAGACCGACGGAACGAGCACGCACAGCCCCACGAGCCAGACGACCAGGTTGTTGGCGTTGGGCATCCACGAGTCGACGTCGGTCTGCGGCGTCAGCCGCAGGATCGTCCGGCCGCCGGCAGCGTAGGGGGCCATCGCGAGCACCCAGAGCACGCCCGCGCCGATCGCGACTCTCGGCAGGATCATCGACCAGTGGGTCGTGAATCTCCATGCCTCTCCGACTCCCTTCGACACGATCGGCGAAAGCAGGAACCAGAGGCCGAGCAGCGAGAGAAAAAACGGAACGTAGATCACCGTCTCGTACATGTTCGTCACCGGAGCCCAGCCCGTGATCGCGATTCGCTCGGCGAAGGCCTTGGCCGTCCAGAGGATCTCCGCGAGCAACAGCGCCGTGCCGAGCCAGAACATCGGCTTCGTCGCCCGACCGAAGGCGAGGGCGAACGACGCGAGCCCCGCGAGCGCGAGCACCCACGACATCCGGAAGGGGTCGCCGCCGTTGTAGGCCACCTCGCGGTCGGTGCTGCCCGCCGGAGGGTAGGCCGTCCATCGAAGCAGGTCCGCATCGAGCCGATCGACCGGGAGACGGCGCCGCTCGGGCTCGACCGCTTCGCCGACCGCCCGGAGTTTCCCGGCCAGCCGCGATGAGGCCGCGGCAACGTCGCCCTGCGGAACCGCCGTGACGGCCTCCTTCAACGAGGCGAATGCCTGGCGAACATCCGCCACGAGATCGGCGGGATATCCGGCGAGCAGCTCCGGCGGCGCGTCGAGCAGCGTCGCAAGCGCGAGCCAGGCGGGCATGTCCTCCTCGGCGTTGCGCTCCGTCTCGAGAGCATCGGCGTGCAGGGCCGGCACGACGAGCACCGCATCGCCGTTGTCGTAGAGCGATTCGGCGAGCACGAGCAGCCGTTCCTCGAGACGCGACAGCATCCGCCCGGCGGCGGACGCCCCAGCCGACTCCCGTGCGGCCGCGACCGCGGCACGCGTCTTCACGACCGCGGTGGTCGCTTCGGCCGTGGGAAACCTGGTCGACTCGCCGACGGCGGCGAGGATGTCGGAGAAGCCCGCGCGGATCGCGTCGGCTTCCCCGCTCCCCACCGCTCCGGCGAGCCGCCGTTCGGTCGACTGCCACGACGCGATGGCCGAATCGAGCAGCCGCGTGAACCGCGATCGGCCCATCTCGGCGTCCTCGGCCCGGAAGGAAAGCTGCCGGAACGTGACGAACGCTTGCCAAAGCTGATCCACCTTCGCGTCGGCTCCCTCGAGCCGAAACGCCTCCCCATTGGTCCGCGCCTCGCGGCGCCGGTCGTCGATCTCGACGAGCCGCTCGCGGAATCCCTTCGAATCCGCGACGTCGGACGGGGAAGCGTGCTTCAGCCGCTTCCGCCCCTCGGGTCCATCCTCGAACACCGGCAGGTCCAGGAGACGGCGAACCTCCTCGTGCTCTGCGATGAGAAACGGCACGTCCTCCCAGGCGTCGGGGCGGCAGAGCCAGTCGAGCAGCAGGGCCGCGGCGTCCCACCTTCGGGCGGGCCCGTCGGCCTTGCCGGCAACCGGCAGCTTCGGAGATTGGGAGTTCGTGATCGTCTCCACCTTCCGCCGTGCGAACGTGTCGAGCGGCATCACGCGGCCGTCGTCGAGCACGGGAAGCCGCCGCCAGGAGGAGAGGTCGTCGGCCCGGACGCCGCCGCAGGCGAGGCCCGCGAACGCGAGGCACACGAGCAGGAGCCTTACGGCGTGAAAACGTGCTTTGCGGTTGGTCATCATGCGGCTCCCTGCACGGCCCGCTTCTTCGGCCCGAAGAAGTAGGCCTTCATGTAGAACATCGTAAAGATGCCGGCGACGATGAGCGCGCTGCCGGCGTACTTGACCCCGCGGCCGGGATCGTAGTTCACGGTGAGGACCGAGGCCTCGATCGCCTCGGGAGGATCGTCCGATCGCCCGGCATCGACGTCACGGACGAATCGTTCGTAGAGCGGATCGCCCGGCAGCCAGGGCCCCATGAAGCTCTCCTGGAAGAGCCGGTAGGAGCGGCCGGTCGCCGGGTCGCTGAAGTCCACGGGCGCGTTCATCGTGATCGTCACCGGCTTCGACGTGAGCGGCTTCCGCGAGTCGCCGAGAAAATCGACCACGCTCGAGAAGTGCGACGCCTGGCTCGTGCCGGGGTCGAGCCTCCGCTCGAAGTTGTCGAGCCGGACATCGAAGCCGATATCGACGGAATCGGGCTCCATCGTGATGGCGGCGATCCGTCGCGTGCCAGCGACCTCGCGTCGCTCCGTCGGCCCTGGATTCTCTTGAATCGGCTGGATCGGCAGGCCGGCCAGCCAGAATTCCTCGCTCGTGCCATCGACTGACAGCCGCAGTTTCGCGGCGCGTCGCTTCGCCGACGGGGGCTTCGCCTTGTCGAAGGGGACGGGCAGCGTCACCACCTCCAGCGTATCGGCGGAGAGGAATCGATCGACCCGAAGCTCGAGTTTCCCCATCGGCATCTCGAAGGCGGGCACGGGGCTGCCATCGGCGGGAAGCGGGCCCGCGGTGACGAGCGGAAACTGCCACTTCCGGTACGCAAGCGTCCGGTCGTGCGTCTGGATCACGTCGATCCGGCTTCTGGCCTTGCCCTGCATCCGCTCGGAGGCGTCGGCCGGCCCGGGATCGACCCAGAGGCTTCCGTGAACGCCGGCTCGCCGCGCGGACATGTTCACCTCCGGCAGGTCGGCCGCGAGCACCATCTCCTCCGGCTTCACCTCGGATCCTTCGCCGCCGGCGGTCGGGCGGATCGCGAGCCTCACGACCGCCAGCTTCGGCTCATGGTCGCGGAAATCGACCGAGAGCCCCGTGCCCGGCAGCTCGATCGTCTTTTTCGTCTCGAGCTCGTCGACCGTGAAGCGGTGCAGCGAGGGTTCCGTGCGGCCATGATGCACGAGCACGATCTGCCCCTTGCCGCCGAACCCGGTCGCAGCATCCGGCACGGAGGCGAGGAACGCCTCCGTCTCGGCCTTCGACCCGCTCTTCCAGAACACGACCGTGCCCCCGCCGACCCGCTGCCGGTGACGCACGTCGCCGCCACCGAGAGGGTTCGGCTGCCAGGAGAGGTCCACGGGCATCCAGACGCCTCGCCCGCCGCCCGGCCCGAAGCTGTCGCTGCCGATCCTGAGCTTCACGCTCGGCGCGAGGGCCGCCGTGGAGTCGGCGTAGAAATCGAGCACCTCCAACCGGATGCCGTCGGCGTCGTGGAGCACGCCCCGATCCCGGGGCGACAAACCCCAGGGGATGAACGACCGCTTCGAACCGTAGTCGTCCCAGTTGAACGGCCCTGAGCGGAACGCGATCGGTCCGATCATCTCCGCCCCACCGGTCGCCTCGCCGTCGGCACCTCGGCGACGGACCTCCATCCGGAAGGAGTGGGAATCCTCGTACGCCCGCCGGCCGGAGTCCCCTTCCAAAAGCGGGATCTGGGCGTCGATTCCCCCCCGCTGCGACAGGAGGCATCCGGCGAGCAAAACGAGCAGCCCGATGTGCGTGATGACGAAGCCGGTCTGGTGCCGCTTCCATGGGTAGCGGATCGCCGCCGCGCAGAAGACGCTCACGCCGAGCAGGGCGTTCAGGAGCGTGAACCACCAGGTGTTCCAGACGCCGAACTTCACCGCCTCCGTGCCGTAGGCGCTCTCGACGAACGTGCCGAGGCCGAGCACGATCGCCAGGAGCGAGATGAGCACCACTGCGAACCGCAGCGATGCAAAGAACTCGTAGAGCCGGAGCGTGAGCCGGATCCAGGCAGGCTGATCGGGACTGGCGAGGCGTGGACGGGCCATTCGGTCGGGATCGGACTGGGGCGGGGCGGACTTTTCGCAGGGTTCCCCCTCAGTATAGGCCGAACCCCCGGGTCGCCGACCGCCGCTTCACTCCCCGCCGAACGTCACTTCGATCCGAAGATCACTTCAATCCGAAGGTGGTCGTCAGGGAATCGAGGATCGGCGTCGAAAACGCCGCGCCGCGGACGCTGCCGATGGACCGCACGAGGTCGAAGCAGATGAACCCCCCCACGAGCAAGAGGAGGGCGCACGACACCAGCCCGCAGATCTGCAGGCCGCTGAAGCTCGTGCCTGCGAGCGTCTCGGCCGGAAACTGCATGCTGGAAGTGGCGACCTGCATCGAGGAATCGTCTGAGGAGCTCGAGTCGCCTCCACCCATCGCCGCGCCGAAGAAGCTCGAGTCGCCTGATTCGGAATCGGTGGCGATGACGACCGAGGCGCTCTCGTCGTCGCCGCCGACCGCGCCGAGTTCGAAGGCATCTCCGGCGAGCATCGTGCCCCCCTCGACGTCGCCGCCGTCATCGCCGACGGCGCCCAGATCGATCCCCGAGCCCTCCGCGATGGCAGAGCCCGCGGTCGACAGGTCGATCCCCGAGAGTTGAATGCCGGAGAGTTGCACGTCGTCGTCCTCGAGCGACAGGCCGCTCTCGCCGGCGACGGAGAGTCCCGTGCCATCGGCGACTCCCGTCACGCCCGCGATGCCGGAGACACCGACGCCGGAGATACCGAGGCCGGATCCGATGCCGCCCGAGCCGAGGCCGGACAGGGCCGCCGATCCGTCGCCCGTCACGCCCGTCGCTCCGCTCCCGGTCTTCGCCACGCTCCCGGTCGCGGCTGCAGAGCCGAGCGAGAGTGAGTCTCCGAGAATGTCTTCGCTCATGGCGACACCGGAGACGTTCGAGATGCCCGGCAGGGACGCTGCGGAAACCGAAATGTTGCTCGCCTCGATCGCGCCGCCCCGGAGCACCGTCTCCGACACGATCTTCGACATCGCCGGGCCTGGGTCGTCGAAGATCGACGCACCATCACCGATGGCGGCGTCGCCGTCGCCCAGATCGAGCCCATCGATTTCGAGCCCGGAAGCAGGCCCGGAAGCAGACTTCGAGACCGAACTCTTCATGTCGAAATCGAGCGACAGGCCGCTCGAAGCATCGCTCGACTCGCCGCTGCTCTGCGCGTAACGGACGACGTCGTCGTAGCGGAACTTCATCGTGCCGCCATCCCGCATGGGAAAGAGCTTCTTCCGATCGACGAGACGGTTGATCTCCTCCGGCTCGACGCCGAGTTGCATCGCCGTCTCCTCGACGGTCAGAAAACGTCCGGCCACGAGATCGCTCCGCTGGTTTGTAGCCTGGCCAATATGATCCCGCCCTGTTAAGCGATCGGCCGGAAGGCCCGGCAACGCCCGTCTCGAGCGCGGTTCTACCGATTATACCGGCAGGGCTGCCGTCATGGCCGGGGCGGTGGCGAGGACTCGATCAACTTCCTCAGGGCCGAGGGGGTCGGCTCCTGGGCGTTGAACTCGCCCACGAGAAGGTCCCAGCGGATCGAACGGGCGCTTTTGAGGGTGATCGTGCCGGTCGCGGCATCGACGTGGTAGACCGCGGCGGTCCGCTCGTTCGGATCGACGACGACGAGCATCTGGCGATCGTCCGCGATGGGGGTCATCGTGACCCACAGGTCCGCGCCATGGCCGCCGCCGGCCTGCCCGATCGACGGCGGGGCCGCGGAAGCGACCGGGCCGGCGGACCGGCCGAAGGCAGCCAGCATCGCGGAGGCAAGCATGAGCACGGGCAAGGCAATGCGACGGGGCATGGGCGGACGGTAGAACCCTCCGGCCGCCCGGACAAGCCCGTTGGGCAGGGATGTCAGCTGGCCAGTGATGCCAGGCGACCCATCTTGCCTCTCTTGCCTCGCCGCCGGCTTGGATCGGCATTTCGCCGTCGCCACCCTTTCGATTCAATCGCCTGGGCAAGATCTGCCGATCGTGAGGACGGTAGTGCTTGTGCTGCGAGCATCCCGTCCCGACCGACACCCCGCTGGAGAATCCACGCGTGTCACGCGTCAACGCCCTAGCCGCCTTCATCATCCGCTCGCCACTCCTGTGGGGCGGCGCGCTGTTCGCCTGCTTCTTCGCCCTCGTGCAATCGGGCGCGATCTCGGATCCGCTCGTGGTCCGCTACCTCGCCGGCCACTGGGTCGAGTACGTCGAGGTGGCGATGTTCTGCGTCGGCATGGCGGCGCTCGGGATCAAGGCGATCGACCTGGCCGCTCAGCGGGCCGGACTCGGCGGTGATCCGCTCGGCGACATCCCGCCAGGTGGCCAGTTGCCGGCCGAGGCAGAGGGGCTCATCGAGGAGGTCCGCGACACCGGGTCGTATTTCTCCTCGCGGCTGCGGGGGGCGCTCGACCTCGTGCTGCGGACCGGGTCGGCCGACGACCTCGAGGATCATCTCAAGTATCTCTCCGATCTCGACGCGGCGAAGGCAGCACAGAGCTACGGACTCGTGCGGTTCGTGATCTGGGCGATTCCGATCATGGGCTTCCTCGGCACGGTCATCGGCATCACCGTCGCGATCGCGAGCCTCTCGCCAACCCAGATGGAAAACATCTCGGGGGTCGTGGCGGGCCTCGGCACGGCGTTCGACACGACCGCCACGGCACTCGCGCTGTCGATGGTGCTCATGTTCCTCCAGTTCATCATCGATCGTTCCGAGCAGGGGCTGCTTTCGGCCGTCGATTCCGCGGCCTGGCGGGCGCTCGCGGGCCGGTTCCAGTCGACCGCGGGCGGAGATGCCGCGGCCACGGCAGTGGCGCGGCTCGGGGAGACGCTCGCCCGCGGCACGGCGAAACTGGTCGAGTCGCAGTCGCAGGCGTGGCAGGCCCTCGAGGCGGAGACCAAGGCCAGGCTCGAAGCGGTGCTCGTCGACGCCGAAAACCGCCTCGCGGGCTCGATGAAGGGGGCGATCGAGGCCGCCGTGAGCGGCTGGACCGACCGGCTCGTGGAGGCCCACGACCGTCTCGTCGCAACGCGGGAGGACCGCCTCGCCGCCGTTGGAGAATCGCTCGCGAAAGCGGTCGAGGTCTTCGGCCGGCAGCAGGCGGCGCTCGCCACGCAGGGTGAACTGCTTTCCCAGGTGGTGGACGCGACCCGCGACCTCGCCGGGCTCGAACGGGTGCTCCAAGCCAACCTCGAGACCGTGACGGCCAGCGGCAGGTTCGAGGAAACGCTTGCCACGCTCACCGCCGCCGTGCATCTCCTCGCCGCCCGTGCCGGCCACGTCACCGCCGAGAGCGGCCGCGTGACGCTCTCCGGCCGCAGCTCTGGAAAGGCCGCATGAGCCGACCACGCGGTCCGAGCGGACCGGGCATCTCGTTGTTTCCGTTCCTCGCGGTGCTCCTGTGCACCATGGGGGCGCTGCTCGTCGTGCTCGTGATCTTCAGCCGCTCGTCGGCGGAGCAGGCGTCGCATGGCGGGGAGGCCGGCACGGCCGAGCTCGAGGCGGCCCGCGCTGCGCTCGTGGCGAGGCTCGAGGAACTCGAACGGAAGAAGCGGCACGTCTCCGAGCAGCTCTCGCAGGCGAGGCTTCGGCTGGCCGGCATCGAGGAGCATGCCCGCGGCCTGCAGGACGAGATGAAGTCGATCCAGGCATCGCTCGTGTCGCTCGTCGGGAAAAAGGGAGCGCCGGTCGATGCGGCGTACGACGCGGAACTCGCCGCCCGGCTCGCGAAGGCGAGGGAGTCGCTCGAACTGGCGAAGGCGGATGCCGGCACGAAGCCGCCTGCCTACGCCGTCGTGCCCTACGAGGGGGCCAGCGGCACGCGACGGCGGCCGCTCTACATCGAGTGCTGCGGCGACGGAGTGTTCCTGCAACCGGAGGGAGTCCGCCTGAGGCCGTCCGATTTCGAGGGCCCGCCGGGCCCGGGCAACCCGCTCGCAAGCGCGCTCCGCGCCGCCCGCGAACACCTCGCATCGCGTCCCGATGCCTCCGGCACGACCGAGGCGCAGCCCTACCCGCTTCTCCTGGTTCGTCCTTCCGGCGTCATGGCCTACTACGCAGCCCGCGAGGCGATCGGCTCCTGGGGAAGCGACTTCGGCTATCAGCTCGTCGACGAAGATTGGCAGTTGGCGTTTCCTCCAGCCGACCCGACGCTCGCCGACGTCCAGACGAGGGCGATCGACGAGGCCCGTGCCCGGCTCCAGTGGCTCGCGGAGGTGCGACCCAAGCGTCCCGCCAAGCCGGCGACGAAATACCGTGCGTCGACGACCCGCGGCGGCGTCGTTTCCACCGAGGGCCCGAGCGTGCTCGGCGACCAGTCGCGGTTCGAATGGAACGACGCCGACGCCGACCGGGCGGGCCGGGGAGACCCGCTCGGACGCCCGGGGGGCGGTTCCGGCGGATTCGGCGGAACGGGCGGCCGCGGTGCTGCCGGCGGAAGCGGCGGTTCCGGCGGGAGCGCATTCGCGACAGGCTCGGCCCCGATGGATCGGTCGCAGGCGGAGTCGCTCGTCGTCGGCGGCGGTTCCGGACGTTTCGGCTCGGGCTCGGGGAGCGATCCCCTCGGAGGTCCCGAGGGACCGCTCGGCCGCGGCACGGGATCACTCGGTTCATCATCACTCGGGTCGTCGAACGGTCAGGCTGGCCCGGGCGGTTCGCCGAACGGCACCGGCTTACAGGGCGGTGCGGGAGGCGATGGCGGAGCGTCCGTACCTCCAAGCGGCGGGGCGGTCGGCGGAACCGGCGGACTCGCCGCGGCGGGATCGGCGGCTGGCCGCGACTCGGGCTCGTCGAATGGCGTTGCAAACGGTTCGGCCGGCGGTGATGCCGGCGGCGGCAGTTCGTCGGCCGCGGGATCCGCCGGCCAGGCCGGGGGCTCGTCCGCGGGAGCCTCCATGCCTGGAATGCTCCAGCCGCAGGGTGGGCAGCCAGGGGGCGCGTCGGGGGCCGCAGCATCGGTCTCGTTTGCCAACACCCGCGGCAGCAACTGGGCGAGCCTCGCCTCTCGCGACCGGCCGATTCCCCTCAGCCGTCCGATCCAGATCGAATGCGCCGCCGACGAGTTCCGAATCTACGACGACGGCAACCGACGGGTCGTGAAGCGGATCCCGATCGAGGGCGCGACGGCGACGGCCATCGACCCGCTCGTGAAGGCGATCCACGACCGGGTCGCCACCTGGGGCATCGCCGGTGACCGGATGTTCTGGAAGCCGCAGCTGTTTCTCTCCGAAACGCCCGATGGCGGCTCCCGCCGCGGCGATTTGGAGCGGCTCATGGCCGACAGCGGCATCGACACGTTCCACCGTGGATCGACGGTCGCCCCCCTGCCGGCCGTCGCCGATTCGCCCGTGACACGCGGTGCAGTGAACACGCCATGAAACGTCCCATCCAGAACGAGATCGCGACCGAGGGGCAGGACTCGTTCCTCGACGTCGTCACGAACATCGTCGGCATCCTCATCATCCTCGTGATGGTGGTCGGGGCGAGGGTGCGCCACGTCGTCCTGTCGTCGAAGCCGGAGGGAACGCCGGCCACCGCCGCGCTGGCCGCGGAGGTGACGTCGCTCGGGCAGACGGCCCTCGCCTCCGAACGCGACATCGAGGCGATCGAGCGGGAGGCGGCGGGCGTCATCGAGGCGGCCATGATGGCCCAGGCCGATCGCATGGAGCTCGCGACGTCGGTGGCCGCCGCGAAGGTGTCGTTCGAGAAGGCGAAGAAGGCCTCCGATGCGTCGGCCGTCGAGGCCGCGGAGCGGGCGTCGAAGCACTCGGCGATGGCCGAGGAGATCGAACGGCTCGACCGAGAGGCTGCGGCGCTCGCGAGGGCTCCCGCCACCGCGATGCAGGTGCTCGCCTATCCCACGCCGATCGGCCGCACGGTCAACGGCGACGAGATCCACTTCCAGATCGACGCAAACCGCGTCGCCTACCTGCCGCTCGACGAACTCTTCGAGATGGCGAGAACCCGCACCCAGCGGCACGCCGGATCGCTCGCGCAGCTCTCCGACCGGATCGAGTCGGTCGGCCCTGCCAGGGGCTTCATGCTCGACTACGTCATGGAGGCGAGGGTGGACCAGGCCCGCGGGCAGGTGCTCGTCCGGTCGCGGGAGTGGGTCATCCGCCCGGCCTCGGCCGGGCTCGGCGAGACCATCGAGGAGTCGCTGCGGCCGGAGAGCCAGTTCCGTGCGACGCTTTCCCGCATCCGTCCTGACACGACCGTGACGCTGTGGTGCTACCCCGACAGCTTCGAGGCGTTCCGCACGATCCGCGCGGAGCTGTTTCGTCTCGGGATCCCGGCCGCCTGCCGCCCGCTCCCCGAGGGCGCCCCGATCGGCGGCTCCGCCGAAGGCAGCAAGTCGGTCGCCCAGTAGCCGTCACGTCGCGTCGTCGATTCCCGATTCGGCGGCGCGGCAGAGTCCGTCCAGTTCGTCGAGCGTGACGCTCAAGGGGGGCATGATGACGACCACGTCGCCGAGCGGACGCAGGATTGCGCCGTGCTTTCGCGCGGCGAGGCAAGCCCGCATGCCCCGCTGCTCCTGCCACGGGTAGGGCCGGCCCGAGGCTTTGTCGGCCACGAGTTCGAGGCCCGCCACCAGGCCGATCCGTCGGATCGTGCCGACATGTGGGTGCGATGCGAGCCGGTCGCAGTGCTCGCGGAGCCGGGCGATCTTTTCGGGCAGGTGCTCGAGCACCCGCTCCTCCTCGAAGACCTCGAGCGAGGCGAGTCCCACGGCGGCGGCGAGCGGGTTGCCGCCGTAGGTGTGGCCGTGGAAGAAGGTTCGTCGCTCGGCGTGCGTTCCGAGGAACGCGTTCCAGAGCCGTGTCGTCGCGAGGGTTGCGGCCATCGGCAGGTAGCCCGCGGTGATCCCCTTTCCGAGGCAGAGGAGGTCGGGAGAGACCTCCTCCTGCTCGCAGGCGAACATCGTTCCGGTGCGGCCGAAGCCTGTGGCCACCTCGTCGAGGACGAGGAGCACGTCGTGTCGCCGCGCGAGGTCGGCCACGCCGCGGAGGAATCCGGCGGGATGCACGTAGATCCCGGCCGCCATCTGCACGAGCGGCTCGAGGATGACGGCGGCGACGGTGCCGCGATGCTCCGCGAGGATCCTGTCGAGGGTGGCGAGCGATTCGGCGAGCGTGGGCGGCGGCCGGCCGGTGTGCGGGCAGGGGCCACCCGGCGACGGCATCCGGATCGCCTCGAACGTGAGCGGGGCGAACATCGCCGTGAAGCGGTCGACGCCGCCGACACCGATCGCCCCGAGCGTGTCGCCGTGGTAGGCCTCGCCGATCGCGACGAACCGCGTCCGCCCCGGCTGCGGAACCTCGGCCTGCCGCCAGAACTGGAAGGCCATCTTGAGCGCCGTTTCGATGGCGCTCGAGCCGTCGCCCGTGAAGAACACGTGTTCGAGCCCGGCCGGCGCGACCTCGAGCAGCCGCTTCGCGAACGCCGCGGTCGTTGGGTTCGAGAGGCCGAGGTTCGTCGTGTGGGCCACCTTCCCGAGCTGCGCGGCGACGGCCGCATCGAGCCTCGGGTGACGGTGCCCGTGGACGTTGCACCACATGCTCGCCGAGCCGTCGAGGTAGCCGTTGCCGTCGGTGTCGAAGAGCCGGCAGCCCTCGCCCCGTTCTATGAGGAGCGGCTCGTACTCCCGCATCTGCGTGAAGGCGTGCCAGACGTGTCGGCGGTCGAATGCCGCGATCGACTCGGCGGAATCGCGTTCTCGATTCGTTCCGTGCATGCGGCGAGTCTAGCCGAGAACCAAACCGGTCGAGCTTCTTGGCCGCTCAGCCCATCTGCCGGATGAGGTCGAGGCAGAGGGCCCGGACCTTGCCCGGGTTG
>JBBAVU010000027.1:9689-21115 GCA_040397565.1 Pirellulales bacterium | reverse complement strand
CCTGGTCGATGCAGTGCTGCTTGTAGGCCTCGAGGTGCTCCATCCAGCCCTTCTGAATGAGCTTGATCACCCAACGGGGATCGAGGTCGACGCAGAAACAGATGCCGCCGCGATGCTGCGCGAGATGCTCGATCGAGAGCCGCAGCCTTCTCGGGCCCGAGGGGCCGAGCATGAGCCAATTCGCACCCCTCGGAAAAAACTCCTCCGGAAGCGTTTCGCTGAACATCTCGTAGTCGGTGCGAAAGTCGCGGGAGTTGACCCGCGACTTCGGGATGCCGGTCGTTCCGCCCGTCTCGAACACGTAGACCGGCTCGCCGGCGAGCCCCTTCGGAACCCAGCGTCGGACCGGGCCGCCTCGGAGCCATTCGTCCTCGAACGGCGGAAATTTCCTGAGGTCGTCGAAGCAACGGACGTCTCGGAGCGGGTCGAAAGGCAGGCTCTTCGCGTATTCCAGCCAGAAGGGGCAGCCCGTCGACTCGTGGAAGTGCCACGCCACCATCTCGACAGTGTGGGCGTCGAGCTGAGATCGAGCCCTGGCGATGGAAGAATCGTCGGCGACTGCGAACGCTGGGGTGTCGGATGCGACTGCGGTCATACGGGCGGATCTTCAGGTCGGAGGAAACACGGACTGTTGAGAGGCGAGCCAGCGGCAGTTTAGGACGGCTGGTCGGGCTGGACAGGGGCCCCCAGCTGGGCGAACAACTGCATGATGCCGTTGAAGTGGGCCAGCCTCGGTCCGTATCGATCGATGAACTCACCGAGAGCGTAGTCGCTGTCGAGGAGGTCGTCGCCGCTCGAGGCCGCCTCGCTCGCGATCGACGAGAGGAACTCCGTGTGGACTTTCGTGAGCGACTCCGCCGCACGGCGGCACGACTCCGCGAGCTTCGGGTTCGCCTCACGCCACGCCTTCAGTTCCGCCGCACGTTGCCGCTGCTGCTGCGAGACGAGGGCGACCAGCTGGCTGAGGAGCTCGTTCGACTTCTGCTGCGTGACGACGAGTTCGCGGAGGAGCGTCGCCTGCTCGGCGTTGCCTTCGGCCGACCCCTGCGCACCCGAGAGCATCGAGTTGGTGGAAATGTCGAGCTGGGTGCAGATCGGAGAGATGTCGTTCACGTGGCGGCCTCCTGCGACTCCCCCAAGCATACCTCGCCCCGGCCGCAAGGTTTGCCCCGCCCCCCGGGATCGAGGCGGAACGCCCGCCGCCGGGGGGCGGGGCTCAAGTCGGCCCGTCGGGGGCCCGATCCTCTCCAATCGCGTCAGGATCGTCTTCCCGGGGAGCCATCGATGGAACCGGCATCGTCGCAGAAGCCGGTCGGCTTTTTGACCACCGTCGAATCGTCGGCGCACGGACTTTTTGGCGGCTACCTCCTCGTCGATCCCGTCGGCCGGCCGCTCGAGTTCTCCTGCACGGCTCCGGTGCGTCTCTCGAGGGCCCAGCAGATCCTCTACGGTCCCACGCTCCACGGCTACCTGCACGCCGACCGGATCGGTGGCACGCTCCTCGCGGAGGCGACGATCGCACCGCGGATCGTGCTGATCGACCAGCACGAGCTGGCGGAACTCCACGCCAGCACCTCCCTGCCAGTCGCCCTGGTGCGGCCCGACGGGCCCGTGGAGCCGCAGGCCGACGGACCCCTGAGGCGGCAGGAGCTCGAGCGAGCGCTCCCCTCGCTCCTGCCGGATTTCGATCTTTCGGAGCCGTTCGAGCGGATCAGGGCGGCCATCGACGAGGCGCAGCGTCACGGTTGAAGCCAAGACCGCGATCGGAGTAGGCGCATGGATGGGACAACGAGGATTCCGCTCGACATCCCGCGGCCCGCGGCGGTGACGCTGGCGACGGCCGTGCTTCCTCCGCGGACCGTTCGCTTCCCGCTGGGAGTGTCTCGGCCCACGGTCAGGCGATTCGGCTTTTCGCGGGAGGATCCGGCCGCGCACCGCCGGCCGGCAGGGCCGCTCGAGCGGCCGTCGCGACCGCGGCTGCGGGTCGTGGCTGCCGCGGAGGAAGGACACCCCGCGGGGGCCCGCCGAACGCGGCTGGCGTGCCCGAAGGACGTCGTGAAGCTCTCGGAACGGTTCTTCTACCTCCTGCAGCCCGACCTCGAGACGCTCCTCGAAGCCGGCGAGCTTTCGTTCGCGATGCCCCCCTTCCCGTTCCAACTCTCGGGCATGGCATTCCTGGTGCCCCGGCACGCCGCCGTGCTCGCCGACGAGATGGGACTGGGCAAATCGATGCAGGCGATCACGGCGATCCGGCTGCTCGTGCGGCTTGGCGAGGTGCGGCGGGTGCTCGTTGTCTGCCCGAAGGGACTCGTTTCCAACTGGCGCCGGGAGCTCTCGCAGTGGGCGCCCGAACTGGTGGCAGCCGTCGTGGAGGGGGAGCCACGGAGAAGGCGGTGGCAGTGGTCGCTCGCCGACGTGCCCGTGACGATCGCCAACTACGAGTCCGTGGTCCGCGACGGTGAGTGGCTCGAGCGGTCAGATCTCTCGTTCGATCTCGTCGTGCTCGACGAGGCGCAGCGGATCAAGAACCGAGACAGCCTGACGAGCCGGGCCGTGCGGGCGATCCGCCGCGGGCGGAGCTGGGCCCTCACCGGCACGCCGGTCGAGAACGGGGCTTCCGACCTCGTGAGCATCTTCGAATTCGTCTCCCCCGGCCTCGTCGACGACCGCATGTCGCCGAGGCAGCTCGGGGCCGCCGTGGCGGACCACGTCATGCGGCGCACGAAGGCCACCGTTCTCGAGGACCTGCCGCCACGCATGAATCGCGACGAGTCGATCGAGCTCACCGCCGAGCAGTGGGAAAGCTACCGCATGGCCGAGGAGGAGGGCGTGCTGCGACTCTCGGCGATGGGCGAGTCCGCGACGATCCAGCACATCTTCGAGCTCGTGCTTCGGCTCAAGCAGATCTGCAACTTCGATACGGCGACGGGCGAAAGCGCAAAGCTCGAACGGCTCCGGGCCGAGCTCGAGGAGGTGCAGGCGAGCGGCCAGAAGGCGATCATCTTCAGCCAGTGGGTCGAATCGCTCGACCGGCTCGCCGATGGGCTCTCGCGGTTCGGGGCGATCGCCTACCACGGCGGGCTCTCGACGACCGCCCGCGACCGGGCGATCGCGAAGTTTCGCGATTCGCGGAAACATTCCGCCCTGCTGCTCACCTACGGAGCAGGGGCCGTGGGCCTGAACCTCCAGTTCGCCCGATACGTCTTCCTCTTCGACCGCTGGTGGAACCCGGCCGTCGAGGACCAGGCGATCAACCGCGCCCACAGGATCGGGGCCAAGGGAGCGGTGACGGTCACTCGGTTTCTCTGTGCCGACACGATTGAGGAGCGGATCGACGCCATCCTCGAATCGAAGCGGGCGGTCTCCGACGCGATCCTCGCGCGGGCCGAGTCGATGCCCGCCCGCGGGTTCACGGAAGCCGAGCTGTTCGGCCTGTTCGGGCTCGCGTCGCCTCGCCGGCGGCTCGCCGCGTGACGAAGACGCACGCGGAAAGAAGTCAGAACCGTAGCAGGATCAGCCCCATCGCGGCCATGCCCACGAGCACCACCATGATGGCGAGATAGCGGGCGATGGGGGCCCGGTCGGAGTAGCGGTACTCGGTTTTCGTGAGGTCGGCGACCACTTGCTTGTGCTCCCAGAAGCCGGCGAGCGTGGCTGCGACGCCGAGCAGGATCAACGCCGCCCCGGCCGCGCGGGTCTTGTAGGTGGCAAAGTGATCGATCCGGCCGTCGAACGCCATGACGGCCTCGCCGAGCCTCTCGATGCCGAAGCCCAGGCTGATCATCGCGAGGCTCGTGCGGATCCACGCCAGGAGCGTGCGGTCGGCGGCCTCGCGGTTCCGTTCGCGGGCGAGCTCGTCGGCGAGCGACGGTGGGCGGTCGGCAGGCTCGGGGTTCATCCCGGCAGGATACCCGATCGGGTGACAGGCCACGAAGCTTTCGTACCATGGTGGGTCCGCGAGGAGACACCATGCGACACATCGACCTGTCGGCTCACGGCATCACCGTCCGCGACGTCCGCCGCAACCTGCCGCCGGCGGAACTCTACGCCGAAGCCCTCCGAGGGGAGCCCGATTGCGCCATCTCAGATTCCGGCGCGCTCATCGCCTATTCCGGGGCCAAGACGGGACGCTCCCCTCGCGACAAGCGGGTCGTGCGAAACCCGGCCTCGGAGCACGACGTCTGGTGGGGCGGCGTCAACGTCCCGATCGACGACGAGACCTTCCAGATCAACCTGGAGCGGGCCAAGGACTACCTCAACACCCGCGACATCCTTTACTGCGTCGATGCCTTCGCCGGATGGGACCCGCAGCACCGGCTGAAGGTCCGCGTGATCTGCGCGCGGCCGTACCACGCGCTCTTCATGCACACGATGCTCATCCGGCCGAGCCGGGAGGAGCTCGCCGAATACGGCGAGCCCGACGCCGTGATCTACAACGCCGGGCGGTTTCCGGCGAACCGCCACACCCACGGGATGACGAGCAAGACGAGCATCGACCTGTCGCTGGAGTCGAAGGAGATGGTGATCCTCGGCACCGAGTACGCCGGCGAGATGAAGAAGGGGGTCTTCACGTTCCTGAACTACTTCGCCCCGAAGCGGAACATCCTCTCGATGCACTGCTCGGCGACGGCCGACCGCGACACCGGCCGCTCGGCGCTCATGTTCGGACTTTCCGGCACCGGCAAGACGACGCTCTCGGCCGATCCGAAGAGGCTCCTCGTCGGCGACGACGAGCACTGCTGGAGCGACTCCGGCATCTTCAACATCGAGGGCGGCTGCTACGCGAAGGCGATCGACCTCGCCCCGGAAACCGAGCCCGACATCTTCCAGGCGCTGCGGTTCGGCGCGGTGCTCGAGAACGTGGTCTATGACGAGGATTCACACCACGTCGACTTCCACGACACGAGCATCACGCAGAACACCCGCGGAGCCTATCCGATCGATTTCATACGCAATGCGAAGATTCCCTGCGTGGCGGGGCATCCGACGGACGTGATCTTTCTCACGTGCGACGCTTTCGGCGTGCTGCCGCCGGTGAGCCGGCTTTCGCCGGCCCAGGCGATGTATCACTTCATCAGCGGTTACACGGCGAAGGTGGCCGGCACCGAGATGGGCGTCACGGAGCCGCAGGCGACCTTCTCACCTTGTTTCGGCGGGCCGTTCCTCGTGTGGCACCCGATGAAGTATGCCGGGCTGCTCGCGGAAAAGATCCAGAAGCACCGCGTAAATGTCTGGCTCGTGAACACCGGCTGGACCGGCGGAGCCTACGGGATCGGCCGGCGGATGAAGCTGTCGGTGACACGCGCGATCGTCGACGCGATCCACTCCGGCGTCCTCCGTGACGCCCCGACGCATGCCGATCCGGTGTTCGGCCTCCGTGGGATCGAACGCTGCCCGGGTGTGCCGGAAGGCGTGCTCGTGCCCGGCGAGGCGTGGGCCGACAAGGCCGCGTACGAGGCGACGGCCCGGAAACTCGCCGGGCTCTTCGACGGAAATTTCCTCCACTACGCCGACAAGGTCACGCCGGAAGTGGCCGCCGCCGGGCCGAGGGGCCTCATCCTCTCCGGCGGGTGAGCATGAACTCGTTCCCTTCGGGATCGACGCACATCGCGAGGTGCGGCGGCTCGCCGTTCTCGGGCTCCGGCTCCCGGGAGAGCGACCCCCCGGCGGTGACCACCTCGCGGCCACCGGCAACGACGTCGGGCACCTGGAAGCTCAGGCCTGTCCAGGTCCGCTTCCCCTCGCCGCCCGAGTGGATGCCGATCACCGCACCCTCGATCTCGACCTCGGCGATCACCTGATTTTGCTTGACGAGCCGACCTCCGAAGAGGTCTCGCCAGAACCGGATCGCCCGGTCCATGTCCGCGGCCCAGATGACGTACTTCACTCTCTCGACCTGCATGCGTGTCCTCGCTTTCAATGATGAGGCCGTTCAGCTCAGGAACAGCCAGTAGATGCCGGGTACGACCGCAAAGAGGAGCGAAATCGAAAGCAGCCCGCAGGCGACGAATCGGATGCCGGCGAGGCTCTTCACCCCGAACAGCCGCACCAGATCGAGGCCCTGCCGCTCGGCCTGGAAGAAGCGGGACGGGAGCATGAGGAGCCCGCTGGACGCGACGGCCCCGAACACGCCGATGCCGATCAGGCCGCACGCCAGCCAGTCACGGAATGCATCCGCCGACTGCCTGTGAAACAGCAATTTCTCGGCGATCGAAAGGGCCGTGAAGAAGAGCCCGGCGAGCACCGCGGTCTTCGTGGTCCGTCGCAGCATCTGGCCGCCGCCGGAATCGGGGCGTTTGACGGCCCTGTCGATGCGAATGCGGAGTTCGCTGCAGCAATCGGCCCAGGCCCGCACGAGGCGGCCGCTGGTCCAGCGTCGCCCCAGCGCCCTGACGAGTTCCGACGGGAAGAGGAGCCGGCCGACGTAGGTGAACAGGTTGGCGATGGCGACCTTGGTGGCCTTGTCATGCACCTCCTCGAGCGTGTCGCCGGCCGGCGCCGGCCGGTCTTCCACGGCGACGCGTTCCTCGATTGGCCGGCCATCGATCGTGCCGTTGAGGGTGACGCGAACCTCCCCCTCGTGCGTGGCCATACGACATCTCTCGATCTGGGCATGCAGCTTCCAGCCGTCGATCGGCAGCTCCGAGATCGACCGCAGGTGCCCCTCGATCTCGTCGTGCAGCCAGCCGCAGAGCCCCTCGGAATCGGCCACCTCGTCGGGGGCGGTGAACTCGACGGTGATCTGCCGGCCACCCTTGCGACCGACCGTGGCGAAATCACTCATGATAGATTCCTCGAGGAAGATGATATCCGGAGGCGAGTGATTTGCAGGAACAGGCCGCGGCGAGCCGGCACTCGAGCCGGTCGGGTCCGGATCACGTTCCTCGTCGCTTGGGACGATAGCCGACCGACTTGCGGCCGCGCGGCTCTTTGCGGGCACGCGGGCCGCCGCGGATGTGGTCTCCCGAAGTGGACTCCGTGAAGGCCTGCGTCGCCTCCCGGCGTTTCCTGTCGATCGCCTCCTTCGGCGGCCGCTCCGGGATCAGGCAGTCGCAGCCCGAGCCGATGAGGTCGTGCCTCCCCGCCTGCTCCAGCGCCCGCCGCACCTCGAAGTAGTTCTCCGGCTTGAAGAACTGCAGGAGCGCCCGCTGCATCCGCCGGTCCTTGAGACCCTTGACGACCTTCACGGGCTTGCGAGTCATCGGGTCGAGGCCGGTGTGGTACATGCAGGCTGCGATGTCGAAGGGGCTCGGGATGAAGTCCTGGACCTGATCGGGCTTGTAACTGTTGCGCTTGAGAAACACCGCCACATCGATCATCTCCTCGACGCCGCTGCCCGGATGGCTCGCGATGAAGTAGGGGACGGTGTACTGCTTTTTGCCGACGCGGCGGCTGGCCGCCTTGAAGGCCCGGTCGAACTCGACGTAGTCGTCGGCAGAGGGCTTCTTCATGAGGTCGAGCACTTCTGGATCGACGTGCTCGGGGGCCACCTTGAGATGGCCGCCCACGTGATGGGCGGCGAGTTCCTGGAGATACGCGGGGTCGCGGCGGGCGAGGTCCATCCGCACGCCGCTGGCGACGAGCACCCGCTTCACCCCTTCGACGCTCCGGGCCTCCTTCATCACCTGCCGCAGCGGGCCGTGGTCGGTGCCGAGCAGTTTGCAGACCGTCGGGTGCACGCAGGAAAGCCTGCGGCACTTCGCCTCGACCTCGGGCCGCGTGCACCGCATCTGGTACATGTTGGCCGTCGGGCCGCCGATGTCGGAGACCGTCCCCTTGAATCCCGGACTCGATGCCATCCGGCGGATCTCGGTGAGGATCGACTCCTTCGAGCGGCTCTGGATGATCCGCCCCTCGTGGGCCGTGATCGAGCAGAAAGTGCAGCCTCCGAAGCAGCCCCGCATGATCTGCACGCTCGTCTCCACCACCTCGAAGGCAGGTATTCTCGCGTTGCCGTAAGCGGGATGCGGCCGGCGGGTGAACGGGATCGCGTAGACCGCGTCCATCTCCGCTTCCACGAGCGGCAGGGCCGGCGGGTTCACCACCACCGCCTCGCGTCCGTGCCGCTGCACGAGCCGCTTCGCGTTGTGGGGATTCGTCTCGAGGTGCGCGATCCTGGTCATCTCGCAGAAGGCGAGCTTGTCCTTCGCGACGGAGTCGTGAGCGGGCAGCTCGATCGTGCCGGTGCCGCAGGGGCCCGGGCCGGTCGGTGGCTCCTCGCTCGCGCCGAGCCGGTAGGCGACGCCCCGCAGGTCGCGGAGGTCCCGCACCGTCCTGCCAGCCGCGAGGCCGCGGGCGATCTCGAGCACCGTCCGCTCCCCCATGCCGAAGACGACGAGGTCGGCCTTCGAATCCATGAGGATCGATCGGCGGACGGAGTCGCTCCAGTAGTCGTAGTGGGCCAGCCGCCGCAGGCTCGCCTCGACGCCTCCGGCCACGACCGGCACCCCGGGAAAGGCCTCGCGAGATCGCTGGCAGTAGGCGAGCGTCGCCCGGTCGGGCCGCCGGCCGATCTCGCCGTTCGGGGAGTAGGCGTCGTCGTTCCGCACCTTTCGGTTGGCGGTGTAGTGGTTGATCATCGAGTCCATGTTGCCGGCGGAGATGCCGTAGAAGAGCCGGGGGCGGCCGAGAGCCCGCCAGGCCTCGCAGGAGTGCCAGTCGGGCTGGGAGAGCACGGCCACGCGAAAGCCCGCCGCCTCCAAAAGCCTCGCGATCAGGCCGTTGGCGAAACTCGGATGGTCGACGTGGGCATCGCCGCTGACGAGCACGACGTCGACCTCGTCCCAGCCCCGGGCCACGATCTCCTCCCGGGACATCGGAAGCGGCCCCCGGCCGCACCGGCGGGCGTCGAGGCCCAGCGGCGGCTCGCCGATGGCCCGCGGCGGGGGCATCTCGAGGATCGGAAGTTCGCTGCGTGGCATGGCGGGATGGCGGGGAATCGACCGGAGGGCCGCCGAATGCGGCCACCGACAAGTGTATCCCCGGCTGTGTCACCGGGTCGGACGTCCTCGCAAACGATCGATTGCCTTATACTTCGCCCATGCGGTGGCTTTCCTCGTTGATCGTCATCATCGCCGTCATCGTCGGCTCGGGCTCGCCCGCACTCGGGCAGCCGGAGGCCGCACCGCCATCGGCCGAGAAGACCCGGGCGGCCGAGAAGATCCGGGCTTGGATCGAGCAGCTCGCTTCGCCGCAGTTCTCGCTGCGGGAGGAGGCGAGCCGGGGATTGGCCGCCGCCGGAGCGGATGCCGTGGCCCCCCTCGCCGCCGCCGCGGTCGGATCCGACCTCGAGGCGAGCAGCCGGGCGATCGAGATCCTGGGCGGGCTCCTGGCGTCGGAGAATCCCGAGCTCGCTGCCGCGGCGGAGAAGGCGGTCGAGTCGCTCGTGGACGGCCCCGACGGTCCGGCCCAGCAGATGTCGAGGGCCGCGCTCGACTTCCACAACGTCGGCCTCGCGAAGGAGGCCATGGAGCGGATCGAGTCGCTTGGCGGCCGGATCCTGCCGATGGGGCAGGGGGGCTTGCAGGTGTTCATCAACTCCTCATGGCGGGGCACCGCCGACGATTTCCGATATCTCTCGAGGCTCAGGGGAGCCGTTCACGTCGGCATCCACGGGGTGAAAGTCGACGCGGCGGCGGCCCGATTTCTCGCCAGGATTCGCGGTGTGCAGCGACTCGAACTCTACGGGACCGGACTGCCGGACGACGCGATCGCCGCGCTGCAGCGATCCTTTCCGGAGGCGAGGGTGGACGTTCGCCGGGGCGGAAAGCTCGGCGTGGGCGGGCAGCCGATGGTGGGCCCCTGCCTGATCAACCATGTCGAGGACGGCTCTGCGGCGGCCGAGGCCGGTCTCGCCGTGGGCGACGTCGTGCTCGAGATCAACGGCGAGGCGGTCGCCAGCTTCGACGAGCTGACGGCCCGCGTCGGACAGCACGGGGCCGGCGACACGATCGACCTGAAAATCCAGAGAGGCAACACGCAGATGGTCCGGAAAGTGAAGCTCGGAGGCTGGCGGTGACGCATGGGTGAGAAAGTCGACGTCCACTGGCATGCCCCGTCGATCACCCGCGAAGAGCGGGAGCGGGCCGCGGGCCACTCTGGCTGCGTGGTCTGGTTCACCGGTCTTTCCGGATGCGGCAAGAGCACGATCGCCAACATCGTCGATCGGCTGCTCCACGAGCGGGGCGTGCGAAGCTACGTGCTCGACGGCGACAACGTGCGGATGGGGCTCAACGCGGCTCCGGCGATCCTCGAGGAGCGGCACGGCGGCGAATTCGCCAGGCGGTTCGGTCTCACGTTCGCCCCGCAGGATCGCGAGGAGAACATCCGCCGGATCGGGGCCGTGGCCGCCCTGTTCGCCGATGCCGGGATCGTGACCCTCGCCGCCTTCGTGAGCCCCTACCGCCGCGACCGGGAACTCGTTCGTCGGCAGCTCCGCGAAGGGGACTTCGTCGAGGTCCACGTGAACGCCCCCCTCTCCGTCTGCGAAGGCCGTGACCCGAAAGGCCTCTACCGCAAGGCCCGGGCCGGGGAACTCACCGGCTTCACCGGCATCGACGCCCCCTACGAGGAGCCGCTCGCCCCCGAAATCGTCGTCGATTCGGCCGCGAAGCCGGCCGACGCCCTCGCGCGGGAAGTGATCGCCTGGCTGGAGCGGGCCGGAAAGCTCACGGCGGGCGATGTCACGGGCAGGCTCACTTCCGCGGGCCGATGAGTTCCACGATGTTGCCGTCGGGATCGCGGACGCACGTCAGGTGCATGCCAGCAGGGGCGAGCGAGGTCGGAAGATCGACGGGACCCTTGGCGATCGGCTGCACGCCGAGCTTCGCGAGCCGCGCGAGGGCGGCGTCTGTATCGGCCACGAAGATCGTGAGGTAGCGGAAGCCTGTGTGCGAGTGGATGAACTCGGTGTCGCCACTTCGCGGCGATGTATTGCGCACCTCCATGAGCTTCAGCTTTGTCGCCGTGTCGCCCTCGCCGAGCACGAGCACGCGGATCGACAGCGGCTTTCCATCGGTGAGGCCGGCGTCGGAGGCGACCATCGCCGGCACGTCGAAGCCCTTCTCTTCGCGGAAGCCGACCCCCTCGGTGTAGAACCGCACGCTCGCCTCGAGATCGCTCACGACCGTGCCGATGTCGATCGTGGTGCGGGTGAATTTCCCCGGTTCGGCCGCATGGGCCGGTGCGAAGGCGGTGGCGACAATTACGACGGCGGCGATGGCGGCGAACAACGATCGCATGAATGTGTCTCCTCGTGGGTGATAGAAGGATAGCCGAAACGAGCGTCTACACGCATGGTCCGGCCGCGGGGCGGCAAACGCCTCGCGGCTACGGGCCCCGGGCCGCCCTGAGGCCGCTCGCCATTCGCCACCCCGTGGCCTCGCCGAGCAAAGAGACCTGAGTCGAACCTGATCGCCCGGAAGGCG
>JBBAVU010000027.1:0-9589 GCA_040397565.1 Pirellulales bacterium | reverse complement strand
AGCATACGCAGCCGGAGGCTGCAATGAAGTTCCGGCCATGGATGGCCGGAACTGAGTCAAGCAACACAGCCCGAACTGAATCAAGCAACTGATCGCCCGGAAGGCGAGCATACGCAGCCGGAGGCTGCAATGAAGTTCCGGCCATGGATGGCCGGAACTGAATCAAGCAACTCAATCCAGGAATCCGGAAAGCTCCTCGCTGCGGGCGGGGGCCTGCAACTTCCGGACGGCCTTCGCCTCGATCTGGCGGATTCGCTCGCGGGTGACCTTGAAGATGTGGCCGACCTCCTCGAGCGTGTAGCTGTAGCCGTCGCCGAGGCCGTACCGCAGCTTGATGATCTCCCGCTCGCGATAGGAGAGGCTCTTCAAGACCTTGGCGATCCGGTTGCGAAGCATCTCCTGCGCGGCGCCGACGGCCGGGTTCTCCGCGCCGCTGTCGGGCAGGAGGTCGCCGAAGTGGCTGTCCTCGCTGTTGCCGACGGGGCGATCGAGGCTGATCGGGTAGCGGCTCATCGCGGAAACCCGACGGGTCTCGTCGATGGGAGTGCCGGCGCGGGCGGCGATCTCCTCGATCGTCGGCTCACGGCCGTATTCCTGGAGCAGCTGCCGGGCGACGTTCCGCACGCGGCTCATCGTCTCCACCATGTGGACCGGGATGCGGATCGTGCGGCTCTGGTCGGCCACGGCTCGCGTGATCGCCTGCCGGATCCACCAGGTCGCGTAGGTGCAGAACTTGAAGCCCCGGCGGTATTCGAACTTGTCCACGGCACGCATCAGGCCCGCGTTGCCCTCCTGGATGAGGTCCAGGAAGGACAGGCCGCGATTGCGGTACTTCTTCGCGATCGACACCACGAGGCGGAGGTTGCCCTCCGACAGGCCCCGCTTCGCCTTCTGGTACTTCGCGTAGACCTGCTTGATCTCGGAGACTCGCCGCTTGAGGCTTCGGGGCGTTTCTTGGCATGCCTTCAGGATCGCACGGTATTCATTCACCATTCCCTGGCGGGCGCTCGGCGGCTGCTTCGTCCGCTTGTGGGCGTCGATCTTCGCCTTCAGTTCGTCGAGGCGGCGGACGAACTCCTCGAGCGTCGGGATCGCGGCCTCGATCCGCTGGGTGCGCAGCCCCAGTTCCTCGATGAGCCTCACGCAGCGGCGGCGACGTCGGCCGAGTCTCGACCATGCCTCCCGCCGCTCTGCCATCTTCCGCTTCTTGGAAAGCGCGATCCGGTAATCGGCCCGGTTCTGCTTGAGGAGCACCTCGAGCGTCCGCAGGTTGTGCGGAAGCCGACCGAGGATCTGGTCCTTCTCCAGCTTGTCGGTCACGGACACCTGGACGGTGCGGTCGAAGGGCAACTCTCCCTTGTGGACCCGCGAGAGAACCTTGAACGCCTGCTGGCAGACGTACTCGCATTCGAGGAGCTTCGAGCGGAACGATGCGCGGGTCGTCTCGATCTGCCTCGCGAGGTGGATCTCCTGGGCCCGGGTGAGCAGCGGGATCTCTCCCATCTGCGTCAGGTACATGCGAACCGGGTCGTCGGACCAGTTCTCCGCCTGATCGACGAGCACCTCCTCGCCGTCGCCCGAGGACGACTCGATCTCGGTCTCCGTCTCGGCCTCTGCCTCGAGTTCGGCGTCGGGGATGACGGTCGCGTCGTCCCCGAGCAGTTCCGCGTCGGCCTCCTCGGCGTCGACCACCTTCTCGGTGAGCTCCTCGACCTCCTGCGGGTTGGCGACAACATCGTCCTCGAGTTCGTCCAAGAGAGAGTCGTACAAGGCAGTCCTCCTTCGTATCTTCAACGCCGATTCATCGATGCCGACGATTCGTGGGGCGTCGATCCATGCTTCGGCGTGTCCACAGTCTGATTCAAGCCCGTTCTGATTCAAGCTCGTTTCGAGTTGCACGGGCCGTCGGCGGGCACGCGGCCGAAAATCAGGGCGAACCATTATGGGGCCGTGCCCGTCGGAAAGCCAATTTTTTTTCTTGAGAAAATCGGCGATTCACGGGATATTTTGCCGGTTCATGGTAAAAGAATTCGACCAGTGAACCTGTGCGGACCTGCGGGGCTGTGCTTCTCGTGGCGGCGTTTCGGCTCTCGTGTGCGTGCGGAGAAGCGATTCCGGTCGCCGAGGGGCGGGCCGGCGGGGAAATCGGCTGCCCCCAGTGCGGCCGGCGGCTCGCGATTCCAAAACTGCGGCATCTGCGGGAATTTCCCCCCTGGGACAATTTCAAAGCCGAAGCCGCCGGAGGAGGGCCGACCGCCCTTCACGATGGGAGTCGACGGGAGCATGCAGGCGGAGCCACCGCCGCACGCGGCCGCTGGGGCCGGGCGGAGGCGGTCCTCGCCGCCGGGGCGATTGTCGCGATGGCGAGCCTCCTCGTGGCCGCCTGGCTCATGCGTCCGGTGACCGGCGGCACCGACGCGGCCGTCATCCGCACTGCCGTCGATCGAGCGGCCATGATCGACGTGTACAGGGCGTGGCGAAGCCTCGGGGATTCCGGCGTGGCCCGCGCTGCGACGCCCGACGAGGAGCGGGTGAGGCGAATCACGCGGAGCCGCGCGATCCTCGCCGTCGCCGTCGGGCTGCTCGGGGGCATCGGCGGCCTGACGGCGGTCGGGGCGGCCGCGGTGATCGTCGCTCGCGGGCAGCTGGGAGGTCCGGCCGGTCGTGAATTCCAGGCGAGGAGTGGATCATGAAAGCCGCGTTCATCGAACGCACGGGCGGGCCCGATGTCATCCAATTCGGCGACCTTCCCGACCCGACGCCGGGCCCATCGGAGGTGCTCGTCCGGGTTCGGGCCTGCGCGGTCAACCCGATCGACACGTACGTGCGTGCCGGCACCGTGGCGATGCCACTTCGCTTTCCGCAGATCGTCGGCTGTGATCTGGCCGGGGAGGTCGTGGCGGTGGGCGGAGCGGTCGACCGCTTTCGTCCTGGCGACCGCGTCTGGGGATCGAACCAGGGGATCCTGGGTCGGCAGGGGACGTTCGCCGAGCTCGCGACCGTCGAGGACCGATGGCTCTACCCAACGCCCGCGGGTGTGAGCGACCGGGTGGCGGCAGCCTCCGCGCTCGTCGGCATCACGGCACACCTGGGCCTCGTGCGACATGCGGGCCTGCGGGCCGGCGAAACGCTCTTCGTAGACGGCGGCTCCGGCGGCGTGGGCTCGATGGTGGTGCAGATCGCGAAGCGACTCGGGGCCCGCGTGATTGCGACGGCCGGAAGTCCCGACCGGCGCGAACGCGTGCTCGGCTACGGAGCCGAGACCGTGATCGATCGGGCCGGCGTCGGAGATCTCGGGGCGAGGGTGCTCGAGGCGTCGGCCGCGGGGGTCGACGTCTACTGGGAATCGCTGCGGGAGCCGGATTTCGACACGGCCGTAAGAGTGATGGCCGAAGGCGGCCGGATGGTGCTCATGGCGGGCAGGGACGCGCGGCCGCCGTTCCCGGTCGGACCCTTCTACGTGAAGGGGTGCCGGCTCGTGGGGTTCGTGATGTTCAAGGCGTCGTGGCAGGAGCAGGCCGCGGCCGCGGCCGACCTCGGCCGCTGGATGGCAGCGGACCTGGCCGCGCCGATCGCGGCGGTGATGCCGCTCGCCGCGGCTGCCGAGGCCCATGCCCTGCAGGAGCGCGGCACGATCGCCCGGGCCGGTGGCTCCTGCGGAAAGATCGTGCTCGAGCCGTGACGCCATCCTCCGGCCGCCGCCGCCCCGCTCGATCGGGATTCGTTCGATACTGTGCCGCCGGCGTTGCGTTCACCGCCATGCTGACGACCACAGGCCCGGAACTCGGGCAGGCCACGGCGCAGCAGATCCGGTCGCCCGGCCTGCCGCCCGTGGGCCTCTTCGGACTTGAAGCCGAAGGGCGACGAATCGTCTACGTGCTCGACCGATCGGCGAGCATGGGGGACGGCGACGCATCGCCGCTGGCGGCCTCGAAGCGCGAGCTCCTTCGGAGCATCGCCGGGCTCTCCGAGGTGCAGCAGTTCCACCTCGTCTTCTACAACCACCGCCCCAGGCTCTTCTCGCCGACGGGAGGCTCGGGCCGGCTCGTCTTCGCGACCGACGAGAACCGTCGGGAGGCCGAGTCGTTCGTGGAATCGATCCGTTCCGACGGCGGAACGGACCACGCCGAGGCGATCCGGGCGGCGATGAGACTCGGACCCGACCTCGTCTTCATGGTGACCGATGGCGACGCTCACGACGACCTGCCCGTCGACGATGTCGACCGTCTCGAGCGGCTCCTCGGCGGGACGAAGCTCGTCGTGATCCAGTTCTCGGATGGGCAGGGCTGTTCGCCGCGGCTCGCGGAGCTCGCCCGCCGCAGCGGAGGCTCGTCGAAATCGCTCGACCCGGCGACCGCGCCCTAGCGATAGCGGAGGCTCGGCAGCCACTGCCCGAACGGCTCGGTGTCTTCGCTTTCGACGGGTTCGCCTTCGGGCTCGCCGGCGGGCCGGAAGAGGCTGCCGAGTCGATCGCGGCGGAAGCGAGTCATCTCCGACTCGATCTTCTCCAGGCCGGCGGCCATGTTGGGGAACACTGACTTCAGCATCGGCGTGCGTGCGGCATCGTCCGCCAGTTGGCTCTCCGCATCCGGCTCGACCGTCACCCGCGGCGTGGGGGAAGTCGTGGCCGCCTTCGGCCGCGGCTTCGTCGAGGGAGCCTGGTCGGGATACTTGGCCCTCGGCAGCGGCTGCTTGGTGACCGTCTGTTTCGTGACCGGCTTCGCCGGGGGGGCCGGCTTGGTCGCGGGGGCCGGCTTGGTCGAAGTGGCCGGCTGCTTCGGCTGCGTGGCGACCGATGCGACGGGCGTCGACGGCGGCTGTGGCTTCCTCGGGGACGTCAGTTCATCCGCCATGATCGCGATCCGTTCCGGCACGACTAAGAACCGCATCGCGGCCTCGCTGCCGGCGACGGTTTCGGCGGTGCTCGGCCACCCTTCGCCCGTAACGGACTCGGACGGCGTCGGGTCGGCGGCGACGGACGTTTCGACATCTTCCGAGACTTCGGCGACCGTGGTGGCGTCGGCGATCGGCGCAGCGTCCGCCACAGGAGGCGAAACGGTGGGCGATTCGGTGACGGGCTCCGCCTCTTCCGTGACGGCCGGTTCCGGGATGGCGGCCGCCCTTGCGATCACATCGGCGGCCGGTTCCATGACGGGCTCCGGCTCTGAGATCGCGACGGGCTCCTCATCCACGGCGGGCTGCGCGGCGACCACGACGGGCTGCTGGACGGCGGGAGGCAGCTCGGCGACCGTCGCCTGCAGGTGGCTGCGGAGCACGGGCTGCCCTTCGCGGAGCGAGAGCCTGGCCACGTGTCCCTCCGGCCACGCGATGCCTTCGAACGAGTCGGGACGAAGCGCCGCCTGCGGCACCATCGCCTTCGGCCAGTCGCGAAGCTTCACGTCCCAGACGGTAACGGGGTTGCCGGCGGGCAGGTCGCGAATCGCCACGAAGATCGGCTCGCATTCCACCGTCGCCTTCGCCCTCGTGCGGGTGACGTCGATGAAGCGGTTCACCGCGACGGCGGCGGTGCCGCCCGCGAGAAACGCGGCGACGAAGACGGTGACCATCCTCGGACGGAGCGACTTGTTTGGGGCCGCCTGGCTCATGACGGGTTCATCGGCATGCCTGCGAGGCAGCGGCCATGCACGCCGCGACCCACGTCGCCGAGTCGCCAGACTCCGCAGCTTCGCAGCCGTTCGCCCCCCTCAGCGGGGCATTGCGGAAGACCCCTTCGGCAAAGCCTGCGCAGACTGCCCTGCCCGCTCCGCGACCGGGCCTTCGGGGCCCCGCTCGTCGAACATCGGGTCGGGGCCGCGGCCGAGCGGCCGAAGGATCACGACCCGGCGATCCTCGGTCGACGGACCGCGGAAGAGCGCCGAGGCGACCGACGACCCGGCTTCGCCGTAGCTTCCGACGACGAGCATGCGGTCGGGCGTGAGCTCGACGTCGATCTGGAGCGATTCGTAGGGGTGCCGCTCCTGCCCCGCCTCGAGCTGGAAGACGCCGTCCTCGCCGGTCCAGCTCCGCCGCTGCGGTCCGTGCTCGATCGCCGGAAGGACGGTGATGCGGCTATGGCCATCGGCCGAGGGCCAGCCGCAGAGCACAAGCTCGCTTGTCGCGTCGCGGAACGTGCGGCCGAGCACGCCGCTTCCACCGGCGGTGCCGCCCGCGGATTCGAACACCACGAGCTCCGGGACCGCCGCCCGCGCGACGAGCCTCCCCTCCTTGCCCGGCAGGAGCCTGAGCACCCTCCGCGCGACGATCTGTTCCGAGGCCGGCTCCGGGCCGTGGTGCTCGGCGGACGACGCGGCCGCAAGCTTCGTTCGGACGTCCGCGGGAAGCAGCGACGAGACGATCCCGGCCCGCAGCCCGTGCGCCGCGAGCCGGTGGCGAAGTCCGGCGTCGATCGCCTGCTCATCGACTTCACTCCAGAGCGCCTCCTCCGTTTCGGTCTCGTCGGCCGCGAAGCGGACGAAGAGCGTCTCGATCGCGATCGTTCGCGGCATCGGCTTCGCGGAGCCGGTGGCCGCCGTCGGCGAAGCGGGATCGGCGACGAGCGCGCAGCCGATGGCCGTCGTCACGAGGACCACGACCGCGCCGAGCCGGAGTGCGGCCGTGCGAGACCGCGAAGAAAGCATGTCTGGAACTGCCATCGGGCGGCTCGCGAGGGCGAAAGGGAAGGGGAGCATAGGAGCCGCGGGCTGGGGGGGCAACGCCGTCGTCAGGCCCGGTTTTCGCGGGTCAGCGGGCGGCCGCGACGGCGCTTGCGAAGATGGCGAGCCCGGCGCCGTCGGCGGCAGGATCGAGGCCTTCGCTCCAGCGTCTCCTCGCCCACGAGGGATGCTGCGTCGCGTCGACGAACCGCTCGGGATGGGGCATGAGCCCGAAGACACGGCCGGTCGCGTCGCACGCGCCCGCCACGTCGGCCTCGGCGCCGTTGGGGTTGGTGCTCGTGCCCGTCGCGTCGGCGGCGTATCGCAGCACGAGGTGGCCGGCCGACTCGAGCCGGCGGCAGGTCTCGGGGGAGTCGGTCGCGAACCGGCCCTCGCCGTGGGCGACGGGCAGTTCGAGCCGCGAGATTCCCTGGAGGAACGCGCATCGTCCATCGGCCACCCGCAACTGGACCCACCGGTCGACGAAGCGGCCGCTCGTGTTGGCGGCGAGCGTTGCCTGCGGCCGGCCGTCGGGACCCGGCGGCAGGAGCAGCCCCGTTTGCATGAGCACCTGGAAGCCGTTGCAGATGCCGAGGATGAGGCCGCTGCGGTCGCGGAACCGTTCGAGCATGTCGCCGAGCCGCACCCGCAGTTCCACCGCGAAGATCCGGCCGCTGGCGATGTCGTCGCCATAGGAGAAGCCACCCGGGATGCAGACGATCCTGCAGTCGTCGAGCAGCCCGGGCTCCGCGGCGAGCCGGCGGAGCGTCACGCGGACGCTCTCGGCGCCGGCCCGCTCGAAGGCGTGGGCCGTCTCGCGATCGCAGTTGGTGCCGGGGGCGCGGAGGATGAGGGCGCGGGGCTTCGTCATATGGAAAAGCTCCGGGAGAGCGAACGCCAGGCATCGGCGAGCGTCGCGATCGGAATCCTCGCCGTGTCGCCGGCCGACGTCGTGATGGAAACCGCGTCGCCCGCCTCGACGCCGCCGATGCGGGCATGCGGCACGCCCGCCATGATCCGCTCGAACGCGTTCCACGACGCCTGCGGCACCTCGCAGAGGAACCTGCCGGACGTCTCGGTGAAGGCGGCGATCGCGTCGCGATCGAGTACGCCGGCCGCATCGCCGGTCATCTCGAGCGGCACCCGCGCGAGATCAATGGCGCCGCCGAGCATTCCGCCGATCGCCATCTCGGCCACCGCCGCGAGGAGCCCGCCGTCGGAGAGATCGTGACAGGCGGCGACGAGGCCCTCGGCCTGCGCCCTCGCAACCGCCCGGAACACGCCGCGGCAGGCGGCGGCATCGACTTCGGGCACCCGCCCGCCGTCGAAGCCCCGCCCGCCCACGAGGAGCCGCTCGATCTGGCTGCCGGCGAGGGCGTCGCGGGAGAGCCCCACGAGGTAGAGGCCGTTCCCCGCCCGCTTGAAGTCGCTCGTCACGCTCCGCCGAACGTCGTCGATCTGTCCCATCGCCGTCGCCAGGAGCGTGGGCGGGATCGAGAGCTCCCGCTGGCGGCCGGCGGCGTCGGTCCAGGTGAAGACGTTGTTGAGGCTGTCCTTGCCGCTCACGAACGGCGCGTCGAAGGCGAGGGCCATGTCGCGGCAGGCGAGGCAGGCCTCGACGAGCCCCCCCATGCCTTCGTCGCTCCTGCACTCTCCCCAGCAGAAGTTGTCGAGCAGCGCGATCCGGTCGGGATCGGCACCCGCGGCGATCACGTTGGCCATCGCCTCGACGATGCCTCCGGCGGCCATCTGGTAGGGATCGACACGGCCGAGCCGGTGCCGCAGCCCGACGCCGAGCACGATGCCGCGGGGACGGCCGAGCACGCCGCGAACGATCGAGCCGTCGGCCGGCCCCTCGCCCGGGCCGAGGATCGGCTTCACCGCGCTCGCTCCCTGCACCTCGTGGTCGTACTGGCGGATGATCCACTCCTTGCTCGCGATGTCGGGCAGCGCCATCAGGGCGGGTAGCGTCGTCGCGAGGTCGATCGCACGTCGAGTCGCCGGTGACGATGCGGTTGTCGCTGCGGCCGGCCGCCAACGCGACGATCGCGAGAGCTTCGGGCGGCCGTCGTGGAGGAAGTGGCAATCGAGTTCGCCCGCCGTCTCGCCCCCCCACTTCAGTTGCAGGCGGCCGTCACCGGTGAACCGGCCGATCGCCGTGGCCTCGACACCTTCGTCACCGGCGATCGCGCGGAGGCGTTCCCAGGCGGCAGGGGGGACGGCGAGCACCATCCGTTCCTGCGCCTCCGAGATCCAGACCTCCGTCGCGGAGAGGCCGTCGTACTTCAGTGGCACCGTCGCCAGGTCGACCTCGGCGCCGAGTTCCGAGGCCATCTCGCCGACGGCGCTCGAAAGCCCTCCGGCGCCGCAGTCGGTGATCGCGGAGAAGAGCCCCTCGCGGGCCGCCGCGAGGACGAACTCGAGGAGCACCTTCTCGTGGATCGCATGGCCGATCTGGACGGCGCCCCCGCTTTCGCTTTCGCTCTCGCTCGAGAGCTCGATGCTGGAGAAGGTGGCGCCGTGGATGCCGTCGCGGCCGGTGCGTCCCCCCGCCACGACGACGAGGTCGCCGGCCGAGATCTTCGCCGTCTGCGAGCCACGGGGCATGATGCCGACGCAGCCGCAGAAGACGAGCGGGTTCCCGACGTAGCCCGGATCGAAGGCGACGGCGCCGGCGATCGTCGGGATGCCCATCCGGTTGCCGTAGTCGCGGACGCCGGCGACGACGCCGTCGAGCAAGCGACGCGGGTGGATGACGCCGGGCGGAAGATCGTCGGCCGTGGCGTCGACCTCGCCGACACAGAAGACGTCGAGGTTCGCGACCGGCTTCGCGGCCAAGCCCGTGCCGAGCACGTCGCGGATCACGCCGCCGAGCCCGGTCGCCGCGCCGCCGTAGGGCTCGATCGCGGAGGGATGGTTGTGGGTCTCCACCTTCA
>JBBAVU010000026.1:16298-21283 GCA_040397565.1 Pirellulales bacterium | reverse complement strand
GCGAAGCAAGGATTGCGGAGCGAAGTCTGCATCCGAGCGAGCGAAGCACAGGATGGGCGCAGCGAGCGTCCGACGAGGGCATACGGGCAGTCCCGAACCCAGCAGGTTTGACCTACGCCAAAAACCGCGTAAAGGGACAGCCAGCCCGAACCCGGCGTCAGGGCGCGAGCTCCGGCACACCGAGCGACGTGCCGTAGGCCTTCGCGAGATCGGCGAGCGACGAGCGGAACGTGCGGCCGAGGCTTTCCTCGACCGTGGCCCCCTCCTTTACCCCGCGGACGAACGCGGCGAACTGCTTCCGGTCGCGGGACACCATGAACTTCACGAGCGCCGATGCCATGCCGTACTGTACGGGCTCGATCCTTGCGTCGGGGGCGTCGGAGAAGAAGTCGGGACCGAGCGTGCCGTTCCTGCGGATGAATTCGGCGGCCTGCGCCTCCTTGATCGCGACCTGCGTGCAGGCGGGCACGACCTGCGTGCCGACCCACTCGGCGATCCCCTCGTTGAGCCAGGAGGGCATGCGGGACGGCGAGATCCAGCGGTGGTTGAATCCGTGGCTCGTCTCGTGGACGAGCATGTGGGCGAAGGCGAGCTCGTCGCGACCCCGGTGGCAGGCCATGACGACCCGCCCGTCGTCCCGCTGGTGGCAGACGCCGTGGACGCCGTCGGGAACGTCGCCCCCCATGAACCTGGCCTCGAAGGCGTGGAAGTCGGCCTCGTCGACGAACGCCACGACGAGGCACTTTCCACGCCACACCGGCTCCCCCTTCGGGATGCCGTAAAGGTCGCAGAGAAAGTCGTGCATGCGGTCGAGGTTCGCGGCGAACGGGGCCATCTGTTCGGGCGGGATGTCCGTCGCCACGAGAAACTCGTGTGTGGCGGTGGCCTGTAGTCTGGGGAAGGCCTGGCGGATCCGCGCGACGAAGTCCTCGAGCTCGCCCACCGCCGCGTCGTGCTCCTCGCTCGAGAGCGCGGGCCACGGTGCGATGCCCCGCGCCGCCATCCGCTCGGCCGACTCACGCTCGGCGCGGTCGTACGCCTCGCGGAGCTTGCGTGCCTTCAGCCCCATCGCCGAGGTGTTCCGGGAGACGGCCTCGTAGACGGTCTCGCGATCGGCGATCACCTTCACCACGCCCGCAAGCGAGACGACCACCGGCTTCGACTCCCCCTCCGGCTGAAGCTTGAGCCCGCCGACGCGGCCGTTCCTCTCGACCACGCCCACGAGGGTCGGCCGAACGAACCGCTTTCCAGTCGAAAGCTCGACGAGGTCGACGACCGCCCCGACGTGCTCCCTGATCGCGTCGGCATCGGGCGGCGCCGCGGACTCGCGGGCGGCGGCCGGGGTGAGCAGCGACGCGACGAGCCAGGTGAAGAAAAGGCGGGAAGCCGTTTCGCCCAGCCGCTTCCGACGGAACCGCATCACGGTGTGTCGCATCCCGTCGCCTTCCTTCGGATCTCCGTGCTCGACACGTCCATGCGAAACTCCCGCTCGGACACGAAGTAGGCCTTCCTGCGGATCGCCTCCGGGGCGTCGATCCGCGACGCATCTTCGAAGCGTCCCCCGTCCACCCGCCCGAACACGATCAGTCCTTCGATCGCCGAGGCGATCCGCTCGACGGCGGCGGCCGCGGATTCCTTCGAGCCTCCATAGTAGCGGGGATCGCCCAGCCGCCGGTAGGTATCGGCACCCATCACGAACACCGCCCGCGGAAAGAGCCCGGTCTTCTCGACGAACGTCGCGGCGCGGGTGAGCCAGACGGTGGCGGACGAGTCGAACCGTGCCAGACGATCGCGGATCTCCTGAAAATCGAGCGTCGGCTTGTCGACGTTCGTGATCGAGAGTTCGAATGCCGTCGGCTTTTCGGCGATCTCCCCGGCGATGCGGGCCATGCGGCGGTGCCCTTCGTGCAGCGGGTCGAACGATCCGGGAAAGACCACGCAGCCTGCCCCCGGCTGCGCGGTTTCATCGCCGGGCCCGAGCACGGCCGGCACGACCGTCTCGGCACCCTTGAAAAGCCGCTGCCACGCCACCGGCGGCTCGAACGACTCCAGCACGACCCGCTCCTCCTCCCGCAGTCCGAGCCCTTCGATGCATTCCGGCCCCGCGAGACCTGCGGCCAGCCCGGGACCGCACGCGACCACGAGGAGGGCGAGCACGAGTTCGGCGGCGACGGCCTCCTCCTCCGCGCGGCTCCGGGCACCCTTGATCAGTTCGACCGTGGCGGCGTGCGTGGCGGAGGCGGTCTGAACGGCCACGTGCACCCGATGGGCTCCCCGCTTCGGCTCGAGCGTGACGAGGCTCGCGGTCACCGCCGCGCCGATCACTGACTCGGGCGTCGCGGCCGCGGCCGCCCGCTGCCAGGCGGCGACGGCGAGGCGGCGGGCGATCCGCCCGTCGCAGTAGTGCTCCTGAGGTCCGCCGAGAAGCCGGTCGACCGCCTCCCTCGCGTAGGGAACGAGCCCCTCGAGCACGACCCGGCTCGCCCCGGGAACAGCACACAGGTCCGAGATCGCACGGCTCCCGCCGCCGGTGGCGACGAGCACGAGCCGCCGCCCCGCACCCGCCATCGCGGCGAGGATTCCGGATGGATCGTTCGGGCCCTTCACGCCTTCTTTCTCCTCAGATCTTTCCCCGCTTCCCGAGACCGACCCTTCCCGGTGCCGGCTGCCGCATCACACGGGCACCCGGCTTGAGGCGGCGGGCAGCCATTGCCGATGCAACGAACGTCTCGATGAAGGGAAGCAAATGAGTGTAGCCGTCCCGACCACGTCCATTCGACCGCCCGCCGGGCCGCCCGCGATCGCGGGCAGGACGATCCGTCTCCGCGGGCCGCGGACCGCGGTCGTCTGCCTGTCCCTCGCGCTCGCCGCGGCGATCCACGGGGCGGCGTCGGCCGACACCGCGCGGGTCGACGCTCCCCGCACCGACGCCGCGAAGACCGGCCGTAATGCCGACGAGATTCTCCGAAAACTCCTCCCTCCGCGGTCCGACTCGCCCGCCGACTGGCATGCGTCGTCGGAGTGCCTGCACGCCCCCGGTGAACCGCGGGCTTTGTCGCCGTGCGTGCCCCCGCCGCCGTGCGACCCGTCGCAGCCCCCGAACCCGTTCGATCTGGTAGGAGTGCCCGGCAGGCCGACATGCGGCCCGATCTACCGGGGTCCGTGCGAGCCCCGAAGCTGCAGGCGGCACCACGGCGCGTTCGCCTGGTACCACCACTGGTGCGACCGCATGTTCGACCACTTCTACCGGTCGAAGTGAGCATCGCCCTCGGCCGACGCCGTCACTCCTCCGCCCGCTTGGAGACGCGGAACACCTCGTCGAGCGTCGTGAGTCCCTTGAGGGCCTTCTGCACGCCGTCCTCGAACATCACCCGCATGCCCTGCGCGACGGCCGCGCGGCGGATGTCCTGCGTGGGAGCGCCCTGGAAGGCGAGCTCGCGGATGCGGCTGGTCATCACCATGAGTTCGAAGATGCCGAGCCGTCCCTTGTAGCCCGACTTCTGGCAGTGGGCGCAGCCGCGGCCCTTCATGAGCGTGGCCCCCTGGAGCATCTCGGGCGTCACGCCGGCCGCCTCGAGCTGCGTGTCGAGCGGCTGGAAGGGCTGCTTGCACTTCGGGCAGTTGATTCGCACGAGCCGCTGCGCGAGCACGGCGATGACGCTGGAGGCGACGAGGTAGGCAGGAACCCCCATGTCGATCATCCGCGTCACGGCACCCGGCGCGTCGTTGGTGTGGAGCGTGCTGAAGACGAGGTGGCCAGTGAGGGAGGCCTGGATGCCCATCTGCGCCGTCTCGGTATCCCGCATCTCGCCGACGAGGATGACGTTCGGTGCCTGCCGCAGCATCGAGCGGATGATCCGGGCGAAATCGAGGCCGATCTGGTGGCGGACCTCCACCTGGTTGATGCCCGCGAGGTAGTACTCGACGGGGTCCTCGGCCGTGATGATCTTCGTGTCGGGGCGGTTGAGCTCGTTGAGGGCGGCGTAGAGCGTCGTCGTCTTGCCGGAGCCCGTCGGACCCGTCACGAGGACGATGCCGTTGGGCCTGCGGATCAGGTTCTTGAAGTTGCGGAAGTCACCCTCCGAAAGGCCGAGTTGCCGGATGCCGACGCGGATGTTGTCCTTGTCGAGGATCCGCATGACGACCGACTGGCCGTGGTTCGTCGGGAGCACGGAGACGCGGAGATCGTAGTCCTTGCCGTCGGCCGTGAGCTTGATCCGTCCGTCCTGGGGCCGCCGCCGCTCCGCGATGTCGAGCTTCGAGAGGATCTTGATGCGGGAGAGGATGGCGCCCAGGAGCCGGCGGGGCGGGTTGTCGCGCTCGACGAGCCGGCCGTCGATCCGGTAGCGGATGCGGACGCGGTCCTCGAAGGGCTCGACGTGGATGTCGCTCGCCCTCAGCTGCACGGCCTCCGTGATGATCAGGTTCACGAGCTTGACTACGGGAGCGTCGGAAAGATCGTCCTGGTCCTGGGCCGCCGCCTGCTCGATCGCCGTCTCCGTGAAGTCGATGGCGGTGTCCGTGAACTCCTGGAGCATCGAGTCGGCCGACTCGCCGTCGCCGCTGCCGTAATGGCGGTTGATCGCCTCGACGATCTGCTCACGCAGGGCGAGAGACTGCTCGATGTTACGGTTGAGAATGAACCGCAGCTTCTCCTGCGTGTCGAGGTCTCCGGGATCGCAGACGGCGATGCGGATCGAGTCTCCCTCGTCGGCGAGCGGAAAGATGGTGTTCTCGCGGGCCACGCTCTCCGGCAGGAGGCCGACCACCTCCTCCGGCACGGTCAGGCTTCCGATGTCGACGAACTTCAAGCCGTGCGACTTCGCGAGCAGCCGCATCACCTTCTCGGCCGGCGCGTAGCCCAGCCGGATCAGTTCCTCGTGGACAGGCTTGCCCGATGATTCTGCCAGCCGTCCGGCCTCGGCCAACTGCTCGGCGCTGGCGAGGCCCTCGGCGACGACGAGTTTTCCGAAGGCGTTGAAGGG
>JBBAVU010000026.1:0-16198 GCA_040397565.1 Pirellulales bacterium | reverse complement strand
GCTCGGCGCTGGCGAGGCCCTCGGCGACGACGAGTTTTCCGAAGGCGTTGAAGGGAGCGTGCATGAGACCGGTCAGGATACCAGACCCCGGCGGACACGGGCGACCGGGGGCCGCGTCGCCGCATCGGCCCCGTGAAGGCGTCCCAGTGAAGGGGGCCTACGCCAGCGGCAACGTGGCGACCACGCTCGCTGGGTCGTCGAGGTTCACGACCTTCAGCTCGTTTTCGCCGATCGAAAAGAGCCGGCCGCCGAGCCGCAGGCTGCGGGAGACGGCCGAGCCATGCTCGATCCTCGCGAGTTCGGTGAATCCACCGGCGGGATCGACCTCGTAGACGACCAGGGCGTTCGAGCCCGACGCCGTTCCCGACACCTCGTTCCACGACCAGCTCGAGACCGGGATCGCGAGGACGCCGTGACCGGCGAAGTAGGAGAAGGCGTGGTGGTCGTATTCGGCCGCCGACCAGGCGTAGCTGGAGTGCCCTCCTCCCCCGCCGATCTCCACGAAGTCCGTCTCGGTCGGCCTCGTTGGCGCCGACACGTCGAAGAGCGAGAGCTTCACGCCCGAAAGGTCGGCGCTCCTCCCGATGCCGATGAGGTGCGTTGCGTCGATCGGATGGAGGTAGCTCGAGAAGCCGGGAATGACCAGTTCCCCCACGACCATCGGCTGCGTCGGGTCGGCGATGTCGATCACGAAGAGCGGGTCGACCTGCTCGAACGTGACCACGTAGGCCGTGTCGCCGACGAACCGGGCCGACATCGCCATCTCCCCGGGGGCGATGCCGCCGACGCTGCCGATCGTGCCGAGAACTCCTTCGGACGCCTCGAGCACGAAGAGATTTGTCGAAGCCTCGGGCCCCCAGCCGGTCTGCGTCACGACCCGCACCGTGCCGTCGGCATGGGCGTCGATTGCGAACTGATCGAGCACCCGGCCCGGCACCGTGCCCGCGGCGACGTGCGGCATCTCGCCCGCGAGTGCGAACTCGTGGAGCGTCGTCGCGCCCTCGCTCGCGCCCCACCAGACACCGTGGTCGGCCGACGCGATGATGAACGAATCGAGCGAGGCGTAGACGGTGCCCGCGAGGCCGAGCGTCGAGACGCTGTGGTCGATGCCCGGCGTCGAGTCCGTCGGCGTGAGCGACACGATCGAGACGAGGTCGCTTCCGCCGCCCCGGACCGGCAGGTAGAGCGAGCCGGGCGAGACAAGCGGCTGCGTGACCTCCTCGCCATCGACGGTCGAGCGTGCGACCGGCAGGAGCGAGTCGAGGTCGGCCGTCGCGATCCGCGTGCGCAGCTCTTCGATCGACTCGGGAGAGTCTTCGCCGCCAACGGTGAATCCGTCGATTGCCGTGGCCGCCGTCACGATCCATGGCGAAAACACCTGCGGGATCGGCAGGCCAATCTGCGGCCGGTTCTCGACCACGACGTAGACCTTCTCATCGACGCTCCGCGAGGCGGTGAGCATCCCGTCGATCCGCGTCTTCTCGACGATCGTCGGCGCGGACCGGTCGGTCACGTCGAGCACGGTCACCTGGACGTACTGCTCCCTCGGCAGGCTCGGCCTGATGACGGGCAGCGTGATGGCGACGTCTTCAGGCGGCAGCGGGTCGTCCGGCAGCCCGACTCCCGGCACGGCCAGCCAGTACGGATCGACCTCGAACCACTCCGTGACCTGCGAGAGCACGGTGACGCGATCTCCGTGCAGGTAGAGCACGTGCCCGTACCCTGCCATCGTTGTCCGCGACACGACCGCGAGGCTCGCCGGATCGGCGTCGATCACGAGGAACTCACCAGCCGTCAGCATGTAGATGTAGCGGCCGTCGGTACGAACGCTATCGGCCTCGTCGACGCCGGCGACCTGGTTGTTCGTCGAGGAGAAGTCGCCGGGAGCCTGCCCGACGCCCGCTCCACCGGTCGTCTGCGCCAGTCCGGGAGGAACGTTGCCGGCATCAACCACCGGAGGCGAGACCACCGCGCGGCCCACGCCGAAGGCCATCTCCCCGAACGTCGCCTCGTGGTGCCAGCGGGTCGCCTGGCCGAGGAGCCACTCGCGAATTTCCGCCTCGCTCGCCGCGGCGACGATCGGATTGGCGAGGTCGCTCTGCGTCACCGTGTCGAACGGGTCGCAGAAAAATTCGTCGCGTCCGGCCATCCCGAACAGCCGATCGACGCCCAGGCCCGCAAAGAGCGAGTCGCGGCCGGTGCCGCCGAGCAGAGTGTCGTCTCCGGCGTCGCCACGGACGGTGTCGAGGCCGGCCTCGCCATCGACCGTGTCGTCGTCGAGTCCGCCGATGAGCATGTCGTTGCCGAGGCCGCCGTCGATCGCATCGTTCCCTTCGCCGCCGACGATCCGGTCGGCACCGCGATCGCCACGAAGATAGTCATCGCCCGCGCCGCCGAAGATCTCGTCGTTGCCGTCGCCGCCGGAAATCGTGTCGTCGCCGAGGCCGCCGGCAAGCCGGTCACCCCGCGGGCCGCCGGAGATCGTGTCGTTGCCCGGTCCGCCGTTGATGGTGGCGCCGATTCGCAGCCCGGGAGCGTCGATCCGGATCGTGTCGTCGCCGCGGCCGCCGAAGATCTCGATCCGGCGGAGCCCCACGACCGATCGCGTCGTCGCGACGGCGCCGTTGACGACGACCTCGAGCATCGAGGCGTCGAGTTCCGAGTGCCGGACGACGATCATGTCGTCGTAATTCGCGGCGTCGCCGTCCCCCTGGATCGAAAGCAGCCCGGCGTCGATCGACATGATGCCGACGTCGCCCGCGAGCAAACGCCGCGACTCGAGCGTCTCGGCGGCGAGAAGGCGATTCCCCCCTGCGGTCGACATGATGAATCCGGATTGGCGCATGCGTTCAGCCTCCTTCTCCCGGGTGGGGCAAGGACGGTATGGCCCCGAAGAATAGCACGCAAGCCCGTCTGACCACCATCGGCGAGGAGCATCCGCCGCTTTTTCGTCCATGGGCTACGGGCATGATTTCTCACGGTTTTCCCACAGCGTTCGATCCGCGGAGGCCCACTTCTGGCGGGCCTAGCCACCCCGCAGTAGGCTGCCGGGCCTGCGGGTATCCACCGCCCCGCCAACCGAAAGCCTCCAAGGAGCCGATTGCGCCATGCTTCGCCTACCCCGCCAATTCCACGCAGAGAAAACCGCCTCCCGGTCATCGTGCCGCCGGCAGGCCGCATCCGGCAAGCGATCGACCGCGGCCGAAAGCTCCTCGCGGCTCTCGGCCGAACGGCTCGAACCGCGGTCCATGCTCACGGCGACGCTGTACGTCGACTTCGGCGACCGGTTTCCCGGCGGCTCGATCACCGGTGTCACGGTCGGTGACTTCGAGACACAGGCGTTGGGGCCGGGCATGTATGGCGATCCCAATTTCCCTTTCCAGCCGACAGACTCGCTCCAACTCGACTCCATGGCATCGATCTATACCGTCAATGCCGCTTCGATCCGGGCCGATGCCATGAGCCTCTTGCGCCGGTATTACGAGCCCTTCGACATCACCGTCGTCGATTTGACGGCAGACTTCCAGAACGTCAACGGCCACAACGTGCGGGCTGCCGCCACGTTGGCCGATGCTGCCGCCACGCTGGCGATCAACAATGCGGGCCCCAAGCACAACGACGCCTATGTGTTCGTGAGCCGCTACCTCATCAACGGCGCCAACCTCTTGGAAAAGGCCTTCAGGCCAAACAGCCTAAATCTGTCCAGCCCAACGGCGTTGTCCGGATTGGCGAATGGGCAGGACAGCGGGGGTTTTAATGCCAACGATGGCACGGCCACCGTCTTCCTGCGGAATGCCCCGAGTTCCAACGGCTTTTCATTCGCAGCCACGATTGCCCACGAAGCGGGCCATTTGTTCGGCCTCGACCACGTTTATCGCACGAATTCCGACGACGGCTTCCTTATCAATATTCCCGGCACCGCGATCGATGCGGAGATCCTCTACGGTTCGGAGCTGATGTCGTACAGTCAGATTAAATTCGACAAGACCTTCGCCAAGTTCATGCGTTACCCGACGACCCTCGGGGAGGACAACAAGAACTACAACGCGTTGTCCACCGCGGCGCCCACGAAATCCCCCGTGGAGCAGTTTCTGGTGGATGCCGAGATCGGCCGTGGCACCGTTGAATACGTGACTGGCACCGGGGCGAACGACATCATCACGTTGGTCCGAAACACCGCCACGCAGGCGACGGTGACGGTCGAGGCGTTCACGGACGCATCGTTTTCGCCCTCCACTGCCATTCCGGTCCCGGGCCTCGGCGGCACCGCGTACACCTACGTGATCGACCTCACGCGACCCGTGATCGTCGACGCCGGCGTGGGCGACGACCGGATCGTGGTCGACGGAGACCTCGGCACGCAGATCACCGTGCGCGGCATGAAGGGCGAAGACTCGATGATCGTGATGGGCAAGAATGCGTCCGCCGCCATCTACGCCCCGGGGGCGAGCGACGCCGACGGCCTCGATGGCCAGCCCAATCGCCGCGGAACGGTGACCATCGGCGCGACGGCGATCCGATTCGAGGAATTCGAGTCCTCACCGGTCGACATCCGAGATGTTGCCTCACTGACCTACATCACCCCACCGTGGTCCGTGGGGGGTCGCGACGATGACGTGACGGTGGACAACGCCACCTCCGGACAGTTGCAGATTCGCACCGGCGACTCCGTCGGACGACGCACCGTTCCCCTGATTCTCTCAAACGTCGGCGGAGTCGTCATCGACATGGCGACCAACGACAGCGGTACGGCCGAACTGGACTCCGACTCCGTCAGCGTCAACGCCCAAGCCGGCCCGGGTCTTGCCTCCCTCAGGATTCTGAGTGGCTCCGGCGCGGACTTCTTCTTCGTCAACAGTTGGTCCGGTGCGGCCCCCCTCGTGCTCGAGGCCGGTGATGCCGATGACCAGATTTCCGTCGGAGCAGGGGATCTCAACAGCGTGATCGCGAGCGTGGTGGCGGATGGGGGTGCTGGAAGCAATGACCAGATCACCGTTTTGGACAACTTCGGCAATGGAAATATCGTCGATTACCTCGTCACGCCGACGTCGGTCACTTCCACCAATAGCCCCAACGCGCCGGGCACTCAGCCGGCCCGCACGTTCGGCGGGTTGACCTACTCCGGCTCCACGGAGTTTCTCGCCGTGTTCGGCACCGATGGCCCGAACGTCTTCGACGTGCAGCCGAGCGTCGACACGCGGTACTTCATCAACGGCAACCTGCCGGCGCCGGGGAGCGTGCCCGCCGGCGACGGCGACTTCCTGAAGCTCGACACGAAGACGACCTTCCCAGCCCATCCCGATGGGCTCGACACGAGCGGCCGAAGGCTCTCGATGACGGCCCGCGGTGCCGGCCGCTGGGATTTCACCGCGGGCACGGGCCACGAGCCGGTCGAGTTCGAGAGCATCGAGCGGTTCAACCATGTCGACCGCATCGCCGTCGCGCCCGACGCTGGTCGCACGAGCAGCCCGGTGGTGCGGGTGCACGACGCCGAGACGATGGCATTGCTTTTCGAAATCCCGGCCACGGCGACCTATGGTGCCGGCTATCGCGACGGCGTCCGCGTGGCGACCGGCGACCTCGACAACGACGGCATCCCCGACGTCGTCACGGCGCCGGGCCGGATGGCGGCGCCGGTGATCAAGGTCTTCAGCGGTGCGCCGATCCCGGGCCTCGAGGGCTCGGAGATCGCGGGGCTCCGGCTGCCGGCGGCGGCGACCTACGGCGACGGCTACAAGGGCGGCGTGCACGTCGCCGTCGGCGACGTCGTCGGCGACCGCCTCAACGACATCGTGATCACTCCCGACCGCGGCAAGGCGATCGTCAAGGTATTCCGCACGAGGCTGGTGGCGGGCGATCCATCCCCCACCAACCTGAAGACGGCGTCGCATTCGTTCGACGCCTTCGCCGATTTTCCGCGGTTCATCGGCGGGGCCAACGTGGCGACGGCCGACCTCCTCGGCAACGGCAGAAGCCGGATCGTGGTCGGCTCCGGCAGCGGCATGGAAGGCCTCGTGCGGGTGTTCGACGTGCGGTCAGCCGTCTCGCCGTACACGGCGACCCAGACGATCTCCGGCATCTTCGAGCGAGGCCTGGGCGGCGTGCGGGTGGCCGCCGGCGACATCGATGGCGACGGCCGCGACGACCTCCTCATGGGATCGGGTCCGGCCGGGGGCACCTGGCTGAAGGCTCGCAGGGGAGGGACGCTTTCCGGGGAACTCTTCCAGTTCCAGATCGCGTCCGGCCGCGGCTCGACCGTTCCGACACGGTTTGCCCTCCGCGATGTCAACGGCGACGGTCGGGCCGAGGTCTTCGCCGCCTTCGGGGCGGATGCGCGGACGGGCTACCGGCTCGTTCGCCTCCGCAACCGCCAGGCCGGAGAGCTCGACTCCCTAAACGTCGTATCCGCCGCATTTTCCGGCGGCGGCGTCAATCTGGGCTGACGAGAAACTCCCCGGGAAGCTGCGTCGCCTGGGCATCGTGGACGATGGCTGCGTGAGTCCCGCATTTTTGTGCGATCAGCTGGCCCGCGACGGCGATTCTCCTGCACCGACGGGGGGCTGCTCCCGTTCCTCGAGGAGATCGCACATGCCCTGCCCTGCCGCCCTTTCCAAGAACGCTGCCGTCCACGATCGCCCGAAGGCTCTTCGCCGCTGGATCGGGGCCGCATCGCTGATGCTGGCCGTCGGCTCGATGTCGGCCATTCGGGGCGGCGCGCTGCCGCAGGCCGACGCGGTCTGGTACGCCTCCGCCGAGGCGCTCGGACTCCAACTCGACAACGGCGCGGGCGGCAACACGCCCGTCGTCATCGACTCGCTCACCGACGCGCCGCTCCTCTCCACCGGGGATGTGAACTACCCGATGGCCGTCGGCCCGAGGCTCACGCTCGGCCGCACGATCGGCGAGTGCCACGCGTTCGAGATGGTCTATTTCGGCCTGCAGCAATGGGACACGTCGCGGACGGTCACGGGCGACAACGACCTCACCATCCCGGGGGCGCTCGGCCTGGCCAGCCTCGACTTCTTCAACGTCGATCGGCTCACCGTGTCCAACAGGGCCTCGCTCAACAACGTCGAAGCCAATCTCTGGCGGCGGGTGGGCGGCGGACCGTTCTGCCTCATGGCGGGCTTCCGCTATTTCGACCTCGACGAGCGGTTCGTGATTCGCGGGGCCGACTCCGACACCGGCGCCAGCCGCTACCGGATAGGCGCCCAGAACGACCTCTTCGGCGGCCAGCTCGGCGGACGCTATCGGCGGTGCTTCGGCCCGGGATCGCTGTTCGGTTTCGAGGCGGTCGGCAAGGCGGGCGTCTTCGGCAACGCCGCCGGCACGAGCCAGGTCGTGACCGACTTCGACAACACGTTCTCGCTCCGGAACGTCAGCGAATCGGCCGGTCAGGCCGCGTTCGTGGGCGACATCGGGCTCACCGGCCTCCTGCGGGTGACCGACTCGCTGCAGGTTCGGATCGGCTACACGATGATCTGGGTCGAGGGCATCGCCCGGGCGGCCAACCAGCTCGATTTCACCGACGACTCGGCCAGCGGACGCTTCATCCACTTCGGGGAGGGCGCCTTCCTGCAGGGAATCAACGTCGGCCTCGAATACGGATTCTGACCGACCACCGCGGCCGACGAAGCTGCAGGGGTCCCGCGACCCCTACAGCCTCGGTCGAGCGGCCTCGCATGGGCTAGATCGCGGCCGACGCGGTTTCGCCGGTGCGGATGCGGACGACCTCGGCGAGGTTCGTCACGAAGATCTTGCCGTCGCCCACCTGGCCGGTGCGGGCGGTGTTCATGATCTTTCCGATGACGGTCTGCGCCTCCTCGTCGCTCACGACGACCTCGATCTTCACCTTCGGAAGGAAGTCGACGGAGTACTCGGCTCCGCGGTAGGTCTCGGTGTGCCCCTTTTGACGGCCGAAGCCGCGGACCTCGGTGACGGTCATGCCCTTGATGCCGGCGGCGTTGAGGGCGTCCTTCACTTCCTCGAGCTTGAAGTGGCGGATGATGGCTTCGATCTTCTTCATGGCGGTTCTCCTTGGACGTGTCTCTGGATTCGTGACTCCACAACCGAACGCACGGCTGCAACGAGATCATTGAGAGTGCACGTGCCGTGCCAAAAGCCCCGCTCGCATTTTTGGCCGGTTTTCCGTCCTTCGCGGGGCGGCCAGTGTCTCGCGGGTGGGAATCGGGGGGGCCGCTGTCGCGCCGGCGAGGCGCGTTGTTCGATCAGATTTCCGGCTCGCCCAATTACATCTCCGGCTCAATACTCGCCGACATCGAGCCCTTCGACTTCGCGATGAGCCGGTCGCGGCCGTAGGCATGGATCTGGTCCCGCTTCAGCTCCGCGTGCTCCTTCGTCGTTGTGAGCACGATCGCCTTCCCCTTGAGATCGACCTCCTTCGCCAGCTGGTAGCCTTTCTCGGCCGGGTGGCCGAAGAGCTTTTGGAGCATCTCGATCACGTATTCGTAGGTGTGGTCCTCGTCGTTCCAGAGCACGACGTGGTGGCGGGGCTGCCGTTTCCGCTTCTCCCGGGTGTCCGCCGCGGGCTTGGCCGCGACGGGCACGACGGGCGGTTCGACCACCGCGGTGGATGCCTGCTCGACAGCTTCCATCGTCGCCTCCGATTCGCCCTTTAGTATAGTGGCCCGTCCAGAAACCGCCGGACCCTGTGGAGAAAACCCGTGCTCGATCGCCGTTACGTGAGCGACAACGTCGAGGCCGTCCTTGAGAACTGCCGCCGCCGCGGGGTGAAGGCCGACGTGGGACGCTTCGCCGACCTCGACCGGCTCCGACGGGAGATGCAGGCCGACATCGACCGGCTCAACCAGCAGGCGGGGATCGTGAGCAAGTCGATCGGCAAGGCTGCCGATGCCGCCGAGCGCGAGGCGAAGAAGGCCGAGGGCCGCAGGCTCCGCGAGGAGATCGGCGCCCTCGAGGGCCGGCTCGAGAAGATCCTCGCGGAGTCTGACGAGATCCTTCGCGGCATCCCGAACCTGACGCACCCGGCGGCGCCTGTCGGCGGTGAAGACGCAGCCGTCGAGTTCCGCCGCGGCAAGACGCCGATCCGCTCGTTCGACTTCAAGCCGCTCGACCACGTCGACCTCGGCGAGCGGCTGGGCCTCTTCGACTTCGACGCCGGGGCGAAGGTGGCCGGCCACGGCTTCTACTTCCTCAAGAACGAGGGGGTGCTCCTGGAACTCGCCCTCCAGCGATACGCCGTGGATGTGCTCTCCCGCCGCGGCTTCACGCTCATGACCACGCCCGACCTCGCCCGCGACACGATCCTCGAGGGGACCGGCTTCATGCCCCGCGGCCCCGAGGCGCAGATCTACTCGATCGCGGGCAGCGACCTCTCGCTCGTGGCCACGGCCGAGATCACGCTCGGCGGGGCGATGCACGAGCGGATCTTCGACCCTTCGGAGCTGCCGCTGAAGCTCGCGGGAATCAGCCACTGCTTCCGCACGGAGGCCGGTGCCCACGGACGGGCCACCCGCGGCCTCTACCGCGTGCATCAGTTCACGAAGGTGGAGATGTTCGCCTTCACGGCGCCGGAGGCGAGCGAGGCCGTGCACCAGGAACTGCTCGAAATCGAGTGCGAGCTCTTCGACGGCCTCGAGATTCCCTACCGGGTGATCGACACCCCCAGCGGCGACCTCGGCGGGCCGGCCTACCGCAAGTTCGACCTCGAGGCCTGGATGCCCGGCCGTGGCGAGGCGGGCGAGTGGGGCGAGGTCACGAGCACGTCCAACTGCACCGACTACCAGGCCCGCCGTCTCGCGATTCGCTGCAAGGCAGCCGGCGGGAAGGGCACACATTTCGTCCACACGCTCAACGGCACGGCCATCGCCGTGAGCCGCGCGCTCGTCGCCCTGCTCGAGAACGGCCAGCAGGCCGACGGTTCCGTGGTCCTCCCGCAGCCGCTCGTCGCGTGGGTCGGCACGAAAACCCTCGCACCAGGGACCCTCGCACCCCGGACCCTCGCGGCCCGCGGCTGATCAGCCGCAGGCTCGCCGCATGGTGGCGATGCTCTCGCGGGCGAGTCGCTCGATGCCGGGGCTGTAGTCGAACACCTCCACGCTCACCCAGCCGCCGTAGCCGACCTCCTCCAGGGCGTCGAAGATCGGCACGAAATCGACGGCTCCGAATCCCGGACCCTGGAGGTTGGCGTCGTTGGCGTGGAAGTGCTCGAGGTGGGCCCGCGACTCCCGGATGATCTGCGGAATCGGCTTCTCCTCGCCGCTCATCGCCTTCACGTCGAGGTGGAGGCGGACGTGCGGCGAACCGACCGCATCGATGAGACGGCAGGTCTCTTCGGCGGTGTTGAGGACGTCGGTCTCCACCGTCGAGAGCGGCTCGAGGGCGAGCACGGTGTCGGTCGCCTCGAGCGTCGGCACGAGCCTGTGCAGGAGTTCCTCGAGATGGGCGACGGCCTGTGCGGAAGAGACGCCCGGCAGCAGGCTCCGCTGCTTCGGCGACCCGAAGACGAGCACCCGGCCGCCGAGATCGGCCGAAAGCCTCGCAAGCTCCGTCAGGTAGTCGGCCGTGCGGCGGCGGATGCCGGCGTCGGGATGCGTCGCGTGGAAGCCCTCGGTCTTCGCGAGCAGCCAGTGGAGGCCGATCACCTTCAGCCCCGCCGATTCGACGGTGCGGCGGATCTCCCCGCGGCGGGCGGCGGAGAGGTCGGTCGCGAGCGACGCGAGCGTGAAGGGGGCGATTTCGAGGCCGGTGTAGCCGCACTCGGCCGCGAACCCGCAGGCCCGCTCGAGCGGCCAGTCGACGAACGTCTCGTTGCAGATCCCAAAATCGAACATCAGGTCACCTTCACCGCCCGGCCGGTGCGGGCCGACTTGTAACAGGCCTCGACGACGGCCACGGCCTTGCGTCCCTCCCGGCCGTCGAGCGGGGGCTTCGTCCCCTGCTCGAGCGCCGCGACGAACTCGGCGAAATTTCGGGTGTGGTTGGAATAGTCGATGGCGAGGGGATCGGCCGCGCCGCCCGAGCTTTTGCTCGACCCGGCGAACCGCTCGCGAACGCCCGCATCCTCGGGCCGCTCCTCCCGAAACTGCCAGGCGACGAGCTGCTCCTCGAGAATCTCGGCCGTGCCGTCGCGGCCGCCGATCTGGAGGCGGCGGAGCTGGCCCGGGTAGAGGCTCGTCGCCGCAAGGATCTGGCCGAGCGCCCCGTTTTTGAATCGGAGGATCGCGACGCAGGTGTCCTCCACCTCCAGCCGCTCGCGATCGTGGGCCCGAACGGCCGTCATCGCGACGACGCTCTCGACGGGGTTCTCATCGGCCGGGAGCCCGGGCATGGTCGCCCCGGCGATCCAGACGACCGCATCGACGCCGTGGATCGACTGGTTCATGAGGGCCCCGCCGCCGTCGAGCGCCTTCGTGCCCTGCCAGCGGCCGGGGCCGTAGTAGGCATCGTCCCGCCACCACGGCACGTAGCTGTTGACGACCGCGACGGAGCCGAACCGGCCCGCGGCCGCTGCCTCGTGCACCGTGCGGACCACCGGGTTGAACCGCTGCGGGAAGATCGCCCCGAGCGTGACGCCGGCCGCATCCACCTCCGCCAGCATCCGGTCGACCCGCTTGAGGCTGATCTCGAGCGGCTTCTCGCAGAGGACGTGCACCCCGGCCCGGGCGGCGGCGACCACGGCCGGCAGATGGGCTCCCGAGGGGGTCGCGATCGTCACGAAGTCGGGCTTTTCCTTCCGGAGCATCCCCTGGAAGCTGGAGTACCACTTCCCCCCGAATTCGGCCGTGAACGCCAGCCCCTTTTCCTTCGTCCGGCAGTTGGCGGCCACCAGTTCCACCCCCCCGAGGTCCCGCAGGGCTCGGGCGTGAAACCGGGCGATGGCACCCACGCCAATGATGGCAGCTCTCATGGAGCGGAAGTCTAACGGAAAAATTTCTCAATCGGACGGGACTTTTTCGCCGAACCTGCGCATAATAGGAACGTGGGTGGATGGCCGTCAGGGGCCCATCCATCCCTTCGAGGCCGGCGGTCGCCAATCCGACCGGCTCTTCTACCGTGAACCGCCGCCCGTCCAAAGCGGTCTCTCCCGCCGGAAATCTCCGGCCCGGACTCCACGCCGGTTCGTCGCCGCGTCACAATAAGGACGGATGCCGGGAGACTGGATGCCGGACGGCATTCATCCGGGGTGATGGACTCCCCGGCCCTGCAGCCTGTCTCGCACCAGGTGACCAACCATGAGCACCGCGTCCGTATCATCCGCGATGACCGCCGCCGTCGATCGGCTTTTGAAGCTGGCGATCGAGAACGGCGCGAGCGAGGTCCGACTCTCGGGCGGCGTCGCGCCGATGCTCCGCATCGGCGACCAGGTGCGGCCGCTGAAGACGAAGCCGCTCACGAGCGACGAGGTGTCGGCGATGGCCGCGGCCGTGATGCCCGTCGGTGCCGATCCGGCGGGCTTCCAGTTCCGCTGCGCGGCGGGCCGTTGCTCGGGCGCGGTCCTCGACGTCTCGGGCACAAAGGTGCTCGTCCTTCGGCACGGCAGTGCCGAGTCTACGCCAGAGCCGGCCGACGACGACCCGCCGCTCGAACTCGACGTCGCCGACGAGAGCCTCGAGGCCAAGGCCGCGGCGAACGCCGCAGCCATCGCCGCGGGCCAACCGCCGCCCACGCCCCGCGTCGCCACCGGCACGATCCAGATCGACAAGCTCCTCAACGCGGCCGTGAAGAACGGCGTGAGCGACATCCACATCACGACCGGCCTGCCGCCGGTGTTCCGGATCGACGGCCACATGAAGGCGCAGGCCACGAAGGTGCTCACGGCCGACGACACGAACGCCCTCATGAAGGCGATCACGCCCGAGCGGTGTCAGGCGGAGCTCGCCGAAAAGGGGGGCTGCGACTTCGGCTTCGCCTTCGGCGACATGGCCCGCTTCCGCGTGAGCGTGTTCAAGCAGCGGGGCAGCATCGCGATGGTGCTGCGGCAGATCCCCAACAAGATGCTCACGCCCGAGCAGCTGGGCGTTCCCGACGTCTGCAAGAAGATGGTGATGCGGCCCCGGGGCCTGTTCCTCGTGACCGGCCCGACCGGCTCGGGCAAGTCGACCACGCTCGCGAGCCTCATCAACTACATCAACGAGACCGTCGACCACCACATCATCACGATCGAGGACCCGATCGAGTTCTACCACTACTCGAAGAAGAGCACGGTGAACCAGCGGGAGGTCGGCACCGACGTGCCGAGCTTCTCGGAGGCGCTCCGCCGGGCGCTGCGACAGGACCCCGACGTGATCCTGGTCGGCGAGCTTCGCGACCTCGAGACGATCGAGGCGGCGATCTCGGCGGCCGAGACGGGCCACGTCGTCTTCGGCACGCTCCACACCACCGGCGCCCAGGGCACCGTCAACCGCATCATCGACGCCTTCCCGACGAACCAGCAGGAGCAGATCCGCACGCAGCTCTCGACCGCGGTGATCGGCGTGGTGAGCCAGGCGCTCCTGCCGAAGATCGGCGGAGGCCGCTGCGCCGCCTACGAGGTGCTCGTCTGCACGCCGGCGATCGGCAACCTCATCCGCGAGAACAAGACGTTCCGCATCAATTCGGCGATCCAGACCGGCGCGAAGCTCGGCATGCGGCTCCTCGACGACGACCTCTTCCGGCTCTGGAGCGAGAAGAAGGTGACGGAGGAGGACGTGATCGCAAAGTCGCAGAGCCCCGACGACCTGTCGCTGCGGATCGCGAACGCGAAGCGGGGCGTCTTCGAGGACGCGGAAACCGCCGCCCGGCGGGCGCAGAAGGAACAGTAAGGAGCAGCACCGACCATGGCCCTCAAGCGACTCGGACAGATCCTGATGAACCTCGGCCTCGTCGACGAGCAGCAGCTCGCGTTGATGCTCGAAGAGCAGGCGCAGCGGGGCGGCGAACTGCTCGGCAAGGTGGGCGTTTCGCTCGGCTTCTTCAGCGAGGAGCAGCTCGGCGAGGCGCTCGCCGAGCAGTGGGGCACCTCGTTCGTCACGCTCTACGACCGCGAGATCCCGTCGAACGTCGTGCAGGCCATCAGCGAGCCGATGGCCCAGCTCTACCGGGTGATCCCGATCGCGATGGAAGGCAACCGGCTGACGATCGCCTCGTCGGAGCCCCAGAAGATCCAGATCGCCGACGAGCTGCGGACGCTCCTGGGCTACGACATCAGCGTCGCCGTCGCGACGGAGGCGGAGATCACGAAGGCGATCGAAAAGAGCTATTCGTCGGAGACCGAGAGCGTCGAATCGCTCGTGGACGACCTCGAGCACGACGACGCGCTCGCCGCGGCGGCCGCCGCGGCCGGCAAGGACGGGCCGGCCGACCTCACGAGCATCGAAGCCCTCGCCGAGAGCGCGCCCGTTCGCAAGCTGCTCAACATGGTGCTCCTGCTCGCGATCCGCGACGGCGCCAGCGACATCCACTTCGAGCCGTTCGAGCACGAGTTCCGGATCCGCATCAAGGCCGACGGCGTGCTCTACGAAATGGTGCCGCCGCCCAAGCACCTCGCCTTCGCGATCACGACCCGGATCAAGGTCATGGCCAACCTCGACATCGCCGAGCGCCGGCTGCCGCAGGACGGCCGGATTGAGCTCAACGTCGGCGGCCACCCCGTCGATCTCCGCGTGAGCGTGCTCCCGACGCTTTTCGGCGAGAGCGTCGTGATGCGGGTGCTCGACCGAGGCGTGGTGTCGCTCGAGCTCGGGAAGGTCGGCATGGAGGAGGAGATGCTGCGGCGGTTCCGTGAGGTGATCATCCGCCCCAACGGCATCGTGCTCGTCACCGGCCCCACCGGCTCCGGCAAGACGACGACCCTCTATTCCGCCCTCTCGGAGCTCAACACGCCCGACGACAAGCTCATCACCACCGAGGACCCGATCGAGTACGACATCGACGGCATCGTGCAGGTGCCGATCGACGCCGAGATCGGCAACTCCTTCGCCGCCTGCCTGCGGGCGATCCTGCGGCAGGATCCCGACCGCATCCTCGTGGGCGAGATTCGCGACGTGGAGACCGCCGAGATCGCCGTGCAGGCCTCCCTCACCGGCCACATGGTCTTCTCCACACTCCACACCAACGACGCGCCCTCCACCATCACGCGACTCCGCGACATGGGCGTGCCCCCGTTCCTCATCACGGCCACGGTCGAGGCGATCCTCGCCCAGCGGCTCGTCCGCCGCATCTGCAGCGGCTGCCGGGAGGAGGTGATTCCCGGCGCCGACATCCTCGCCGACCTCGAGGTCACGAGCGACCAGGTGGCGGGCAAGAAGTTCTACCGCGGCAAGGGCTGCGAGAAGTGCAACCATAGCGGCTACAAGGGGCGGCTCGGGCTCTTCGAGCTCCTGATCATGAGCGACGCCCTCCGCGACATGGTGATGCGGAATGCCTCCACGGAGGACCTCCGCGACGCCGCGAGGAAGGCGGGCATGGTCACGCTCCGCGATTCCGGCATGAACAACATCTTCCTCGGCAACACGACGGCCGAAGAGGTTATCCGCGAGACGATCCTGGAGGCCTGAAGCAATGCCCACGTTCCAATACGAAGCGATCGACGCGGCGACCGGCAAGGAAGTCCGCGACGTGGTGGAGGCCACGACCGAGGCCGAGGCACAGGCCACCATCCGCTCGATGGGCTACATGGTCACGAAGCTCAAGGCCCAGCGGGCGAAGGCCGCCCCGAAGGCCGGCGGCCGAAAGCCGGGCCGCACGTTCGCCATGGGCGGCGTGAAGTCGAAGGACCTCACGATGTTCACCCGCCAACTCTCGATCCTGCAGGACGCGGGCCTGCCGATCCTCCGCAGCCTCAAGATCCTCGCCGAGATGCAGAAGCCGGGCCGGCTCCGCAACAGCCTGATGGACGTCTGCGACGAGATCGAGGGGGGGGCCACGCTCTCGGAGGCGCTCTCGAAATCTCCGAAGGCCTTCGACCGGCTCTACTGCAACATGATCCGGGCCGGCGAGGCGGGCGGTGCGCTCGAGGTGATCCTGCGACGGCTCGCGGAGTTCATGGAGCGGAGCCAGTCGCTCAAGCGAAAAGTGAAGGGGGCGATGGTCTACCCCGTCGTCGTGATCAGCGTGGCCGTCGGCATCCTCACCTTCATCATGATGAAGATCGTGCCGCAGTTCAAAAAGATCTTCGACGACTTCGGCAGCACCCTCCCGCCGATGACGCAGCTGCTCATCGACATCTCCAACTGGG
>JBBAVU010000025.1:7368-21329 GCA_040397565.1 Pirellulales bacterium | reverse complement strand
TCTGCAGGTAGGGAAAGGTCTTGTCGTCCTTGAGGTCGGAGTTGAACCGCGGCTGAACGTCCTTGATGAGTCGGCTCTCGAGCAAAAGCGCATCGACCTCGCTCTCGGCCTCGAGGAAGTCGATGTCGCGGATCTCGCGGACGAGCTCGGCCGTTCGGCGGTCCTGCTCGGCCGCCTTGAGGAAGTAGCTCGAAGCCCGCGCCCGCAGGTTCTTCGCCTTCCCGATGTAGATGACGCGGCCGACGGCGTCCTTCATGAGGTAGACGCCCGCCGTCTGCGGAAACGACTTCACCTTCTCCGCCGCGGCGGAGCGGTCGGCAGCCTCCGCGGCGAGGTCGGTGTCGGCGGGCGTGGATTCGGCGGGGCCGTCGTCGGGAGCCATTCCGCGATTCTAGCCGTGAGAGTGGTCGTGAGAGTGGCGGCCCGACAGCGTCCCCCCGGACGAACCGCCGTCCGGCGGGCGAGGGCTAAATGCCCTTGTCCGCGGCCCGCCTTTCGCCTACTACCCCCCGAATGGGATCGTGGATTGGAACACGGGTTGCCCGCATCGCGCGGGGCGTCCATGCGGCTGCATGGCCCTCATGGAATCGGCGAACGCGCGCACAGGATGTAGCCGCGATCGATCTTCGGCAGGAACGGCGACGTCGAGGCCGCCGTTTTTCCGAGGGCGGCCGCCCGGTGATCCGCTGGATCAAGGGGAACGGGCTCGACGACCCCGTGACGAGGGCGGCGATCGGCCAGGCCACGCGGCTGTTCGGGGACCGCGTCGACTACTGCCTCTGCACGCAAGGCATCGACGCCGGGCGGGCCCGATCGATCCTCTCGTGGGCGGATCAGCCGGTGGAATGGTGGCCCGTGAGCGAGAACGACAATCCGCGGCTTGCGGGCTTCCTCCGCGCCGCCGGCTGTCCGCCGGAACGATTCGGGTACTGGTGGAAGTGGTTTCCGGAGCGGGTGCGGCCCGACGGGCCGGAGTGGGTCCTCGACGGCGACATGGTCGTCACGGCCGCGCCGCCGTGGTTCGATGCCTGGGCTGCCGGCGTCGATGGCGTGCGCGTCGCGCAGGACGACAAGGAAGGCATGCACATCTACGGCCACTATGCGCCGCTCGTGGACGCGTCGCTCAAGCTGTACTCGGGTCTCGTCTCGCTGCCGCCGAAGTGCCGCTACATGCCGCACATGGCCCGCGTGCTCGCCGCCCGACCGCTTGCGCAGGGGCATGACGGCTGCCGCGACATGTGCGAGCAAGGAGCGGTGGCGGCCACGTTCCAGGCGCTGCAGCCGACGCCGATCCCGCTCCACGAGTTTCCCTTCGGCAGAGCCTTCGAGCCGGAGCTCGATTTCGGTCTCGCCGGTGACCAGGGACATGCGTGGGGCTACCACTTCGGCCATGCCTTCCGCCGCGACAACCCGCACTTCGAGCGGCTCGTCGCCGCGGGCACGGTCTTCTCGACGTCGACTGGCGACGTCCTCGACCGGCACCGCTGGCTCGGCGGCATGGGGCCGTGGGGAGTGCCCGGCTGGACCATGACCGACGAGATGGCCCGAAACATCCTCGCGCGGGCGGCGGCGTTCAGGGGCCGACACGTGCTCGAGCTTGGCACCTCACGGGGACGCATGACGGCGATGCTCGCGGAGCAGGGGTGCCGCGTCACCACGGTCGACCACGTCGATCGCGGTGCCGCCGCCAACCTCGCCGGCCTCGACGTGGAGGTCATCGTGGACGACGCGATCCGCTCCCTGCGGCGGCTCGGCCGCAGTTTCGACCTCGTCATCTGCGACATGCACGGCAATTCACCCGCGGAGTGGCGACGCCTCGCCGACCCGCTCGTCAAGCGGCTCGCGCCGGGCGGCACGATCCTGGCCAGCAACGCGACGCTCGACGAGATCCCGGAGTGGCACGAGGAAACAGGCGTTCGCTGGTTCACCGGGCGACTCCCTGCGGGCTGGACCGTGGAGATCGACCGTTCCGCCGTGCCGGGGCTGGCGGTCGTGCGGAGGCCCTCATGAGGCGGCCGATCCCATTTTGCGATCTCGCACGGGCCCACGAGCCGCTCCGCGCCGACCTCGATCGGGCCATCGCAGGGTGCCTCGACCGGTCCACCTTCCTGCGAGGGCCCGAAACGGCCGCCTTCGAGGAGGAGTGGGCGGCGTACTGCGGACAGCGGCACGCCGTCGCGTGCAACAGCGGCACCGACGCCCTCTCGATCGCGGCCGCGGCGCTCGGCCTGGTGCGGGCGAGAATTCCGGCGACGACGCTGCCGCTCACCGCGATCGGTCTGCATCGCGGCGGCGCCAGGGTACGGCTTGTCGACGTCGACGACGAAGGGATGATCGCTTCGACCTCCACGCACGACGTGCCGGTGCTCTTCTACGGTCGGCTGCCGCCGCCCGGACGGCCGCCGGCGGTCCTCTACGACGCCGCCCACGCGCACGGATGGCAACCACCCACCGGCGCGACGGCGGCGTGGAGCTTCTATCCCACCAAGACGCTCGGCGGCCTGGGGGACGGGGGGGCAGTCACGACCGACGACGATGGGTTGGCTGCGACGATGCGGGACCTCTGCGGCCGCGACGACAGCCTCCGCGATCGGCGACAGCTCACCTCGCGGATGGACGAGATCCAGGCCGCCGTGCTGCGGGTCAAGCTGCGGCACCTCGACACGTGGCTGGAGATGCGCCGCGAGATCGGTGACCGCTACGACGCCGTGTTCTCGTGCGAGGGGCTCACGATCCCGGGTCCCTCGCTCCACCACCTTTACTGCATCCGCGTGCGGGATCGCGACCGTCTGCGGGCGTTCCTGGCGGACCGTGGGATCGGATCGAAGGTGCACTGGGAGACCCCGTTGCATCTGCAGGACGGACCTTGGGCGAACGTCGGCAGGTTCCCGAACGCCGAACGGTGGTGCGAGAGCATCGTGAGCCTGCCCTGCTTTCCCGGGCTTCGGCCGGACGAGGTCGATCGTGTCTGCGAGGCGGTGCTCAAGCACCAGCGCAGGCACCTCGGCCGCCGTCGGGCCGCATGAGGCTGCCGTCCTCGGGAGCCATCCCGCGATGCCAGCCGCCGCTCACGGCACGTAGGTGATGCCCGTCGCCGAGGCGATGTTCACGCTGCCGAGCGTGTTGCCGGCGAACAGGTTCTCGATCACCCGCGTGCGGCGGCACGAGCCCGAAGCGTAGAGGCCGTAGCCGACGTTCGCGAGGATCTCGTTGCCGATCACCTCGTTCCGCGTCGACGCGGCGATCGTGATCCCCGTCCCGCCGTTGTAGAGCACGCGGTTGGCCTGGAACGGATCCTCGCCACCGATCACGGTTCCGCTGGTGCCCGGGCCCAGGAAGACGCCGCCGAGCGTGTTCGGGATCGGATTGTTCGCCATGAAACCCGCCCCGATCACGGCGTTGAAGATGCGGTTGTTGCGGGCCTTGCCGGTGACCTCGATGCCATAGCGAAGATTGCCCGAGAGGTGCACCTTCGTCTCGACCGAGGGCTGGAAGCCACCGATCGCGTTGCCGTGGGCGCGACCCTTGATCAGGATGCCACTGCCATGGTTGGAGATCGCCTCCGAGATCGCCGCGTTCGTGCCGGCCGCGGTGTCTTCCACCGTGACGCCGGTCGCATCGCCGGCGATCACGATGCCGTTGCCGTAGTTGCCCGCCACGAGGCAGGTGCGGATGAGGTTGTTGCCGCCGGTGGCCGTGATGTGGATGCCGTCGAGCCGGTTGGGAGCCGTCCCGCCGAAGGCCACCATGCCGACGAAACTGTTGAAGGCGACGAAGCCGGTCGCCTGCCCCTTGAGTTCGATGCCGTAGCGATTGTTGCCGGAGTTGACGTTGCCGAGCGGAATCGGCCCGCCGACGATCGTGCTGGCCGAACTGCCGCTCACGAGGATGCCGCTCTGGCCGTTCGCCACGACCGTGGCGTTGTCGGCACCGATCCCGGTGAAGTTGGCCTGCACGGTCGTGTCGTTCGAGTTGGTGATCCGCAGGCCGTTGCGGCCGTTGCCGGAGAGCACGTTGTAGAACACGAACGGCGGCTGCTCGAACGTCGTGCCGAGGAGCGAGTTGCCATTCGCCCGCACGATCGCCACGCCGTCGCCGGCGTTGCCGATCGCCGCGTTGCCCGAGGCGGCCGTGCCGATGAAGTTGCCCGCGAGCGTGTTGGCCCTGGCGCCGCCCGTGATCAAGACGCCATTTTCCCCGTTGCCGGAGATGAGATTGCCCTCCGGCGGCCGGACGAACACGCCGTTCGTCGGATCGTTGCCACCGGTCGCCGTGCCGCCGATCATGTTGCCGCTGGCCCGGTTCGTGACGAGGATGCCGTTGCGGGCGTTGGGCACGGCGAACCTGCCGGTGGCGTCGGCACCGATCATGTTCATCGAGACGACGTTGTCGTCCCCCTCGACGCGGATGCCGTTGCCACCGTTGCCGCTGATGAGATTGCTCCCCGGCACGATCACGGCCTGGTAGGCGTTGGCGTCTGAACCGCTCGGAGCGATGCCCAACACGGCGTTGCCGTAGACCGAATCGGCAAAGGGGGCTCCGCCCGTGGCCGGCGGCGTGAGGTCGGTCCACTGCATCTCGCCGAACGAGCCGTCGGCGTTGCGATAGACCGTGACGAAGCCGGCAACCGCCACGCCATCGACGAGCGAGGTCCCCGCAAGTGTGTACTTGCCCGGCTCGACGCCGCTGATCCCCTCGAAGTGCGTGACGACCGACGTCGCTCCCGCCGGTGGCACGTAGGAGAACGACTTCCAGTTCGAAAACTCCCTGGTCGCCGAATCGAAATCGACGAGCAGGGCCTGCGAGAGCGGCTGCCCGGGGTTCACGAGGTTGTTGATCGGGCTGTTGGCGTAGCCGCCGCAGATCGTGTAGCTCGTGCCGCCGTTGTGCCAGATCCCGTAGGCCGTGTTCGACGCGGATCCGGGATAGACCATGGTCTCCCGCAGGTAGGTGGCATGCACGGCGTCGTAGACGTAGGCGAGGCCGCCACCGCTCGGCAGGCCGTCTGTGGTCTCGCTGTCGTAGTTGCCCACGACGAGCCCCCCCGCTGTGCTGTGGGGAATGTTCCATTTGGCCGACGGGTGCGGCATCGGAATCTGGGCGTAGGTGCCGGTGCCGTTAGCGAGGTCGTCAATCGTGCCGGTGAAGACGAAGCCCAGTTCGTTGGCGGCGCCCGTGTTGGAGTAGGTGCCGACGATCCGCAGTTGGCCATTCTCGAGGGGGTCGGCGGAGTAGGCGGTCGTGCCGTCGGTCGTCTCCCCGGACTGGTCCGGCATCACCATCACGTAGCCGGAGCCCCCGGTGGCCGTGATCGGGCCGAAGTAGACGAGGCCGGCCGTCTCGCTCGATGCATTCGGATTCACGGTCGTACCGGTGAACAGGTACTCGCCCGGCGACCCTGCCGACGTGAGCCCCTGCCAGCCCGCGACCGGAAGCGTGCCACCCGCCGCCGCGGCCACGCTCGTGGTGCCGGCGTAGGAGATCGACGGCGCGACGCCGATCTGGTTGGCCGAGCCGCGGCGGGTGACGAGCACGCCGGAGCCGCCGTTGCCCGCCGGCGTGATGCCGTCGGGCAGGACGCCGATGAAGTTGCCGGCGAGCGTGATGTCCGAGGCGTCGAGCGTCACGCCCGCGCTCTTGGCCGCCACGAGCGACAGGCTCGAGAGCGTCGAACCGTCGCTCCCGGGAGCGAACCGCAGCCCAGGCCGGCCGCGGAAGTCGACGGTGACCAGCGGCGCACCGGTGAACCCGGGCGCCGTCGATCCGACGATCGAGACGGTGTCGGCGACCACGGGCAGGGCCGAAGAGAGCGGGATCGTGCCGGCCACGGCAAAGGCGATGTCGTCGGCCCCGGCATTCACATTGGCCTGGTTGATCGCCCACCGCAGCGACCCGTTCCCGGCGTTCAGGAGGTTCGTGACCGTGAAGGTGGCGAGCAGCGCCCGAGGCTCGAGCGGCTCCGGCCGAAGCTGGGCGATGGGACGGCGGCGGCAGGGGAGACGGCTTCGAAACAGGCTGGCTATCGCACGCATGCAGAAACTTCCTCGAGAACGCCCGACGACGGGCTGTGGAACCCTGGGAAGAGCATTGCACGCGTATCCAGCCAGTTCAAATGTTCGGTCGAGCCGGGCTTCCCGGGGAGGGGGCCTTGCTCAGACCGACACCGCGGGCTCGGGAGGCTGCAGGGCGAACGGGCTCACGAGGTCGGCGCAGTCGCCGAAGCTGATGCCGAGGGCCCGCGCCGCCTGCACGGCCGAGCTGTCGGCGTCGACCCGCGAGAGCCCTCCGATGGCGTCGGCGATCGGCACGCTCTCGATGTTCGGCGGCCGGTAGCAGACCATCTCCCCGAAGCGGCCGTGGTGGATGAGCCGCACCGCGTGGGCCCCGAACTGCGTCGCCAGCACACGGTCGAACGTGGTCGGGTTGCCGCCCCGCTGGAGGTGGCCGAGCACGACCGTGCGAACCTCGCGGTGGAGACGGCTGCCCACCTCACCGGCGACGATCTCGCCGATGCCGCCGAGCCGCAGCTGCTGCTTCTCGCCGCTCGCGCCCGAGGTGACGAGCCCGCCGTCGGGAAGCGAGGCGCCTTCGGCCACGACGATGAGCGTGAACTTCTTGCCCGCCGCCTCGCGGCGGAGCACCTTGCGGCAGACGTTCTCGAAGTTCCAGTCGATCTCGGGCAGGAGGATGACGTCGGCCCCGCCGGCGATCCCCGCGTGGAGCGCGATCCAACCCGCGTGCCGGCCCATCACCTCGAGCACCATCACCCGCTCGTGGCTCGCCGCGGTCGTGTGGAGCCGGTCGAGGGCATCGGTGGCGCTCGCCACCGCGGAGTCGAAGCCGAACGTGAAGGCCGTCGCGCCGAGGTCGTTGTCGATCGTCTTCGGCACTCCCACGACCGGGATGCCGTGCTCCTGGAACTGCTGCGCGATCGCGAGCGAGCCGTCACCGCCGACGCACACGAGCCCGCAGATGTTGAGCTGCCGAACGGTCGTCGCCGCCTGTTCGAGCAGCGCGGGGTCGATCGACACCCGCTGATCCTCGCCGACGGTGGCCGAGAAGCGTCCCTTGTTCGTCGATCCGAGGATCGTGCCTCCCTGGGTGAGGATGCCGGCGGTATTGCGGCGGTTGAGCGGCATGTAGGTGACGGGCTCGACGAGCCCCTCGTAGCCGCGGAGGAATCCGACGCAGTCGTAGTCGAGGCGGACGGCGGTCTTCACGACCGCGCGGATCACGGCGTTGAGACCGGGGCAGTCGCCGCCGCTGGTGAGGATGCCGATGCACCGCTTCTGGTGGGACATGGGAGAGGCTCCGGAGGGTGGGGAGAGGGACGCAGGCGGGAAGCATGCCCGGGCCGCCTGCACCGGAGCGGCCGGGAGTGTACCACGTCCCCGGGGCCGGCTCGCCGGGACGAAGCCCGTCGGGTACATATGCGTCCATGGCCGCCAAAACGATCGTCTGGTTTCGCCACGACCTCAGGCTCGACGACAACCCCGCCCTGCTGGCGGCCGCGAAGCGTGGCGCGGTCGTACCGGTCTTCATCTGGTCGCCCGAGGAGGAGGCGCCCTGGGAGCCGGGGGCGGCCTCACGGTGGTGGCTCCACCACTCGCTCGCCGCGGTCGCCGCGTCGCTCGAGAAGGCCGGAAGCCCGCTCGTGATCCGCCGGGGTCCGTCGCTCGCGACCCTGCGGAAGCTCGCGAGCGAAACCGGTGCGACGCACGTCGCCTGGAACCGCCGCTACGAGCCGGCCGTGGTGAAACGCGACACGGCCGTCAAGAAGGCGCTTTCGGACGACGGGCTGTCGGTCGAGAGCTTCAACGGCGGCCTCTTGTACGAGCCGATGAACGTCGCCACGAAGGAGGGCCGACCCTACCAGGTGTTCACGCCGTTCTGGCGGGCACTGCTCTCGCGGCCGGAGCCCGCCGAGCCCGCGGCCGCGCCGAAAAAGCTTGCTTCAGCCGGCAAGGCCGCGAGCCAGTCGATCGACTCGCTCGGCCTCCTGCCGCGGATCGACTGGGCCGGCACGATGCGGGAGACCTGGTCGCCGGGCGAGGCGGGGGCGAGGAAGCGGCTCGCGACGTTCCTGGAAAAACGCCTCGACGACTACGGTACCGAACGGGACCGGCCCGACCACGAGGGCACGAGCGCCCTCTCCCCCCACCTCCACTTCGGCGAGATCTCCCCCCGCCGCGTCTGGCATGCGGTCCGCGAGGCGGCCGGCGGTCGGCCCGCCGCGAAGATGCAAGGCAGCCCCGAGGTGTATCTTCGCGAGCTCGGCTGGCGGGAGTTCGCCCACCATCTGCTCTTCCACTTTCCGCACACCGCAAACAAGCCGCTGCGGGAAGACTACGCGAGGTTTCCGTGGGCAAAAGATCCGGTGGGGCTGCGGGCCTGGCAAAAGGGCCGCACGGGCTTCCCGATCGTCGATGCCGGCATGCGGCAGCTCTGGGCGACCGGCTGGATGCACAACCGCGTCAGGATGATCGTCGCGAGCTTCCTCGTGAAGGACCTGCGGATCAGCTGGCTCGAGGGGGCGAGGTGGTTCTGGGACACGCTCGTCGACGCCGATCTCGCGGCCAACACGCTCGGCTGGCAGTGGGCCGCCGGCTGTGGAGCCGACGCCGCGCCGTATTTCCGGATCTTCAACCCGACGAGCCAGGGGGAGAAGTTCGACCCCGACCGCGACTACGTGAACCGCTGGGTCGAGCTCGAAAAAGGCTACCCCGAGCCGATCGTCGACCACGCCGAGGCGAGAAAGCTCGCGCTCGCCGCCCTCGCGACGCTCAAGAAGTGATTCTTGCTCACTTCTTCTTCATCTCGTCGATCGCCGAGGCGACCTTCGCGAGCACGATCGTCCGCTGTTCCGGATCGCCCACCTTGTCGGCGGCCTTGTAGGCCTCCTCGAGGAGCGCGAGCCCCTTCTTGGGATCGCCGCAGGCCGCCGCTGCCTGACCGACCGCGAGCAACGCGTTGGCCTTGCTCTCCGTGCGTTCTATCCCCTTGGCCGCCTTCGCAGCCTCCGCGAGCAGTTCCTCGGCGAGATCCTTCTTGCCGGTCTGCATCCTGACGTTCGCCGCCGCCGCCAGCGACTCAGCCTTCGCCCGCGCGTCGTCGAGCGACCGCCCGGTCTCCTCGAGCATCTCCACCATCTCTGAGGCGGCGTCCTGGAGCCCCCCCTTCACGTACCCGAGCGCCACCTTCGCGAGGGCCTCTCCCTTGAACCGCGGCTCCATCTCGCCGGCGATCTCCTTCGCCTTGTCGAGTGCCGACTTGGCGGCCTTCGAGTCGCCGACCCCCTTCGTCTTGTCGGCATAGACGGCGCCCGCGTCGGCGAACACGCCCGCCTTCCGCACCGGGTCGCCGATCGATTCGGCCATCTCGACCGCCTTCTTCAGCGCGGTCTTGGCCTGGAGTTTCTCGCCGATCTCCCCGAGGAATACGGCGGCCTCGACGAACTTCGGCGCGAGCACGCCGGCCTCCCCCTCGTCGGGCAGGGCTTGGAGTGCCTTCTTCGCCGAATCGACCGCCCCCTTGCGGTCACCCGCCTTGAGCTTTGCCCGGGCGACCCGAAGGATCGCCGTGGACTTCCGATCGGGCACCTCCTCCTTGTCGGCCTTCTCCTGCAGGCTCCCGATCGTCGGGCCGGTCGCCTTCTTCTTCTTCGACCCGCATCCGGCGGGAAACGAGAGGACGATCGAGGCGACGAGCAGGCAGGCGACGGTTCGGAGAGTGGGCGTGGGCATCGACGGCTCCAGGGGGGATCGCGGGGATGATGGGATGGCGGGAATCGAACTCGAAGGGTTGGGTCAGAACTTCAGCCGCGCGAGCGACAGCCGCGAGTGGGTCTCGGCCATGAGTTCGTCCTCGGCCGCCTCGTCGGCCGCCTCGTAGGTGACCGAGAAACGCAGGTAGGGGCCGGCGTCGTCCCACGGTACGGTCGAGATCGATTGCTCTCGGATGAGGAACTGGCTGGCGTCCTGGGCCGTGGCGAACGTGTGGTTGCCGGCGGCCTTCGGGCTCTTCGTGTAGAGGAAGTAGGTGCCGCCTGGCATCTCGCAGTCGAAGCCGCAGGCCCGCAGCACGCCGACGAGTTTCTCGAGACGCCGACGATACTTCTCCCGGACCCGCTTCGGGATCTCGGGATCATCGAGCGCCGCGGCAGCCGCCTTCTGGATGGCCATGAACTGGCCGGAGTCGCAGTTGTCCTTCACGTCTGCGAAGGCCTGCACGAGCTTCCGGTGGCCGCAGACCCATCCCATCCGCCAGCCGATCATGTGGAAGCCCTTCGACATCGAGTGGACCTCCACGCCCACCTCCTTCGCCCCCGGCACCGAGAGGAAAGAGAGCGGGGCGTCGTCGTAGGAGAGCATGATGTGGGCTGCGTCCTGCACGACGATGATCCTGTTTTTTTTCGCGAACGCGACGACCCGTTCGTAGAACTCCCGCGTCGCCGCCTTGCCGGTCGGGCTGTTGGGGTAACAGAGCACGAGCAGCTTCGTCTTCGCGAGGACGTCCGCCGGGATCCCGTCGAGGTCGGGAAGGAAGTCGTTCTCCGGCACGAGCGGCAGGCGGTGCACCGTGCCCCCGAACCACCGCGTCGCCGTGCCGGCCACCGGGTAGCCGGGCACGGTCATGAGCGTCACGTCGCCGGGATCGATGAACGCGGCCGGCAGCATCGCGTAGGCCGTCTTCGACCCGATGCAGTGGTTCACCTCCGTCACCGGATCGATCTCGACGCCGAACTCGCGGGCCATGAAGCGGGCGGCCGCCTCCTTGAACACGGCGATGCCGTTGTCGGCGTAGCCGCGGTTCTCAGGCCGGTCGACCTCCCTTCGCATGACGGCCCGCACCTCGGCCGGGGCCATCTCGTCGTTCTCGCCGATGCCGAAGTCGAGCAGCCGGCGTTCCGGATGGTCCGCGAGGGCTTTCCGCTTGGCACGCTTGATGAGTTCGAACTTGTAGATCTCCGTGCCCTTCCCGTAGTTCGCCCCTCCGATACGGGCGGCGAACCGGTCCTGGAACCACGGGTCCTCGAGGGTGGGCGGGGAGGCGGTGGCGGTCGACATGCGGGGAATCGTCTCCGAAAAGGATGATCTGAAGCCGCCAGTATAGGGAGAGGCTTGAACCCCTCTTTCGAGCGACATGCCGGACGAGGTCCCGACGGGGGGCGAGCGACCCGCTCCCGGAAAAAAAGCCCTGAAAACGAGCTCTTTTTTGCATTTTTTTGCCCCGATTTGATTCGCGGCCGACGCTGGTGTGCAGTAGTAGAAGGCCCGACCGACGAGTCCCGGCCCCGACGAAACGCCCGCTCCATCGAGAAGTCATCCATGAAAGTCGTTCGCCTCCACGATCGCCGTCCGTCATCGCGTTCGACGCCGCATGCCGCGCCGCATGCAGCGCGGGGGTTCGGGCCCTTCGACGACGACTTCGATCCCTTCGAGGATGACGAGGAAACCGACGTGCTTCTGCCCCTTGAGTAGCGTCCGCGGGTAGAATGCGGTCGCACCCAGGGAGTCGAGGCGTGGATACCGGAAGCTTTCGCACCGTCGCGAGGGTCGTCGCGACGGCCGTGCTCATGTGTGCCGTGTCGGCCGGCCCGGCCGGATGCGCGGCGGAGATCGGCTCGGAACAGGACCGCCGGGCGATCGAGGCGGCCGGAAACGCCTACCAGTCGGCCCTCGAGAAGGGGGATGCGGCGGCCATAGCGAAGCTCTGGATGCCCGATGGCGACATTGTCGACGGCCAGGGTGAATCGATCACCGCGAAGGAACTCGTCGCCCAGGAGGAGGCCGCCGCCAAGACGGGGCGGACGATGCCGAAGGTGAAGCTTTCGGAGACGGCGATCCGGTTCCTCTCCGCGGATGTCGCGATCGAGGATGCGGACGCCGAGGTCACGATTCCCGGCCTGTCCGGAAAAGTCCGCGGCCACTTCACGGCCGGCTGGATCCGCTCCGCCGACGGCTGGAAACTTTCGTTTCTGCGCGAATCGAGGCTCGATCCAGCGGGCGGCCGCGCGAAATTGTCCGACCTCGAACCGCTCGTGGGCACCTGGAAGCCGGCGACGACGGGGGATCGGGCGATCCGGATCAACGCCAGGTGGAATCGCGACAAGACGTTCCTCCTCCGCGACATGACGATCGTGGCGGATGACAAGCGGGAAATCGAGGTGAACCAGCGGATCGGCATCGATCCGGTCTCCGGAGGGATCCACTCCTGGAACTTCAGCTCCGACGGCGGTCATGGAGAGGGCATCTGGACCCGTGACGGCGACGCGTGGGTCGCCCACACCACGGCCGTCTCGCCCGACGGCACCCGCACCGCGTCGTTCAACGTCTATTCGCTTGAGGCCGGGGGCAGGCTCCGCTGGCGGTCGTTTCCGACGAGCCTCGCAGCCAGCCACGCGCCGCCCGTCGACATGGTCTTCGTGAAGGAGTGAGAAGCATGCCCCGTCCCGATCCGATGATCCGCACACCGCGACACGGTCGGATCCACCTGTTCGCGTTGCTCGCGGCGGCGGTGGTCGCGGCCGTGCGGTCGATCGACGCGGCCGACCCGGCCGGCCAACCCGCTCCGGAAGCTGCGGAGAGCGATGCGATCCGCAAGGCCGAATTGCTCGCGAGCCCGCGGTGGCGCCGGGCGATGTTCGAGCTGAACGAGTGGCTTTCGACCCAGAAGATCTACGACGAGAAGCAGGTGGCGAGGATCAAGGTCGACCTCAACCGCCGGGCGGCCACGGGTTCGTCGTACGACCTCGAATACCTTCTCGAGGACCTCGAAACGAAGTTCAAGATCCTCGAGACGCCCGAGGCGCAGGAGGCGAGGGCCTGGCTCGGGCAGTACCTCGCCGTCATGAGCGACCGGAAGCGGGAGCAGGTGCTCAAGGATGTGCCGAACATCGTGACGATGTCCGCTGCCCAACTCGGGGAGGAGATCCGCAAGATCGAGGACAAGCGATCGTCCCTCCAGCGTCAGCAGGCGACTTTCGATTCGACGCGACAGTCGCTCGCGCAGGACCACATGCGTTCGATCCAGCAGGGCCTGGCCGCCCACCAGCCGCCGGCGGGAGTCTCCTATTCGCCGTATCGCAGCGGCGGCGGGCAGGCGAACGGCAAGCCTCCCTTCTCCGACGTGCAGGTGCACCCGAGCATGACCGTCTACAGCGGTGGTTTCATGGGCGGCGGCGTCGCGATCAACCTCGGCAGCTTCTGACGGCGCCGATTCCTCGGTCGCTCCGGGCTTCAGCCCTTCCGGGAGGCGTCGGCGCGTTCGAGCGCGGGGAATTTCGGCAGCACGGCCTCGATCCGGGTGCCCCGGCCCGGGGCAGACTCGATCGTCGCCTCGCGGCCGAAGAGCCTCGCCCGCTGGCGGATCCCCTCGAGCCCGAAGCAGCCCTCGGGAACGTCGGTGGCATCGAACCCGATCCCGTCGTCCTCGACGATCGCCGCGACGTCGTTTTCGCCGCGGAGCTCGAGCATGACCTTCGCCGAGCGGGCCTTCGCGTGCTTGCGGCTGTTGGTGAGCGACTCCTGGACGATGCGAAAAATTGCCGTCTCGACGTTGGCGTCGAGACGCGCGAGCTTCGTCGGGCCGACGTAGTGCACCGAGGGAATGTCGGCCTTCGCCTCGGCGACGAGCGACTCGATCGCCTCCACGATCCCGAGCTCATCGAGCATCGGCGGCCGAAGCCCGTTGATGAGCCGCCGCGACTCCGCCGTCGCCGCCCGCACGAGCCGCAGGCCTTCCTCGAAGGCATCGAGGAAGTTTCTGCTTCCGGCGAAGTCACTGGAGCGGATCGCGTGCCCGACGGTCTCGAGCTGCATCAAGGCGCCGGCGAGATACTGCGCGAGCCCGTCGTGGATCTCGTACGAAATCATCTGCCGCTCACGTTCCTGGGTGCGGATGAACTGCCGCAGGGCCTGCCGATCGGCCCGCAGCGCACGCTCCGTCTCGTGGAGCTTTCT
>JBBAVU010000025.1:0-7268 GCA_040397565.1 Pirellulales bacterium | reverse complement strand
ACGTGGTTGAGGTAGACGATCCGCAGGTCGGGCCCCACCACGGTCACGAAGCAGTCGATGCTGTCGGTGAGCGCCTTCCAGAGAAGGTCCCCCGGTGGCAGGGATGCGAGCGGTGGCCGAGTTTCGTCAGTTGCGGGCGAGCCGGTCTCTTCGCCGGCGATCGATCGATCCGGGCGGGTCGGCATGAGCTTCTCGAAACGGTGGCCTAACGGCCCGAGTTCCGCTGGTCGCGTCGGGCCTGCTTCCGCCCGGTCTGCGCCAGCGAGTGACCCGCCCGCCGGGTCGTGAGACCCTTCATCGCGAGCCGGCTGGCCTTGTCGGCCGCCGAGGCCTTCCGCTGGCCCGACTTCGTCGCCACGAGCCCCTGCGTCGCGACCGATTCGAGCGCCTTGAGCACGCCGGCCTGCCGGGCCTTCTTCGAGATGGTCGCGGCCTTGGACCCCGCGGCCTTCGCCTTCGACATCGATTTCTTCTTCGCCATGGGTATGGTTCCTCCGGTTCCCGAGTGTTCCCTAAAGACTAACGAAAATCGCCTCCACGGTAAGGGGTCGCGAAGAACTGATATCTTGGAATTCGTGGAGAAACTGGCACTGGAGGGTTTTGGCAATGCGGTGGCTCATGTTCCTGTTGGCGGTCGTCGGATCGGTTCCGGCACGAACGATCGAAGCGGCCGATCCGGCCCGGAAAGACAACACCGAGAGCGTCTTCGCAGCCCCGCAGGCCCAGTTGGCGCTCCAAATCGTGATGCAGCAGGTTCTCGGCCTGGCCGCTGCGGGCCGGCTCGAGGACGCCGAAAAGAGCCTCGTCGCCGCCATCGATGCGCCCACCATCCCCTCGGCCGTGGGCCATTACAACCTCGCCTGCCTGAAGTGCGCACGCGGTGACACCGACGCCGCCCTCGAAGCTCTGGGCACCGCGGTGGCCGAGGGTTTTAACGATGTCGAGACGCTCGATCGTGATCCCGACCTCGAGCCGCTCCGCAAGCTGCCCCGGTTCAAGGAGCTTGGAGATGAAGTCCGCAAGCAAGCCGAGGCGGCCCAGCGAGCCCGCATCGAGGGGGGTACGGTGCCGAAGCCACGGCTCGTGAAGGACGGCGTGGCGGAGGTCACCGAGGAGAACACGCTCTGGGTGCCGCAACTCGCGAGGTTCGTCGTCGCCCACGAGTTCCCGCCGGCTGATCCGAAGGCCGAGATCTCGAAACAGCCCGGAGCCGTCGGCGATCTGCTCCGGCAGTGGCGAAAGGATGGGACGGCCGCCGGACTCCACGGCATCCTCTATGACAACCACGACGCCGACCACAGCAACATGCACTACGACTGGTTTCCGGAACTGGCCCGCATCGAATACTGCGACGCCGCGAAGAAGTCGAAGACCATGATGTACGGCGCGGGCGACATCCACCGTGGTTTGCAGCTTCTCTTCGTGCACAACGCGCCGGTGATCGGCAATGCGTCGGTCGCCCAGACGCAGGGTCCGTTCTGGCGGAGCATGCCGCGGGTGGTGATGGCGAACGCCTCAGCCGCGGCCCTCGTCGCCGACCAGTACGTCAACAACATGATGTACTTCTATCCCGAGCACCGCGACCACGACCCCGAGGCCGGCGGCGGGCACGGCGACACGTATCCGGCCAACGTTCCCTACGTGATCACGTCGCAGGGCTCGTCCGGCTCCGACCGGGCCTTCATGGACGCGGTTGCCGCGACGATTGCCGCGTTCCAACACGACACCCAGCGATTCCTGATCGAGAAGCGGCTGCTCATGCCGACGGTGCAGATGATCTTTCGCTCCAGCCGCAAGCCCGTCGCCGGCCGCGACGACTATCTCTCGGGCAAGGCCCACCCGCCAGTGTTCGACGAGGCGACGCTCGACGTGGAGCGAATGGTTCGGATGGCCCACGACATGACGCCCGGGCAGGTGCCGCCGCTCGTGCGGCTCGAGGTGGAGAGCGAATACCTCGGCCGGCCGGGCATCGATTATTTCGAGGTGGGCCACGCGGAACGGCTCTTCGACACCGTTTCGGCGATCGCCCGAGTGGCGCGTTCCGCGAGGGAACGCCGCACGATGGTCGCGAGCGTGGCGAAGACGGAGGATCCCGACGGCACTCCGCTCTCGTTCGTCTGGCGGCTCCTCCATGGCGATCAAGACCGCGTGCGGATCACGCCGCTCGACCCGCGGGGCACCCGCGCGGAAATCGTCGTCGATTGGCATCCGCGGGCGGTCTACCCGGGCAGCGATCTGCCCTCGGCCCGCGTCGACGTGGGTGTCTTCGCCGAGAAGGATGGTCGCCTCTCGGCACCGGCGTTCATCACGTGGTACTTCCCGCCGAACGAGCGACGCACCTACGAAGCCGTCCCGCAGACGGCTGCCGAGGATCGGAAGGACGAAATCAACGGCGACTCGCCCCGGCGGATCGTGTCGATCGAGAGATTGCCGACGACCGCGAAGGAGTCGTATGCCGACCCGATGATCCTGACCCCCACGAACTGGACGGACTCGTACCGCTACGACGACCGCGGCGACCTGCTCGGCTGGACGCGAAAGCGGCCCGATGGCGGCACGGAGGAGTTCTCGGCCGACGGGCGGCTCGTCGTCGCCCGTGATGCGGATGGGAAGCCCACCGAGACCCGCGGGCTCCGATATGGCCGCAAGGAGTCGGGCCCCAACGCGCTGCCCGAGCTGATCCAGCAACCCGCCCCGGCAAGTCCGTAGGGGGCGTGGATCAGGCTATCGCGGCATTTCCTCGAGCGAGGCCAGAAGATCCTTCACCTTCCGTTCGATGAGATCGCGGACGTCCCGAAACTGCTCGGGGTTCATGTCCCTCGGGTCGGGAATCTTCCAGTCTTCCCGCCGGAGGGCACGGACAAGCGGGCACTCGTCGCCGCATCCCATGGTCACGGCGACGTCGAACTCGCGGCCGTTGAACTGTTCGAGGCCCTTGGAAGCGTGCGTGGCGAGGTCGTACCCCACCTCCCGCATCGCTTCGACGGCCTTGGGGTTCACCCTGCCGGATGGCTTCGATCCCGCGCTCGCGGCCTCGATCCGTCCCACGCCGTGCAGGCGGGCAAAGGCCTCCGCCATTTGGCTGCGATTGGAGTTCTCGACGCAGACGAAGAGCACCCTTTTCACGGTCCGTTCCCCCCCTCGGTCTCACGACAGCATTCCTCCGCCTGCACGCACCGGCACACCGCGACGCCGGCGACGGCGCCGAGGATCGGCGCTGCGAGGTACAACCACAAATTGCCGACTCGCATCGAGACGACGGCCGGGGCGAGGGAACGGGCGGGGTTCATCGATGCACCGCTCACCGGCCCGGCGAACATCGCCTCGAGGGCGATCACGGCCCCGATGGCGACACCCGCGAGGAGGCCCTTCTCGCTCGACCCTTGCGAGACTCGCAGAATCACGAACATGAGGATCAGCGTCAGGACGAACTCCATCGCGAACGACTGGGCGGCCCCGCCGGCCGGTTCCGTGGCCCCGAGCGTGGAGCTCGCGGGAAACATGAGCCTCAAGACGAAGCTCGCGAAAATCGCGCCGGCAAGCTGGGCGAGAATGTAAGGAACCACCTTGCGGCCCTCGAAGCGGCGGGCGGCAAAGAAGCCCAGGGTCACGGCCGGGTTGATATGGCACCCCGACACGTCGCCGATCGCGTAGATCATCGCCAGCACGATCAATCCGAACGTGAGAGCGACTCCGACGTGGGTGATTGCGCCGCCGCTGAACTCGTCGACGACGATCGCGCCCGTACCCGCGAACACGAGTGCAAAGCTTCCGAACGCCTCTGCCGCCATCGCTCGCGTGAAGAAACCCATGGGAGATCGAGTCCGGAACGATTTTCACATCGGTGCAGGAAGGTCATTGCTTGGTAGTGATAATGGGACCCACTCCCTATTTTCAACCGCGCAGCATTCCCACCACGGCCGCGGCGAGCACGACGCACGGCGTTGGAACCTTCGCTGCGCCGAGCGCGGCGGCGGCGAGGCCCGAGATCACGATCGTGACGGGTTCGATCGAACCGGCACCGATGATCCCGCCGTCGAAGAACGCGTCGCGGGCAAGCCGGAGGGCGAGGAGGGCGATCGTGGCCACGACGGCGGCGCCCACGGCCGTCAACGCCCTCCCCGTCCGGGAACTCGCGCGCACGGACTTCACGGCCGGGGCCACCGCCAGGATCATCGCGAACGACGGCAGGAACGCGAAGAGCGTCGCCGTGCAGGCTCCCTCGATACCGGCGACGGCCGGGGATGCGGGGGCCGCCTTCCATCCCGCGAGAAACCCGATGAAAGTGACGACGAGGATGAGCGGCCCGGGCGTCGCCTCTCCCATCGCGAGGGCCGCGAACCGCTCGCTCGAGTCGAGCCAGCCACGGCTCACCGCCTCGTCGAGCGCCCACGGCACGACGGCGTAGGCGCCGCCGAGCGACAGGAGCGTCGTTTCCGTGAAGAGCGTGGCGATCGCGTTCGCCCGGCCCCCGGCGCTCCCCGCGAGCCAGACGACGCCGAAGCACGCCGCCCAGATGGCGGCCGCGACGGCGACGACGACGATGCCATGACGCAGGCCCCGCGGAATCGATCGCGCGCTCGGTTGCCGCGGCTGATCCACCGACGGGCTTGCCCGGCCGAACGGCACGAGCCAGCCGACCGCAAAGCAGGCGGCAATGACCGCGGGAAACGGCACGCCCGTGAGCAGGGCGGCGGCAGCGGCGATCGCCAGCACTGCGACGAAAGGCGAACGGATCGACTTTCGTCCGATCCGCCACGCTGCAAGCCCGACGAGCGCCACCACCGCCGGCCGCACGCCGGCAAACGCCGAGGCCACGAGCGGTACGTCACGTCCCGCCGCGTGCAGCCACGCCAGCGCCGTCACCAGCAGGGCTCCCGGCAGGACGAACAATGTGCCCGCGACGAGCCCACCGGCGATGCCGCCGAGTCGCCACCCAGCGTACGTCGCGAGCTGCTGGGCTTCGGGTCCGGGCAGGAGCATGCAGACCCGCAATGCCCCGAGAAACTCGTCCTCGGTCAGCCACCGCTTCCGCTCGACGACCTCGCGGTGCAGGATCGCCACCTGGCCAGCCGGCCCCCCGAATCCCGTCGCGCCGACCGCCAGCCACGTCCGCCACGCGTTGGAGAACACCGGATGCTCGTCGGCGGACTCACCACATGTCATAGGGGGACTTTTCCAAGACTTGAACTCCGATCACATCACCCGGGCCGTCGGAGCCGGTTTCCGCGAGGTGATGCTTTCCGGTGATTTTCCCGAGGCCACGCTGCCGTGATCTGAACGCACCTGCTGCGGTTCACCGCAACGCGAATTCCGCCGGTGGAGGACGGTCGGGATTCACCCACTGGATCACGGCGGCCCAGTTTGCGCTCTCCGGGTCATGCTGCAGGTAGCCGTGGATCGGCTTCACGACCCGCCAGCCGTCCTTGAGGTGGGCCGACAGCACCGGGTCGATCCGGGAGCCGGCGACGACCTCGCGGACGTACTGCTCGGCCGGGATGGTTTCGGCGACGGCGGCGTAACCGGGAAGCCGGCTGCCCCCGACCATCCGCCACAAACGCTCCCGCACCACGAGGCCCCGCGTGGCGTCCGTCAGGGCATGGGCCAGCCCGTGATGCTGGTGCTGCGGGCTCACGAAAACGTCCGCTCCGTACAGCGAGGAACCGGCGGGATCGTGGTCGACGAAGGTCCCGTGGGCGGTGAGAACGTCCCACGAGTCGTCGACGTGGTAGTCCTTCATGCACAATCGCAGGGTGAAGTGCACGCCCACGGGCCGCGCCGTCGGCACGTGCTCAGCGACGAATTGCCCCTGCGGGTAGACGGTGTTGTGCTCGGCAAGCTCCGCCGGCGTGTACGGGGTGTCGTGCGGGTAGACCTCGCGGCAGATCTCGCCGATGGCGTCGTAGTCGGCCGGCTGCATGAGCCGGATGCGGTAGTCGTCCGGAAGTTTCATGGAAAGGGAATCGCCGTTCATGACGCTTTACGGTTCGTGGGATGTTTTTCATGCTTGGGACTTGGGAATGGCGTCAGTATCAGACCGCTCCGGCATGGGAGGCAACACATGGCCGAGATCACGCCCGGCCGCTACCGGCACTACAAGGGAAAAGAGTACACGGTGCTCGGCGTCGCCCGGCACAGCGAAACGCTCGAGGAACTCGTGGTCTATCGGCAGGAGTACGGCGACCGTGGACTGTGGGTCCGACCGGCGGCGATGTTCGCGGAGACGGTCGAGGTCGATGGCCGGCGGCTGCCGCGGTTCAGGCTGGCGGCAGATCCCTGAACGGCGTCACGGCCGCTGCCCGGACGCCTGGCTCCCACGTGCACCGCGACGTGCCCCGTGCGACCGGTTCCTTTCGCACGGGGCACGTGCTGTGCGGTTCTGACGTCTCCGTTTCCGCGATGGCGGAACTTTACGGCAGGATCACCTTGTCGATGACATGAATGACGCCATTGGAGGCGTGGATGTCCGAGTTCTGGACGTGCGCCATCTCTTTGGCGGTGCCAATGTGCACGCCCGTCAGCATGTTGTGGGTCACGTTGACCTTGGCTCCGCCGACCGTCTTGGCCTCCTTGATCTTCTTCACATCAGCGATCAGAAGATCCTCGGGCACCACGTGCATCAGCAGGATCGCCTTCAACTTGTCCTTGTTTTCCGGCTTGAGCAGGTTCTCCAAGGTCCCCGACGGCAGTTTCGCGAACGCCTCGTCGGAAGGGGCAAACACCGTGAACGGGCCCTTCCCCTTCAGCGTCTCGACGAGCCCGGCCGCCTCGAGCGCCGCGACGAGCGTCTTGAAATGGCCGGCCTCCACCGCGGTCGCGACGACGTCCTTGGTCGCTCCCTGGGCTCCGGCAGCCTTCTCACTGCCGGGTTCCGCATACGCATTGGTCGCAGCCATGCCGACCCCGAACAGTGCCACCGTCGCAAGGGCACACGTCATAAGAAGACTCTTCATGGGCCAGGTACCTCTCGAAGGAAAAAACGGCCGTCGGGTCAACGGATGAACCGATTCGGCCCGACGCAACCCTAGAGCCACCGGCTCGAGGGCCGCCGGCGGTTTTCATCCGTGCGTTTTTCCCGCATCCGTCGCGGCGGACATTTCGCTCCGTCAGCCGTTCACCAGTTCCCCCTGTGGTGCAGCAACCTCCCCCCGCTCGAGACGACGCTTCCACGAAAACTCAGTACCCCCGACAGGGATCGAACCTGTGACCTACGGTTTAGGAAACCGTCGCTCTATCCACTGAGCTACGGGGGCATCATCGGCGATCAT
>JBBAVU010000024.1:0-21378 GCA_040397565.1 Pirellulales bacterium | reverse complement strand
ACGAGCGATTGACCCGTGTTCGTGAAGCCCTCGCCCGCGCCGCCGTCAGCCGGGAATTCGTTTGCGGGGTCGAGCGACGCGACGCCCGTGAGGTCGCGGACCGTGTGCGTGTATTCGGCGTTGTTGAGCCGGCGGAGGACGACCCGGCCCGGGTCGCCGGCATGCGAGCGAGCCTCGGCGGCGAGGAACGCCTGTAGCCATTCGGCGAGAACCCGCCGCTCTTCTTCGGTGGGCTGGTCGGCCTCGGGGGGCGGCATCTGTGAGGTCGTCACCATTTCGGCGACCCGCTGCATGAGCTTTGTATGCCTGCCGAACGAAGCGGGATCCGATGTGAACGAGAGGTCGACCTCGCCTTCGGCCGAGTCGCCCGTGTGGCAGTCAATGCAGTAGCGAGTGAGCACCGGACGCGCGGCGGAGAAGCCCTCGGCGGCCGATTCGGCGACAGCGTAGGGAGGGCGGGCGACCTGCGATGCCAGCGTGAACAGGGCGCAGGCGGCCACAACGGCGACTGGCGATCCCTGGGTGAACCCCGAGCGGCTGCCAAACACCATCAACGGGAGAAGCAACTGGTTGCCCATCATGCAGACTCCGGACGGACCGATGCGTCGGCCTTCAGCGTGGAAATTGTATCGGCATCCCCCATTGCTGTCGACAGTTTTGCAGCCGGGAAAAATCCTGCGAGACGAGGCTGCCCCCGGGTTTTCACGCCTTCCGGGCGACGGCCGCGTGGAGGATTTCCACGGGGTGGAGGGCCGCGCGGCCCGTGCCGTCCTTGATCTGGTGGCGGCAGCTCGTGCCTCCGGCGGCGACGAGCGTGTCGGCGGCGGCCGCCCTGACGGCGGGAAAGAGCACGAGCTCGCCGATCCGCATCGAGAGATCGAAGTGCTCGGCCTCGTAGCCGAACGATCCCGCCATCCCGCAGCAGCCGGTGGGGAGGATCTCGACCTCGTGCCCTTCGGGCAGCGAGAGGATCTCCTTCGTTGCCGTCAGGTTCGACAGGGCCTTTTGATGGCAGTGGCCGTGGAGCAGGATGCGGCGGTTGGCTGGCTTGAACGACCCCGGCCCGATCCGGCCCCGCTCCGCCTCGCGGGCGAGGAACTCGTCGATGAGCAGCGTGCGGGTGGCGAGCCGGCGGGCCTGCGGCGCAAGTTCCTCCGGTACGAGGTCGGGATACTCGTCGCGGAAGCCGAGGATCGCGGAGGGCTCGATCCCGACGAGCGGTGCCTCGTCGGTCACGACGGGCTCGAGCCACTCGACGTTCTGCGAGGCGAGCATCCTTGCCTCGCGGACGAGCCCCTTCGAGAGCTGGGCCCGGCCGCTGTCGGCGTGCCGGGGGATGACGACCTCGTAGCCGAGCGCCTCGAGCAGTTCCACTGCCTTGATGCCGACGGGAGCGTCGAGCGTGTCGGTGAACTCATCGCAGAAGAGGTGCACCCGTCCGAGCGAAAACGGCCCGGTGGGTCGCGGGCGGCGGCGGTGCCAGGTCGAGAGCCTCATCGCAGGCAGCGTCGGAAGCGACCGCCTCGTGGAGAATCCCATGAGCCGCTTCACGATCCGCGAGAGGCCGGGAGCGGTGACGGCGAGGTTGTAGAGCGTCCTCGCCGGATGGGCCAGTCGCATCGCCCTCGCCGAGTCGGCGATGAGGCGAGACCGTAGCGGCACGCCGCGGCGATCGTGGCGGTGTTGCTCCCACTCCGCCTTGAGCCTCGCCATATCGACGTTCGAGGGGCACTCGCTCTTGCAGGCCTTGCACGAAAGGCAGAGATCCATGACGTCGGCGAGCTCCGGCCGGCTCCACGGGTCGGCGGAGGCGGCGTCGGCGAGCGCCTGCCGCAGGACGTTCGCACGGGCCCGCGTCGTGTGCTGCTCGTCGCGTGTGGCCATGTAGCTCGGGCACATCGTGCCGCCGATCAAGTGCGTCTTGCGGCACTGCCCTACGCCCGTGCACTTCTCGGCTGCGCGGAGCACGCCGCCGGTGTCTGCGAAGCGGAAGACGGTCTCGCGGTGGGGCTCGGCCTCACCCGGGACGATCCGCAGGCTCGTGTCCATCGGTGGGGCGGCGATGATCTTGCCCGGGTTGAGGATGCCCCGTGGATCGAAGGCCCGCTTCACCCGCTCGAGCATCGAATAGCACTCATCGCCCACCATCGTGCGGATGAACTCGCCGCGGAGCCGCCCGTCGCCATGCTCGCCGCTCAGGCTGCCGCGGTACCGCTTGACGAGGTGGGCGACGTCGGTCGCCACGCCCCGGAACGTCGCGAGGCCCTTGGGCGTCTTCAAGTCGAAGAGCGGCCGTAGGTGGAGCTCACCGGCACCGGCATGCGCGTAGTGGACGCAGTCGATCCCGTACTTCTCGGCGAGCAGCCGGTCGAAGTCGGCGATGTAGGCCGGCAGATCCTCCACCGCGACCGCCGTGTCCTCGACGATCTCGCGGGGCTTCGCATCGCCCGGAAGGTTGTTCACGAGGCCCTGGCCAGCCCGTCGTAGCTCCCAGACCCGGTTGGCATCGGCCCCGAGGAGCCTCGGAAAGGCGTAGCCGATGCCTGCGGCTCCGAGGAGCGATTCAACCGCGTCGCATGCGTTGACGAGCCGGGCGGCGTCGGCGGACTTGAACTCGACGACGAGCACGGCTCCCGGATCACCGACCACGAAGCTTCGGTTGCGGGCCTGCTCGAGGTTGTCCTTCGTGCAGGAGAGGATCTTGTCGTCGATCAGCTCGCAGCCGGTGAGTTCGCACGCGGTCGATTCAGGCGCCGGATCGCCCGCTCGCGACCGTCCGAACTCCCGCATCACGATCACCGTCGCCCGCAGGGCCTCGTCCACCGACCGGCAGTGGACGCACACGACGACTCCCGGCGGCGGCAACGGCAGGAGGTCGAGCTCGAACTCGACGCCCACGAAAAGCGTTCCCTCGGAGCCCGCGATGAGTCGGCAGGCGTTGAAGGGGGTGACGCTTGAGGCGTCGAAGCAGGAGGCGTCGAGGAGGGCGTCGAGCGCGTAGCCCGTGTTGCGTCGTGTGACCTCCGGCCGCGGAAACGCCTCGCGGATGCGTCGGCGGTTCTCCTCGGGGGCAAGCAGGTCGCGGAGCGTGCGGTAGGCCGCCGCCAGAAGCGTGTCGCCCTTGCACGCCGCCTCGAAGCTCTCGCGGTCGAGCGGACGGAACGTTGCCTCCGACCCGTCGGAGAGAAATCCACGGGCAGAGACGAGATGGTCCCTGGTCGAACCGTAGGCGATCGAATTCGAGCCGCAGGAGTTGTTGCCCACCATGCCGCCGATCGTCGCCCAGCCCGCCGTGGACGTCTCGGGCCCGAAGAAGAGGCCGTGCGGCGCGAGGAAGGCGTTGAGCTCGTTGCGGACGACGCCCGGCTGCACGCGAACCCGCCGGGCCGCGACGTCGAGCGATAGGATCCGGTTCAGCTGGCGGCCGAGGTCGACCACGATGCCGCCGCCGACCACCTGGCCCGCCAGCGAGGTGCCGGCACCCCGCGGGATGAGGCCGATCCCGTTGGCGGCCGCAAAGCCGACGATCTCGCCCACGTCGCGGTCCGACTTCGGAAACGCGACGGCCAGCGGTCGCTCCTGGTACTCGGAGGCGTCGGTCGAATAGATGGTCCGGGCGAGGTCGTCGACGAGCAGGTCGCCCTCGAGCCTCTCGCCGAGCGCTCGGAAGTCGGATGGCATTCCCGAATGGTACCCGCGGCCGTCGGGCCGCGGGAGCGGGAGTTCGCGGGGATCCGGGCAAACCGCCTTCCGAAATCCCGGCCCGGCTCGTTTCAATCCTCGCGGGCCGGCGGCTGGCGGGGGATCAAAAGCGGAATGATCTGAAGCACGAGGAAGACCACCAGCACCGACAGGATGATCCACGGCCAGGCACCGGCGAGCCGCTCACCGAACTCCCAGCCCGCGGCGCTCGCGATGCCGCCGACGAGCGTCGCGAGCACGAGCAGCAAAAGTCCGGCGAGCACGATGCCGCACCCGAGGGAAGCCATGGTCCCCTTGAACGTGCCGATCTCCGAGAACTCCTCCTGGTGGAGGTCGATGCCCCGCCCCTTGGCGACGCTTCGCGGGATCGTCTCGGCCAGCTCGATCGTGCGGGCGGCGTCGCTCCACGATGCGGGAGGTATCGCCGATTCCTTCCCGGCGGCATCCCCGCGGCCGAGGAGCGAGAGGATCGCCCTCGGGCGATCGAAAGGAAGCGTCTCGATCCGCGGCGGCGAGCCATCGGCCGCCTGCTCTCGAAGCGTCCAGGCATCCGCGGGGCCGTCGGGGATCTCGACCGTGACCGTGCCCCGCTCCCCCATGAGTGACAGCCTCGCGCCGGGCTGGTCACCCCGCACGACCTGCCAGCGGACAGGCAGGCTCGACGGCCCGCTGAGTTCGACCGCGAGCGTGGTGAACGTGCTCGACTGCGCCGTCGCGCCGAGCGTCGAGAGCCGCTTCGGGTCGCCGGCGATGGCCCGCAGGAGATCGGCGTCGCGAGAGAACGCCCGGAGCACGGTCTCCCGATCGAAGGCCTCGGGGCGGCGTTCCATGACGATCGCGTCGATCCCGCCGAAGGGCGACGCGCCGGCGAGCCCCGCCTCGACGAGTGTGCGGAGCCTCGCCGCGAAAGGATGGAGCCGGTCGGGGAGATTTGGCACCACGGTCGCGCGGCTGTCGCGACGGATCATGTCGATCTCGTAGGCCCAGAGCATCGAGAGGTCGGCCGGATGCGAGAGCACGACCGGCCTGCCGGCCTGGACGATCTTGCGGACCGCATCGGCTCGCCCCTCGTGCCATCCGTCCCCGCCGACGAACACGACGGCCGACTGACGGGCATCGACGAGCGACTCCCACGAGTCGCCCCGGGACATGGCCCGGTCGCACAGTCCGCGGTCGACGACCGCCGCGAACGCCTCGGCGTCGAGGTCGCAGGCGAGGGCGAGGCGACCGCCATCGGCGACCGCCGCCGCGAGCAGCCCGAGAATCTGTCGGTCGCACCCGAGGAGGCCTATGTCCATTGAAGGATTCTGGCCGCGGCCCCGGCCCGCGTACAGTCGGCCCCGGTTCGCCCCGTGGCTTCCGGTACAACAAGGGCTGACTCACCGGAAAAGGGACGCACTCGACAGAAGCACGGAGAACGACGCATGCGGGCGGAGGTGATCGCGATCGGCGACGAGTTGACGACCGGGCAGAGGCTCGACACGAACAGCCAGTGGCTTTCCGCGGAGCTCGCCGCCCTCGGCGTCACGGTCCACTTCCACACGACGGCCACCGATTCGCTCGAGGATGGCATCGAGGCGTTTCGACGTGCGGCCGCCCGCGTCGAGCTGGTCGTCTCCACCGGCGGCCTCGGGCCGACGGCCGACGACCTGACGAGGAACGTCCTGGCGGATGTCAGCGGCGAGCCGCTCGAGCTTTCGGAGGCGGCGCTCGCGGCCGTGGAGTCGCGGTTCACGCGACGCGGGATGCCGATGCCCGCTTCGAACCGGCTGCAGGCGATGTTTCCGCGGGGAAGCCGGATCGTCGAGAACCCCGTGGGCACCGCGCCGGGCATCGACGTCGATCTAACCCGTGACGGGGGGCGGGCGGCCGGTCGCTGCCGCGTGTTTGCGCTGCCGGGCGTGCCTTCGGAGATGAAGCGGATGTGGCGTGACACCGTGGCGGCGGCCATCCTCGCGATGCAGCCGGAGGCGGCGACGGTGAGGTTTCGCAGGATCAAGTGTTTCGGTGCGGGTGAGAGCGCGATCGAGGAGATGCTGCCCGACCTGATTCGGAGGGGCCGCGATCCGCTCGTCGGCATCACCGCCCACGAGGCGACGATCACGCTCAGGATCGCCGCGAGGGGACGAAACGAGCCGGAGTGCCTCGCGAAGATCGAGCCGACGGAGCGGCTCATCCGCGACCACCTCGGGGCCCTCGTGTTCGGCGTCGAGGAGGAGGAGATCGAGGACGCGGCGCTCGCCGCGGTGGCATCCCACGGGCTGTCGCTCGCCACGAGCGAGATCGCGACGAAGGGCTGCCTTGCGGCGCTCGCGGCGGAGGCGGAGGCACGGCGGTCGTCCGGCGTCTACCGCGGCGGAAGCGTCCTGCCCGCCCCGGGGGATCCGTCGGGCTCATCGACGCAGGACATCGGCCGGGCGGCGCAGGTGTGCCGCGCATCGTTCGGGGCCGATATCGGCCTCGCCGTCGGTCCCGAGTTGCCCGGGCCGGAGCCGGGACGGACCCACGCGGTGATCGCCATGGCGACCGACAGGGGCATCGAATTCGTCGATCACGTGCTCGGCGGCGCGGGCTCGCTTCGGGTATCCCGGGCCGCGAAGTCGGCTCTCGATCTCGTTCGCCGCGGTCTTGGCTGAGGCTCCCCATGGGCACGCCGTCCCCCTTTCCACCACCCGAGACCTGGCCCGCGGACGGGCCACTCGCCTGCGGCGGCAGCCTCACGGTGGAGCGGCTCGTCGACGCGTACTCGCGGGGCATTTTTCCCTGGCCGGTGTCGAGCGGCCCACGAGGTCTGCTCTGGTGGTCGCCCGATCCGAGGGGAATCCTCGACCTCGATCGCCTCCACGTGCCGCGACGCCTCCAGCGGACGATTCGTTCGGGCGGCTTCGCGGTCTCGACCGATCTGGCCTTCGAGGCGGTCGTCCGCGGGTGCGCCGCCAGCGGCACCCGTCGCGGCAACACGTGGATCACCCCCGCGATGCTCACGGCCTACCAGCGGCTGCACGAGGCGGGTGTCTGCCACAGCGTCGAGGTCTGGCGGGACGGCGCGCTCGTGGGGGGACTCTACGGCGTCTCGATCGGGGGAATGTTCGCCGGGGAGTCGATGTTTTCGCTCGACCGCGACGCATCGAAGGTGGCGCTCTGCCGGCTGGCCCTTTCGCTCCGCGAGGCTGGCTGCCGGCTCTTCGACGTGCAACTCGTGTCGCCGCACCTCGAGCAGTTCGGAGCGACGGCGGTCCCGAGGGAGACGTTCCTCGAGCGGCTCGCGGCGGCGATCCGCGGCCCGGCCTGCTGGCCACCCGCCTTCGAGTCGTAAGCCGGTCGCCGGCGAGGCTGGTACGATGTCGGACATGGAAGCATCCAACCGAACTCCATGGCTGGTGCTCGCGCTCGTCGCCCTCGTGGCCCTGATCGCGATGCCGTCGCTCGTCGGGCGGGTCCAGTACGCGAAGACCCGTGCGGAGCTCGCGGCGATCCGCGACGCGGCCGCCAACGCCGAGCTGAAGAGCGTCGGAAAGCTCTTCACGACGCTCGCGCGGATCATCGGCCCGTCGGTCGTGAACGTGACCGCGACCCGCCGGGTGCGGACGCTCGCCGACGAAATCCGGGCCCTACGGGGCGAACGCGGGCCGGGGCTCACCGACGAGTCGTTCGGGTCGGGAGTGGTCGTCGATGCGGCGGGGGTGATCCTGACGAACTACCACGTCGTCGCGCAGGTGGACCACATCCGCGTGCAGCTCTCCGACGGCCGCGAGTTCGAAGCGCAGCTCGTCGGAGGCGATGCCGCGAGCGACCTCGCCGTGCTCCGGGTGGAAGCCGACGACCTGCCCGCCGCCGAGTGGGGCGACAGCGACTCCATCGAGGTCGGTGAGATGGTCTGGGCGATCGGCAACCCCTTCGGTCTGGACCGCACGATCACCTACGGGATCGTCAGCGGCGTCGGTCGTCGCGGGGTCACCGACAATCCCTTTCAGGAGTTCCTCCAGACCGACGCCTCGATCAACCCGGGCAACTCCGGCGGTCCGCTCGTCGACGTCCACGGTCGCGTCGTCGGAATCACCACGGCGATCGCGGGCCGCGAGTCGCGGGGAATCGGCTTCGCGATCCCGAGCAACACCGCGCGGGGCGTGACGGACGAAATTCTCGCGAACGGACACGTCGAGCGGGGATATCTCGGGATCGCCCTCCGGGAGCTCCCGCCGACGCTCCAGGACCAACACGGCGCGCTCGTCGTCGCGGTTGAGCCCCGGTCGCCCGCCGCGCTCGCCGGCATCGAAGCGGGCGACGTGATCACCGCGTTCGACGGCGAGGAGATCGTCGACCCGGCGGTGCTCGTGCTCTACCTCACGAGGGCACCGATCGGGGAAAACGTGCAGCTCGAAATCGTCCGCGGCGAGGATCGCCGAACGATCGAGGTCCGCGTCGGCCGCCGTCCGAAGGAGTGATCTCCCGGGGCGGTCACTCCTCCCGCAGCGGCGAGGGAAGCCCTTCCTTGTCGAGCACGACCGTGCGGGTCTCGAGTTCCACGGGCCGTCCCTTGGCGATCGACAACTTCACCGCCCAGCCGTGCCAGACCGGCGGGTCCACGGGGTAGTAGTCGAAGACGAAGTTGCCGAGGCTGTAGACGATCGGTGCGCCGCGGCAGATGTCGACGGTCTGCGTGACGTGCGGGTGCGCGCCGATGACGGCGGCGGCCCCCCCTTCGACCAGCCGACGGGCGGTGCGCCGCTGCGACTCCCCCGGCTCGGGCGTGTTTTCCGGGCCCCAGTGGAGAAATGGAATCACGGCGTCGGCCGACGCGGCGGCCGTGCGGATGTCGGCCAGCAACTCCTCCTCGCGGAGCGGGTTCACGCCCGCCGCCTCGTCGCTCGGGGCATAGGCTTCGGCCCTGAAGTCGTTCGCGGCGAGAATCGCGACGGCGAGGCCGTCCTTCCTCAAGACGAGCGGCTTGCGGCACTCCGCGAGCGTGCGGCCGCCCCCGATCTGCGGGATTCCCTCGCGGGCGAGGATCGCGAGCGATTCGACGAGGCCCTCCGGACCAAAATCGAGCGCGTGGTTGTTGGCGACGCTCACCGCCGAGAACAGCGGCTTCAGAAACCGCTCGGCGTCGCTCGCGGCGCGGAAGGTGTAGGGCTTGAGCTGCTGCTTTCCCTTGTTGCCGAGCACGCATTCCAGATTCCCGATCGTGAAGTCGGCGTCGAGGAGCAGTTCGCGGCAGGCGGCGAAAGGATCGCGGCCGGCGGAGATCGCGTGCCCCGGGCCGTTGTCGAGCATGATGTCGCCGACGAACAGGATCGAAAGGGTTCCCGCGGGGGACGGCCGTCGCTGCGGTCGGTCCTCAGCCGCCTCGGAGACTCCCGCAAGAGCGACCGCGGCAACGACCGCGACGGCGGGAATGAAGCGTCGCATCACGGTCGCCGATGTCATCAGGTTGAGGAAGGAGGTGGATCGGGGTCGTTCGGCGGCGGCGATTCGGCTGGCGGGTCGTCGAGGTACTTCGCGAAGTTGAAGTCGCCGAAGCCGCCGCCGAAGTTGAACTCATCGCTCGGCGACCCGCCGGCCGCCGCGGCGGGCTCGGCAGGCTTGGCGGGCTCGACCGCTCCATGCTCGACGGAGGGCTCCGGCCGGGCCGCGGGAGTGCCCTGGGGCCTGCCGCGGAGCTTTGCGGAAACGCCCGTGAGCCACTCCTCCGTCGGGAAGGCATAGGGACGAAACTTCTCGAGCGTGCCGGTCTCCTCGTGGATGAAGAGGGCCCGCTGAGGGCCGAGCTTGCTCGCGGCCGGGCTGTCGACGAGCTGGCTCGAGTCGTTGCCGCTCATCTGGAACATCGCGCGGAGCTCGAACTCCTTGATCGTTCCACGCTCGAAGGTCCGCTGCAGGTTCGTGAGCGAATCGCACCAGATCAGCACGTGGACGCCGACGGTGGGCCCGTCCTTGAGAACGGTCAGCAGGTTCGTCGCGGGGCCGGCCTTCTGCTCCGAGCCGAAGGAGAAGCCGAAGTCGCCGTCTGCCTTTCGAAGCTCGCGGAACCGGCCGAGGTCGCGGATCACCACGAACACGCTCTCCGCGTCGAGCACCTGGTCGTCGATTCGCCGCTTCACCTCGGCGGCGAGCCGTTCGAAGGCCGTCGCCACACCGAGCCGTCCGGCGACCTCGATCTCGTGGGGAAGGAACCGGGAAAGCCCAGAGAGCAGCAGCTCGGGTTTTTCCTCGGCGATCGCCGGCTCGAGCAGGACGAACCGGCAGGGCCGTCCCGCAGCGCCGCCCGGGTGCGGGTCGTGCCCGGCGGCGAGGCTCACCATCGCCATCGCGAGCAGCGCGCAGGCGAGGTCCTCCCGCTGGCCGACGATGAGCATGTTGGCGCCCCCTTGTCTGCGGAAGGGGGCCGCGGTCGGGTCCTTGATCGCGATTGCGTCGCCGAGCCAGGCGAGCGGAACGGTCGGCACCCGGCCGTGGACGGTCCCGGCGTCGAGCAGTTCCGTCAGCAGCCGGTTCCCCTGCGGGTCGGCCGCCTGGTTGCCGTCGAACACGAGCCGGGGCAGGGCGGGGATGTCGGTCCGCCGGTCGGCGAGCTGCCGCAGCGCCCCGAGGTACCGCTCGCGACGCTCGTCGTTCAGAAAGACGACCTGGAAGGGGTTGTTGCCGGCCACCATGCCGTTGGCGTCGTTGTAGATCGCCTCGCCCGGACGGGTCAGGAGCCGGGCGGCGGAGTTTTCCTCCGAGAGGATCAGGCTGGAGTCGGCCTCGTTGCACTGCAGCGCGATCCGGACCGCCATCTGTCCCATCGTGGCCCGCGGGAGGCTGTAGGATCCGCCGAGCGTCTGCGAGCCGAGGAGCACGTGGATGCCGAAGGCTCGGCCCTGCCGGACGAGCCGGTCGAGGATGAGCGCCGCGTCCTGCGCGAGCTTGTCGTCTTCGACGAAGATCTCCTGGAACTCGTCGATGACCAGCAGGATCCGCGGCATCGGGTCGGCGTGGCCGGTCTGGCGGAAGCCGGCCACGTCCTGCACGGCGAGGTCGCGGAACAGGTCGCCGCGGCGCTTCAGCTCCCGATCGAGCTGCTCAAGCACCGAGAGACCGAACTCCCTCTCGCTCTCGATGGCGATGACCCGGGCGTGCGGCAGCTGGTAGTGGTCGTAGAGCTTGAACTCGACGCCCTTCTTGAAGTCGATGAGATAGAACTGGATCTCGTTCGGGCTGTACTGCAGCGCGAGGCTCGTGATCATCGCGTGCATGAGCGTCGACTTGCCGGAACCGGTCTTGCCGGCGATGAGGACGTGCTGGCTCGTGCCCTTGCCGAGCTTCAGGTACTGCAGTTTCTTCGCCCCCGCCGGGCCGAGCGGGGCGAGCACCTCGCCCGCGGTGCTTCCCTTCCACCAGTCCTGCTCGGCGGGAGCCACGCGGTCGAAGGGAACCTCGACCCGCTTCGCCGCCTTCGCGGCCCGGCCGACCCGCTGGATGATCGACGTGAAGACCTCGTCGGACGGCGACTGCTCGACCGTGAGAGGCCACTTCGAAAACTCCGGATCCTGCCAGGTGAACGTGCCGTCCTTGAGCACGACGGTCGTGGCATGCTTCTCAACCTCCGCGAGGCTGAAGTTCGGGGGCATCGTCTGCTTCATGTCGACCGAGAGGATCACGTAGACGCCGCAGCGTGCGCCGCTGGCGGCGATGCTCGCCAGCCGCCTCGCGCTCGTTTCGGTGAAGTTGGCCGGAAAGTTGGCAACGCAGACGAACCGGTAGGGCTCGGGCACCTCCGCATCGGCGTTGTACGCCCCGATCGATTCGTACTCGTTGCGGAGGTACTTCTGGATCACGATCTCCATCTGCTCGGTGATGTCGGCCAGCCGCTGCTCGATCTGGGAGGGCTCCGTCCAGATGCGGCTCGTGACCAGCAGTTCGTCGTGGTCGGCCAGATGCATGAAGCCGGCGAACTGTTTGCCGAGGCCGAGCGGGTCGAGGATCGTGAAGCGGCTCTGTCCCGGGGGGATGCCGGTCGCGATCCGGAGCATGAGCGCCTGCATCATGCCGCTCGCGGCCTCAGCCTGGTCGGCGGTCGTCTTCAGGAGAACCGAAGAGGCTACGGGAAACGGAAGGATCGCCGGCTGGGTCCAGGCCTCCGGCCCGTACTCGTTGAGCTCGGCATGGGGCGAGACTCCGCCCGGGATCCGGCGCATCGAGAGGGCGAGCGAGCCGAACCGCAGCCCTGGAGGCGCCTGCGCGGGCAGCGGCTTCGACTCGTCGGCAAGCTCGGGCCACGGGAGGAAGGCTGCGTCGTCGACGGCCTGCGCGGCCTCGTAGGCCGCCGTCGTCTCCTCGCGTACCGTCTTCCAGGCCTCGACCATCTCCGACCAGCGGGCACGCTTGTGGTCCTCGATCGCCTTCACCGCGTCCCGGTGCGAGGCCTCGATCGCCTCGACCTTCGCCGAGCACTCACCCTCGAGCGTGGCGATGAGCGGCGGGTACTTCGCCTCCAGCCCCTCGCGAACGGTCGCGAGCCTCTTCGCGAGCCCCTCGGCCGCGGTGGTCGCCTTCGCCTCGAGGTCGGCGAGAGCCTTGTCGCGTTTGGCCGCGAGTTCCTCGAGCTGCCGGGCGTGCTTTTCCTTGCGGGCCTCGACCGCGGCGTTGAAGTGCTCCTCGATCTTCTTCGACTGTTCCTCCCGGCGTTGCTTGATGAACCGGCCGGCCGCCGCTGACGTGCCCCGCGCCTCCGCCACGATGCCGGCGAGTTGCACGGCGCACTCCGCCGTCTTCTCGCGAACCGCCATCCGCTTCTTTCGCACGAACACGCTGCCGCCGCCGACGCCGCCGCCGATGAGGACCGCCGCCGTGGCCGCCGCCGCCGAACCCTTGATCGTGATGTCGCCCGGAAGGAAGAAGAAGGCGGCCGCGGCCGCCCCGAGACCCAGGAGCGTCGGCAGCAAACCGACGGCGGCCTTGAGGCCGGACGAGAACGCCGACCGTGCCTCGGGCATATCGATGGCCTGTCGGGCCACCTGAATGCCGAGATCCTTGAGCTCGAGCAGCCGCTTGAGCGATTCCGGCCCCTCAGCGACCGCCGCGTCCCCCGCGGGTGTTCCCTCGTCCGACGATCCCTCGCCCGATCCGACGGCTTCCGCCGCCACGGGTGGCTTCGCGCCCCGGTCGGCCATCGCCTTGGCCACCTTCGACGAGACGTCCTCGAGCACCTTCATCGCCGCCGCCACGTCCTTCTCGCTCTTGGCGGCGACGATCAGCGGCTTCTTCCGCTCGTCCTTGTAGACCTCGCGGTACGGAATCTCGTCGCCCGCGAAATCCTCCTTCAACCGCTGCGCTTCGCGATCGCACTTCCGCTTGATGTCGGCTGTGACGCCCTTCCGCTGCTCCTCGAGCTTGGCACGATCGGCCTGTGTCTGCGCCTCGATCCGCTTCGCCAGTGTCGCGTATTCCCGCTTCGCCGCGTCGATCCGCGCCTGGTAGTCCGCCCGAGTCGTCGCCAGGCCCGACTTCGCGTCGGATTCGGCCCGGGCGATCGCCTCGGAGTGGTGCGAGAGGATTTCCTCCTCGAGCCCTGCGCGGACTCCCGCCTCGCGCCGCAGCCGCTCGATCTGCCCACGGAGGAGTTCGCGGTCGTAGGGATTCCGCGGGGCGTCAGGATCCATGGTCGCTCACGTCGCGGGCGGCGCGGGCCAGAACCTCGGCCAGCCTCCCGAGCGCTTCGAGCATCTCCTTCACGTCCGGCGAGAGCGGTTCGAGGTGCTCCTTGTAGAACTGGCGGCTCGTGCCGTCGTTCCAGGTCTCCTTGGCCGACTCCCACTTCAGGTCGAGCTGCTTCAGCGCAAGCGCGAGCTTCGACGCGCCGCTCGACAGGTCTCCGACTCTCATGTCCCGCTCTCCGCAGCCTGCGCGTTCGACGTCGCCGGCGTCTTGTCGGCTGACGAGCCGTCCGAGGCGGTCGGCGCCGCGGCCTCGGAGCCCGTCGGCTCCTGCCGGACGACGCTCGCCGCAGCCGCCTCTCCGCCCGCGCCGCCGTGGCCGGCCGGCCCGCTCACGCTCTTGTAGGCGTCGAGAGACTTGAGCATCCGCTCCATCCTCGCCATCGCCTTCGGGATCTGGACGTCGATGATCTCCCGGAAGTGGACCATCCGCACTCCCGTCTCGCGAAACTGCTGCTGCACGACGGGCGTCCAGCGGCGGACGGCCTCCTGCTTCTGCTCGGCGAAGGCGAGCCGTGCCCTCGCCTTCTCGAGAGCCTTCTTCTCCTCGATGCACGAAGGCTGGTTGTCTCCGACCTTCTTGAAGGTGCGGCAGTGCTCGAGGTCTTTCATCGCTTGGTTGACGAGGTCGGCCGACCGGCGGACCTCGGCCTTCCAGAACTCGGCGCGGTCGACCGTGATCCACTCGACCGCGCGGCGGCCCTCGATCTCGACCTCCGCGAGGGCCTGTCCCGATTCGTGCGCGTAGGAGGCGAGCGCCGCCTTGACGAACGCAAGCGTGTCGATCGATTTGACGTCAGCCTGTCCAGACATGGTTTTCCCGCCTAACGTTGCTGCTGGTATTCCTCGACGCGTTCGGCCTTCCGCTGCAGGTACGGCACGTAGTCCTCGGTCGACTGTACGAACCGGCCGAACTGGGCCAGCTGCTGCTCGAAGGCCTCGGCGAACTTCTGGTGCTCCTGATCCCGCCAGGTCGCTCCGAGGGCCGCCAGCTGCCGCTGGACCGCCTGCATCTGCGTCATCACCTCGCCGCTGAAGTGCTTCAGCCGGGCTGCGAACCGCCGCAGTTCGGCCGGGTCGACGATTGCCTGTCCCATGTGGCACTGCTCCCCTTAACGTGATTCCGGCCCTTATCGTTCATCCGGCTTGTCGTGATTCCGGTGTCGGCTCCTGTGCAGCCGCCTGGTGCATGATATCGTGACTCGCGGTGACCGTGACAGCCTGCTTCCCGCGAAACCCGCCGGAGTGCCCCGAACGTGAACGATTCCTCCCCCGTCCCTTCCAGCCCCCGCCCCCCGGCCGGATCCCGACCCCACCCGCAGGCCGACGGGGGCGGTTCGGACGACGTTTCCCACGTGCCCTCCAGCGGCTGGCACGTGACCCATTTCTTCTACGCCTTCGACCGGGCACGCCTGGCGTCGATGTCGGCGGAGGCGCGGCGGCAGGCGGCCGACGCCTTCGTGGCCGCCCTCGATGCTTCGCCGCAGGGAGGGGCGTCGGCGGACGGCGGGCCAAAGCGGCTGCAGGCCTGGATCGTGCCCGGCCACAAGGCTGACTTCGGCCTCATGGTGATGGATCCCTCGCCGCTGGCCGTCGAGGCGGTGCACCAGCGGCTGCTCGCCGGGCCGATGGGCGGAGCGCTCGTGCCGACCTATTCGTTCGTGAGCCTCACGGAGGTGAGCGAATACGTACCGACCGTCGAGCAGTACGGGGAGCGACTCGTCGCCGAGGGGGAGGACCGCGAGGGAGCCTCCTACCGGGCGAAGGTGCAGGCCTACGCGTCGCGGGAAGGAGCCATGCGTCGGGCGAGGCTCGAGCCCGACTTCCCTCCGTGGCCAAACGCCTGTTTTTATCCGATGAACAAGAAGCGGAAGGTCGGCGAAAACTGGTTCACGCTGCCGTTCTCGGAACGCAGCCGCCTGATGGCCGAGCACGGCCGCACGGGGATGAGCTTCGGCGGCCGCGTGACGCAGCTGATCACCGTGAGCGTCGGCCTCGACGACTGGGAGTGGGGCGTTACGCTCTGGGCGAGAAAGCCCGATTTCCTGAAGGAGATCGTCTACACGATGCGGTTCGACGAGGCGAGCGCCCGGTACGCGGAGTTCGGGCCGTTCTACGTCGGCTACGTTGCGACCGCGGAGGAGATCCTCCGCCACGCGCGGGTCACTTGACGCCCTTCGAGAGAATCATCTCCACCGCCGTGTCGCGGGGTGGAACGACTCCCTCCATCACCTCGAACAAGAGCGCCTCGTTCGACTGCGAGCTGGCGATCGGGAGGTCGAGCGTCGCGGTCGGAAAGTTGGAGATGCAGACGAGGTCGCCGCCGTCGGCCTGGTAGAACTCCTCGCCCGTCGTCTCGTCCTTCCAGAACGAGCTTCCGACGAACACCCAATCCGCCGCCATCGGCTTACCGGTGCGGGTGTCGCGGATCCAGTCCTGGGCGGACGTCTCCTCGACCTTCCCGTCCTTCCCCTTCCATCGCATCCGGATCTTCACGACCGGGCCCGTCGCCGGGGCGTACTCGGGGTCGAACGACACGGGCCGGCCCGGCTCGAGGCCGAGGGCGAGCAGCCCGGCATGGACGATCTGCGCCTTGGCATCGACCGCCACGACGGCCTCGTGCTCCTTCGTGCCCTTCGGGCAGGCGAACAGCTCCAGCGGGCCTCGATCGAGCACGACGGTGCCGCCGACGACGAGTTCCTTGCGATCCTCGTCGAGCCACACGGCGTCGGTCTTCGAGAGCCGCTTGAGGGAGGGGGCGTCGGCCGCGCTGCAGCCGAAGACGGCGGAAAATGCGGCGGCGGCCGCGAGCAGGAACGCGGGGCGGGCGATCGAGTCGGGGAAACGCATGGGGCAGGCCTCCGTCGGCGAAAGTTTTGTACCATACCGCCATGACCACAACGAACCGAAAAACCCGCAGGCTTCCCAGGCCATCGACCAACGGCGACGCTCCCCGCGGCGCGACCGCGACGGTGTCCGCGACCCCGAACCATCGAAAAAAGAGCCGCCGCAAAAGGCCGCCTGAGCGGATCAGGCGGAGGATCGCCGTCGCCGAGATCCGGCGGCTCGTCGCGGAGTGCGACTCGAACGGCCCGAGAAGGCCGCTGGTGTCGCTGGCGAGGGCGATCGCCGCGGGCGCGAAACCGGACGAGATCACCAAGCCCGGCGGCCCGCTCGACGCCGTCATCGATGCCGCCGAAACCTCCGACGGTCCGGCGGGTCGGTCGACCGCGGCCGAAGCGGCGGCTTGGGCGCTGGCGTGGGCCGCTCGATCGAAGCGGTCGAGCGTCGCGTCCGGCGCCGCGCTCCAGCGAATCGAGGGGATCGCCAGCTCGCTGCTTCCGGTGGTCGAGGCCGGCGACACGACGCCAGCCGGATTTTTGCTCGTGCTCGGCAGGCTCTTCGCCGACGTCGAGGCCTGCGAACGGTTCGGCCCGCTCGCCGCCCACGCCGTCGAGGACGAAATCACGAGGCTCGTGTCCGGGGATGGCGCGGTCGCACGGACCGGGTCGGAGGCGATCCTCCAAGCCGTGGCCCGATGGGCCGGAGTCCAGTTGCGGGCGGAGGCCACCGGTGACGCACCGTGGTCACCCCGTGGCCGCGAGGCCCTGCTCTCGGCGATCGAGACGGCGATGCGGCTCCTGCCCGCGAACCGCCGCCGCGGAAAACGCGGATCGGCGTCCGCCGAGTGGACCATGCCCACGGGCTGGTCTGCCATCGTGGAGGTCGCAGGGCGACACGGCCTGAAACCGGCGGCCAGCCGGTCCGGTGGGGGCCTCGCCGTCATCCGCTCCGGCTGGGACCGCCGCCCCGCGAGGGTCCTCGTCGATGCCCGCGGGCCCGCGATGCACCTCGAGGTGGTCGTCGATTCGAGGCTACTCTGCTGCGGGGAGTGGTTTTTCCAGGCCTCGGCCGACGGCGTCGCGCTCGAGCCGACCGGGCCCTGGGCCGAGTCCTGCTTCGAGTCGGAAAAGGGCTCGAAGGCCGATGGCCACGCGGAGACGACGTTCGCCGAATGGACGCTGCCTCTGTCCCGGGGCCTGCGGCTCGAGCGGCAGCTCGTGCTCGCCCCGCGGGACCGGGTGCTACTCGTCGCCGACGCGATCGTTCCCACCGACGAAGCGGAGCGGGCGGGCCCCGCCGACGGGTCGCGGCTGGCGATGGAGATCGAATACCGCGGCGGCCTGCCCGTCTGCCCCGGGATCGAGTTCGAGGCCGCCGACGAGACCCGCGAGCTCATCGGGTTCGACGAGTCGGTGCGGCTGATGGCGTTGCCGCTGTCGCTGCCGGAATGGTCGTCGGCCTCGTGCGACGGAAGGCTCGAGGCGGAGCCCGGCCGCCTCGTCCACGCGAAGCGTTCACGTGTCGCGAGGATGTACGCCCCCGTGTGGCTCGACCTCGACGCGTCGAGGATCGGCGAGCCACTGACGTGGCGGCGGCTTACGGTCGCCGACGGCCGTCAGAACCTCCCCGACCACCGTGGATGCGGGTATCGAATCCAGGTCGGCGGGAGCCAGTGGCTCGTCTACCGCGGGCTCGACGCCGTGCGGAACCGCTCCGTGCTCGGCTGCAACCTGTCGTGCGAGTTCCTGCTGGGCAGGATCGGCCGCACCGGATTGGTCGAGAGGCTCATCGAGATCCAGTGATGCTCCGGCGGATCGCCGAGAACTACGCCGCCGTGAAGGCGATGATCGCTGACGCCTGCCGCGAGGCCGGCAGGCATCCGGATGGCGTCAGGATCGTCGGGGTGACGAAATACGCCGGGATCGACGCGGCCATGGCCGTGTTCGAGGCGGGCTGCCGGGACCTCGCCGAAAGCCGTCCGCAGGAACTGTGGAGGAAGGCCGAAGCGTTTCAGGCCGCGGGCCTGCAGCCGCGATGGCACCTGATCGGCCACCTCCAGCGGAACAAGGTGCGGCGGACGTTGCCGCTCGTGCACCTCTTCCACTCGCTCGACAGCGTCCGGCTGCTGCGCGCGATCGACGAGGAGGCCCGCGCCGCGGGCCGCGTCGCCGAGCTGCTCGTCGAGGCGAATCTCGACGGGGGCGCCGGACGGACGGGCGCCGCGATCGCCGACGTGCCGTCGCTTGTCGCCGAGGCGGCGGGTTGCGCCGGCGTTCGCGTCCGCGGGCTCATGGGGATGGCGTCGCAGCCGGAGGAGGGGGGTGATGCGGCCGCGGCGGCCCGCCGGCAGTTCGCGACACTGCGCGAGCTTCGCGATTCGTTGCGTACCACTACCGGCGAGGAATCGCTCGAGGAACTCTCGATGGGAATGAGCGGCGACTTCCGCGAGGCGATCCTCGAGGGGGCGACGATCGTGCGGATCGGCTCCGCACTCTTCGAGGGAACGGCTCCCGCCGAAGACGGCCCTCATCCTCGAACTTGACCCTAATCCTCGAACTTGACTTCAAGGATCTCGAACTGCATCTTGCCGGCAGGCACGTCGATCGCGACCTTTTCGCCGACCTTCCTGCCGAGCAGGCCTTGCGCCAGCGGGCTCGCGACGTTGATCTTGCCCGCGTCGTAGTCCTCCTCGCCAGCGCCGACGAGCACGAAGGTCTCGTTGTCGCCGAACTTGAGGTCCTTGACGACGACGGTGGCCCCGAAGACGACCTCTCCCGTCGCCTCCTTCTGACGCTCGACGATGACCGCACGGGCGAGCTTGTCTCGCAGGAGGTTGATCTTGGCCTGCAGCATTCCCTGGCTCTCGCGGGCCCCGTGGTACTCGGCGTTTTCGCTGAGATCGCCCTCGCTGCGGGCCGCGGCCACCCGCTGGGCGAGCTTTGGCATCTCGACGGTATCGAGGTGCTCCACCTCCGACTTGAGCTTTTCGTATCCGGCGCGGGTCATCGGGATGCGATCGGACGACATGGCCATGAGTCTTCTATTACGGGTCTCTTGCTACGGGTCTGTTGCTATGGACGTCTCGAGGGGCCTAGGCCGACGCGGCGGGGAAGAGCACCCGTCCGCAGCCGCGGCAGATCACCATCCTGCCAAGCAGGATGTCCGACATCATCATGTCCGTGATCCTCTGAAAGCAACCGCCGCAACTTTCCCCCTCGATGGGTGCCATGCCGTCGGCCCCCTTCGTTTTCACGGCCCGCCGGTAGGCCTCGACGACATCCGCCGGAAGGTCGCGTTCGCCCGTCGCGAGCTCCCCCTCGATCCGTGTGACCTCCGCTTCGAGCTGCGCTTTCTCGCGTCGCACCTCGTCCTCCTTCTCGGCGACGAGCTTCTTCACCTGCGCGACCTGCTGCTCCGCCGGCGGAATCTCTTTCTTGAGGGAGTCGATCCGCTCGAGGGCCTCGAGGATCTCGTCCTCGAGCACCTTCATCGCCATCGAGTCGGCGGCGATCTGCTCCTTGAGGGTCTGGTATTCGCGGTTGGTCTTGCAGGCGTTCAGCTTCGCCTCGAGGTCCCGCTGCTTCGATTCGGCGCTGCGAAGCTGGAGCTGCTTCTGGTCCGCCACGACCTTCGCCTTCTTGACGGCGTCGTTCGACGCGGCGAGCGCGGCCTCGGAGGCGGCCAGCCTTGCCTTGAAGGCGGCGACCTGGCGAGGCCCGCCCGTGAGCCGCTCCCGGAGATCGGCCAACTGGCGGTGCATGCGGTGGAGCGTGCGAAGCAGATCGGTGGTGACGACGACGGCCATGAAACCCCTTTCAGATGACGGCATGATAGCAAAAAAACGGCGGGGCGCCCGAAGACGCCCCGCCGCCGCGTGCCCGCTTGTCGCCCTCAGGGTCGTTTTGGCCGAAACCGCGTCAGCCGGCGACCTCTTCCACGACCGTCCCTTCGAGAAAGCTCTCGAGCTGCCTCGACCGGACGGGGTGCTGGAGCTTCTTGACCGCCTTCGCCTCGATCTGGCGGACGCGTTCCCGCGTCACCCGGAAGATGCGGCCGACCTCCTCGAGCGTGTAGGTGTAGCCGTCGCTGAGGCCGTAGCGCAGCCGGATGATCTCCCGCTCGCGGTAGGTCAGCGTCTTGAGAAGCGACTCGATCCGATCCTTGAGCAGGCCATTCGTGGCCGAGAGCGTCGGACTCTTCGTGCCGAGGTCCTCGACGAACTCGCTGAAGCTCGCGTCCTCGCTCTCGCCGACAGGACGGTCGAGGCTCATCGGCTGCCGCCCCATGTCGAGAACGCGTCGGGCCTCCTCGAGAGGGACGTCGGCGGCCTGCGACAACTCCTCGTAGGTCGGCTCACGGCCGAGTTCGTGAAGGAGACGCTTCGCCGTGGTGCGGAGCTTCGACAGGACGTCGATCATGTGCACCGGAATCCTGATCGTCCTCGCCTGGTCGGCGATCGCGCGGGTGATCGCCTGCCGGATCCACCAGGTGGCGTAGGTCGAGAACTTGAAGCCCCTGCGATACTCGTACTTGTCGACGGCTCGCATGAGGCCCGTGTTGCCTTCCTGGATGAGATCGAGGAAGGAGAGGCCGCGGTTGCGGTACTTCTTCGCGATCGAGACGACCAGCCGGAGGTTCGACGCCGAGAGGTTCCGCTTGGCGGCCTCGTACTCGGTCTGCAGCCGCTCGAGCGCGGTGACGCGATTGCGGAGCGACTTCGGGCTCTCGAGCGTAGTCATCATGAGGTCGCGGAGTTCCTTCCGCATGTCGGCCCGTTCATCGAGCGAGCCCCGGCCCTCGGCGATGCGGGCGAGATCCTCCCGCAGCCGGTCCATGCGGCCCGACATTCCGCGGAGCAGCTTCATCATCGGCTGCACGCGGCGCATCCGCAGGCTGAGTTCCTCGACGAGTTGCAGCGTCTTGACCCGGCGACGCTTGAAACGGACCCTCGCGGCGCGGGCATCCTCCCGGCTCGTGCGACGACTCACGAGGAGGCGGAAGTCTTTTCGATTCTCCTCCATGAGGTGGTCGAGCGTGCGGAGATTGTGGGGCATGCGGGCCTGGATCTGCTCTTTCGTCAGCCGCTCCGTGAGCGACACCTTGATCGTGCGGTCGAAGGGAAGCTTGCCCTCGTGCA
>JBBAVU010000023.1:0-21857 GCA_040397565.1 Pirellulales bacterium | reverse complement strand
CCGAACCGAGCCCCCCTGTCCGCTCGCTTCGGCTACGCCTCAGCAAGCGGACAGGAGCGATCCCTTGGCAGGGCTACCCTGGTGATAGACGCTGGTTTCATTCATGGGGGCAGGTCATGCGGCGGTGAGGCCTATGAAGTGATCATCGGCAGCGAGCGGACTCTGATTCGCCGGGGTTCTGGCACGACGACAGCGCCGCGTTCGATACTCGGTGCCATCTCGGCAAGATTGGCCAGCAACAGATTGACCTGGCCGATCGGGTGTCGGGGTGTCGCTCCACGAAACAAGATTACCGATGGCCTCACCGTGTTTCGCATGGCGAGGATGGTGCCAAAGTCGGTGTCCGCCGAGACGATAACCCGTTGATCGCGGTCTGCGTGGTCAAAAATCGTTTCGTCATCCGCAGCTGCAAGCCCAAGATCCCTCACGTGAATTGCATCATGGTCCGCTTGCCGCAGGCCTTCGGCGACGACCGGTGAAAGAGCATTGTCGATGAGGAATCTCATGACGCATGCAGTAGCGGAAGTTCCCGCTCTCGCACGGCCTCAGCGGCGTAAGCAAGCGCCGCGTAAACGTCTTCCGCCTGCAGGTCGGGAAACGCTCGAAGAATGTCTTCTTGCGTCATTCCCTCCGCAACCATGCCGACGACGGTCGCCACGGGAATTCGCAGGCCGCGAATGCACGGCACGCCGTTCATCTGCTTCGGATCGACGGTGACTCTGCTCATGGCTGCGTTACCGAATAAAGGGGCAGGGCGTTTTTCGAACACCATACATCAGTATACCGCCGACGGCGTCACGACGCCCGGCGGCGCTTTCCGCCGCCCCTGCGGTCGCCGGCCTTGAGCCAGTGCTAGGTCTTCCCCTCCAGCCGTCGCTGTCGGCGACAAGCAACTGCACCTTCACGGCCTCGAGATGCTGGAGAAGCTTCGCCGCAGACGGCAGCTTTTCCTTCCGGCCCGCCTGCTCCTCCACCTCCCGCCGGCGGGACCGCACGATCGCCAGGTCCCGCTCCCGGTCCGCCAGCCGCGACGTGAGCGACGACAGCGTTCCGTCGCCGCTCTCCACCGCCGCCGACAGCCGCTCGATGGCCGACACGAGCTTTTTTCCTCCTTGTCGAGTTTCTCGAGCTCGACGGCCAGCGATCCGCCCTTCTCGTGCAGTTCCCGAACGCGGGCCAGCACCGCGTCGCGGACGCCGTCGAGAGACAAGACCGCGTCGACCACCGCCTCGAGCACAGCCGGGTACACCCGCTCCCGCATGCAGTAGCCGCGGTACCAGCAGGTGCCCCTCGCTGCCCCCGAACACCGCAAGACGCCGTCCGTCTTGCCGTGCGAGTGCATCGGCGCGCCGCAGACGCCGCAGGTGAACACGCCGGCCAGCAGCCCGCGCCGCTGCCGCGTCGTGCCACGAAGCGGGTGCCCCGCACCGCGGATGGGCTTTTGGAACACTCGTCGCTTGTCGAGACCTCGACCGCGATCTGCGTGGGCTTGGTGCCCTGGGCAGGCTGGTATCGAGGAAGGCCCGGCAGGCGGTGATCTGGTCGTCGATACTCGACTGCCGCTGCTCCTCTGTCGAGAACTGAGCGTGGATCAGGACGCGAAGCTCGCGGCCCTGCGGCAGCTGGAGGGGTTGGCGGAGGTGCATCATGTCGCACCCCCTTTCGCCGCCGACGCCGGCACGATCGCGATCCCCCTGGCGTCGCCGTGGGCCCGAGCGGAGAGGGCAACCCTCTCCGGCATGGCCCCGGAATACTTTGCTGAAACTTTGCTGAAGGGTCCTGACTTTTGCCAAATCGGCCCGCTTCGATCCAACGCCAACCAACGATCACAAGTCGTTGACAGGCATGGACATTGCGTCAGGAATCGCAGAAAATCCGTGAGAGCGGAAAACGGGCTCGAATGAATCCCGCCCTCTCCGCTGGAGGTTTCGCGGTGGCTGGCGTCGATCCGCAACGGCCTGCGACAGGTGTCGCAGATGACGGTCGGGGGCTCGAGCCGTCCGCGGAGGGCGGGATGCATGCGGCCGACGCGGCCGTCGCGTCCGTTTCCCGCGGCCAGCGATACTACGGCCAATTCGATCCGCCCGTCGACCGCTTCCTGCACGAGCGCTACTTTGCGGATCGCAGCCGGCCGGGCGTCCTCATCGAGTGTGGTGCGTTTGACGGGGTCACGGAGTCATCGTGCAAGTTTTTCGAGGAGTCTCTCGGCTGGACAGCCTACAACCTGGAAGCCTCTCCCCGGATCTTCGACGCGTTGTGCCGCAATCGTCCTCACTCCCACAACCTGAACCTGGCCCTCAGCGATCGGCAAGGTGAAGCGGAGTTCCATGACTGCAGCATCCCCGGCTTCGACTTGAGCACCAATGGTTCGCTGAAACACCTCGATGAGCATCGGGCATGGCTCGACAGCATGCAGTGCCGATACCGCACGTCGATCGTCCACACGATCACGTTTCGCGACCTGGTGGAACGCCTGCAGGTCGCCCACGTTGACCTGATGGTGTTGGACGTCGAAGGCCACGAACTCGAGGCGCTGGAAGGTTTCACGGGTGCGGCGGTGTTTCCTCGCGTCCTGTGCATCGAGCATGGCCACCTCGGGGTGCCGGCCGTGCGGGCGGCTGTCGAGCGGCACGGCTACGTGTTCGACACCACTTCGCACGTCAACTCGTTCTTCGTGCGTTGACGCGGACGCGTCAGCCGAGGCCTTGCTCGCGGCGGCGTAGCTCGGCGGCGGTCAGGTCGAGCAGGAAATCGTGCTCCCGCTCCGCCGGAGGCGGCTCGACCTGCAGGCGGCGGGCGATGCCGTCGGTGAGACGGCGGGCGAGGCTCGCACGCTGGAGTGGGTCGATGGCCGTCCACCGCTCGAGCAGCCGCTCCACGGCTTCGAACTCCTGCTGCGGGAGGCGGGCGAGCCCGGCCGACGAGAAGCGGAACTGCACGTCCCCGGCCGGCCGCGCCGCAAGCACGCCGCGGATCGTCCCGTACTCGGGCCGCTGCTCCGAGACGACCACCGTGCCGGCGACCATGTCACCCAGCCGCTGCGAACGCTTGGAGAACAGCGGCACGGCCCATGTCACCGGGATGGAGTCGATGAGTCGAAAGATGTTGCGGACGACGATGCCGCCCGCGTCGAGACCGAACCCGTCGGCCTTCACGACCTGGAGCCCGCACCAGCGTTTGCCGAACGTCTGCCCCCGCATCAGCAGCTCGGAGAGCATGAAATACAGCAGGTTGCCCAGGCCGAAGATGAGGTACACCAGGCCGACGAGGTAGTGCAGCCCGCGGTCGCGAACGTCGAACAGGCTGCGGAAGGATGCGACCGTGGAGACCAACATGATGGCACCGATCAGCAGGGCGATCTCGATCAGGAGCGCGAGCAGCTGGTCGATGATCCAGGCGATGAACCGGGTTCCGAGGCCCGCCGGGCGGTAGCGGATCTGGATGTTCTCCGGGGTGTCGAACGCGAGCGAATCGGTCATGCGTGACCACGGGCCTTGCGGCGGGATGGGGAGGGAGGGACGATGGCTCCACGACGGAGCCGGTGGCGGAGGCACCCGCCGCGAAGCCAGCGGCTGCGTCGGCACGGCGCAGCCGCCACCCGGGACCCCCAGTATGCAGGGTTTTGTCGCCCGCCACAAAGCGGAATGGGACGAACTGGAGGGCCTGGTGCGCGCGGCGAGAAAGTCTTCCGCGCGGCTCTCGGCGGCCGAGCGCCGGCGGCTCGACGTGCTGTACCGCCGCACCGCCACGTGCCTGGCGCGGGTCGACACCCGCGGTGACGACGGCCCGCTGGCCGCCTACCTCCATGGCCTCGTCGCCGCCGCACACAGCGTCATCTACCGACCGCGGCGGCAGAGCCTGTGGAAGGGCGGCCTCACGTTTCTCGTCGACGGCTTCGCACGGTCGGTGGCCCGACACTGGCGGATGCACGGCCTGGCGGGCCTGCTGTTCCTCGCCGGGCTGGGAATCGGGTTCGGGGCATCGCGGTCCGATCCGGTGATCGCCCACGCGCTGTGGGCCGACGGCGATCCACGGCAGCCCGGCGCCACCGACGAACAGCTCGAGGCGTTCCTCCGCCACGGCCGCGACAACGACGCGGGAGAGAAGTTCGGCTTCGCCTCGATGCTGTTCCAGCACAACCTCAAGGTGGGCCTGCTGTCGCTGGCGGGCGGAGCCTTGGCCGGGATTCCGCCGGTGTTCCTCATGCTCTTCAACGGCCTGCACCTCGGTTCCTTCGTCGCCATCCACGACCGGCCGGGGATGCGGGCCGAAACCTGGGCGTGGTTGCTGCCGCACGGGGTCACGGAACTCCTGGCCGTGGTCCTCTGCGGCGGCGCCGGACTGGTGATCGGTGCCGCTTTCGTGAGCCCCGGGCGGGTGTCGCGGTGGACCGCCCTGGCCCGGGCCGGACGCGAAGCCGCGGCCATGTGCGCGGGCATCGCCCCGATGCTCGTGGCGGCGGCGGTGCTGGAGAGCTACCTCCGCCAGAGCCATCTCTCCACCGCCCAGCGGCTCACCTTCGCCGCGGCGACGGCCCTGTTCTGGGCGGCTTATTTCGGCCGCGGTGCGGTCTTGGAACGCGCCGCCGCGGCCGATGGGCCGTTCACAGAACGTTCCGTCCGCGCAGTTCGATGAACCGGTTGATCAGCGGCAGCGTCAACTGCCCCGGCTCGACGTCGAGCACGTGGATCCCGTCGCGCTCGAGCGCCGCCAAGGCCCGGCCGCGGTCGCGGAGCAGCCCCAGCGCCACGGCCTGTCGGGCCCCGGCGGCGATATCCTCCGGCGGCGTGCGGACGACGCGGCGGAGCAGCGGCGTGCGCACGGCCGCCAGCAGCATGAGGTGGCGGCGGGCAAGACGGGCCAGTGCCGCGACCTGGGTCCGCGAGGCTTCCAGGTCGCCGATGTCGGTGAGCACGACCACGAGGCAACGCTTCGTGAGTTGCCGCTGCAACGTGGCGAACAACGCGAAGAAGTCGGTCTCGCGGAAGTCGCAGGCGAGGTCGGCGGCCGCCTCGACGAGCCGCGACAGGGCCCGCGGGCCGGCCACCGGGGCCAGGTAGCCGCGGACACGGTCGTCGAACGCCACCAGCCCGCACCGGTCGCCCCCGCCGAGGACGACGCGGGCGAGATTGAGGGCCGCGTCCACGGTGCAGTCGAGTTTCGAGCCGGTGTCGGTCGCCGCCCCCAGCAATCGGCCCCGGTCCAGAGCGATGATCACGTCGCGATGCTTCTCGACCTGGTAGCGACGGACGACCGGAGACCGCTGGCGGGCCGTGGCCCGCCAGTCGATCCGCCGCGGGTCGTCGCCATCGCGAAAGGGCAGGAGCGAGACGAACTCCGTGCCGGCGCCGAGTTCACGGGAGCGGAGGGTGCGGTCGAGGAGAAGAATCGAGGCTCCGGTTTCCTTGATCAGCTCGTCGCGCGACGCGAACGTCTCGGGGAGAACATCGATGGCCCCCGGGCAGTCGATGACCCGCTGCGCCTCGACGAGCCCGAGCGGCCCGGCGGCCCGCACCCACACAGGCCCGAAGGCATGGCGGCCGCGCCGCGGGATCCGGCAGTCCACCCGGCGCTCGGTGCCGGCCCGCGGTGCGAGCACGAGCGTGGCTTCATGCCACTCGGGGAGGCAGTCGGGGGGATGGACGTCGCGGATCACGAGTTCCGGCAGGCTGCCGTCGTGATCGACGAGGAGGGTGCTGGTGAACTCGAGGCCGCGGCCGACGATCGCCGGGAGCGTACGTCGCACCCGCACCCCGGCCACCCGCCGCGTCGCCGCCCGGGCATCGCCGACGGCGAGCAGCGAGACGCCGACCGCCGCGGCCGCGACGACCCATCCCCAGCCCGGAAGCAGGAACCCGGGCAGTCCGGCGGCCATCGCCAACGCGGCGGCGACGACGAGCCGGCGGCCCGGCCGCAGCGTTACGGCGGGGGAGGGCGCGGGGTCGGGGTCGGCAGCCATCGGCTCGTCTACCGCGGAATGTCGACGGTGCCGAGGATGTCCCGCAGCACCTCGTCAGCCGAGGTGCCCTCGAGTTCCACCGTCGGCGCCAGGACGACACGGTGTCGCAGCGCCGGCACGAACGCCGTCTGGATGTCGTCGGGGATCACGTAGTCGCGGTTCCGGAACCGGGCGAGGCTCTTGGCTCCCGTGAGCAGCATCAGGCCCCCGCGCGGGCTGGCGCCGACCTCCAGGTCGTCGTGCTCGCGGGTCGCCCGGACCAACTGCTGCACGTAGCCGAGGACCTCGTCGCGGACGAAGGTCTCGCGGATCGTCTGCCGGGCGGCGAGGATGTCGGCGGCGGTCGTCACCGGTCGGATCCTCGCCCGTTCTGGTGCGGTGAGGCCGGCCGTGCCGTGGTGCTCCTTCAAGATCTGCAGCTCGGCGGGGGCGGCGGGATAGTCCACGACGACCTTGAACATGAAACGGTCGAGTTGGGCCAGCGGCAGCGGATACGTGCCCTCCTGCTCGATCGGATTCTGGGTGGCGAACGTCAGGAACGGCTCCGGCAGGGGATGTCGCGTGCCGTCGTAGGTCACCTGCAGTTCCTGCATGGCCTCGAGGAGCGCCGCCTGGGTGCGGGCCGAGGCGCGGTTGATCTCGTCGGCGAGGAGCAGGTTGGTGAAGATCGGCCCGCGGCGGAACTCGAACGTCCGGGTGTCGTCGCGATAGATGCTCGAGCCGGTGACATCGCTGGGGAGGAGGTCGGGGGTCATCTGGATGCGGCGGTGGTCGAGGTCGAGGGCCGCGGCGATCGAGCGGACCAGCAGCGTCTTGGCCACGCCGGGTGGCCCTTCGAGCAAAACGTGGCCGCAGCTGAGCAACGCCGCCAGCGAGAGGTCGATCACCTCGTCCTGGCCGTAGACAACCTTGGCCAGTTCCGCGCGGATGCGGGTCATTGATTCGGTCAGAGACACTGCGTGAGCCTCCGGAGGGTGTCCAGGGTCGTGCGATTGCTCCACGTCGAACTGGCGAGAGCCTGATCGACGTCACGGATGACGGCGACGACTTGCCGGGCCCGGGCGGGATCGCGGCGCGCGAGGGCCGCCTCCAGCCGGTCGAGCGAGTCGTGCTCGGGCGGGAGACCCGCCCGGAGGTTGAGTTCCTGGACGACACCGGCGCGGACGTCGGCGACGATCGTCCGCTTGTCGCCACCGCCTCGGGAAAGCAGGTTGCCCATCGCGTCGAGATACTCGCCGATGCCGCGCCGGTCGACCGGCCGGTCGGCGACCGGAGGGCCGAGCCGCGTGCCCTGCCGCCAGACGGCGAAGAGCACCGTGGCCAGCAGGCCCGCGGCCACGATCCCATACCCGGGTCGCGTCGCCAGCCAGAGCGGCTGGCCGCGGGGGCCGAGGCCGTGGTGGAACTCGTCGAACACGACCGGCAGGGAAGCGGGGGCCAGCAGCCGGACGGCAACGACGGCATTGTCGGCCTGCCCGAGGAACCGGTTGGCGAGCAGGGCGGGTTCCGCGATCACGACGATCGAGCCCGCGCCGCGGGCGAAGGCGGCGGCGAGCACGCGGGGTGCGCGATCGCCGTCCGACGGCGGCTGCGGGGCATCCTCGTCGGGGGTCTCGACTGCGGTGACGAGCGTCGCCGTCGGCTTGAGATTCCGGCAGTCCAGGCCCAGTTGCCGTCCGGCAGGGACCGCGACCCGGCGGATGTCGGCGGCAAAGCCGGCCCAGTCGCCGGTGCAGGAGACGTCGGTGAGCCAGCTCTCGACGGTCAGGCCGGCGCCGAGCGCCTTGACGAACCGCCGGCTCCGCCCCGCGAACGAGCGATCGCGTTCGGCGGACGTCCCGTCTGCCGCGGGCCCGTGGTCGATGACGTCGAGGCCCTCGAGCCCGAGGATCGTCGCCAGCTCCGCGGGCCTCGCCGGCAGGCACGCGGTCTTGCACTCCCCGTCGCATTTCTCGCGGGGCGGCAGCGGGGCGACGACGACTCGGCCGCCGGCCTCGACCCACGGCATCAGGTCGGTGAGATAGCGGGAATTGAACCCGACGATCGAGCGATTCGGGCCGAGGAGCACGAGCGTCGCGGTGGGCAGGTCGGGGAGCGGCGGCGGGGTGCGCCGCGAGACCGGAATGCCCAGCGCCGCCAGCGTGTCGTGGATGCCGCGCTGGCCGAACGCCTCGACGCCGTAGGAGTCGCGGCCACAGCCGCCGGAGTCGGGCGGTGCGAGCGTCGCGAGGATCGCCGTGGCGAGCGTCAGCGCGAACAGGAGCACGGCGGCGAGGATGGCGCTACGGGCAGAGGGCATCGGCGGACGACTCCGTGCGGGCAGCAGCGTCGGAGGACGCGATCGTGAAGGGGCGTTCCAACCGACGGCCGCCCCCCGGCCCGACGGCCTTCACCCCGCTCGCCAAGACCTCGATGATTCGGCCATGGTGCTGCCGGCAGGCGGCGAGATCCGCGGGGGCGCAGGGGTGGTCGCCATACCAGGCACGTTCGAGCGTGTCGACGAATCCCGACAGGGGGGCATGGAGGGGGCTCGGGGTGGTGCGGGCGAGCAGTTCGCGGTCGGTGAGCCCGCGTGGCCAGGGAGTGCCCGCGGCGATCTCGATGCGACGCAACGCCGCCTGGAAGAGGTAGCGGACCGCCGTGACGAGATTGCCGGCCCGCGCGGCAGCGTCTGCCGACTGTTCGAGATCTTCGGGCCGCACCGACGGGAGTCGCGTCCGGCCCGCGGGCAGGGCCACCCGGCGCGGGCCGCAGACCGAGAGGATCGTGGCCACGATATGCCAAACGATGATCGCCAGAATGCCGACGAGCGCCGCCGCGATCACGAACCGCAGGACCGCCGGCAGGCCTTGGAGGAATCGAAACGCGTTGAAGATCCACTCGATGAGGCGAATCAGCAGTTCCAACAGCAGGGAAGGCTCGGGGTCGCTCACACCGCTGTCGAGACGAAAGCCCGGGCCGGCGAGGACCTCGGTTGCCGTGCGGCGGATGGTTTCGGCGTCGAGCGCGCGGTCGATGTTCATCGCGGCTGGCAAGACGGTCTCCCCGGACATCGCACCCGCTCGCCACGTGAGATCGGATCAACTCGGCAAGGCGGCCGCTCCGTCGCCACCCAGGGTCGCCGTCAGGTGCTCGAGATCGAAGTTCTCCTGCTTGCACCGGCAGGAGAAGTAGAGCACGACGAGCGCCGTCAGCCCCAGCAGGCTGCCCAGTCCCCCGAGGACAGCCGCAGCAGCCGCGATCAGGAACCTGTTTCCGAGCAGGTTGGCCCCCGAGCCGACGACCAGATTGAGAATTCCGATGACGAGCAAAAGCAGGAAGGCGACGTTCATCGAACCCTTCATCAGCGCCCGGCTTCGCTTCATCGCCCCCCACCCGGACAGTTTTTCGACGACGGTCACCTGCTGGGAGAGCAGGTACCAGAAGGTGAAGTAAATGCCGGGAATGATCAGCAGCATGAATCCGAGCATGACGGTCAACGTGTAGAGGATCGAAGTTCCCATCAGCGGGCCGAAGCGACTCCAGCCCCGGGCCATGGCCTCCCCGGGGGTGATGCTGATGCCGAGGTACTTCTGGGCGACGAAGTGGATGAGAGCGGCGTTGACCCAGGACCCGAGGAGGATGCTGCCGATCGCGGATACCGCCAGGATGGCCAGCGAGACGGGCATCGCCGCATTGCTCGCGGCCAGTTGTTCTTCCAGCGGAGCCTCCGGATCGACGGCCGGTTGCACGGCGACGGCGGTCAGGCTGGTGACGAGCGTGAACAGCAGCAACGGCAGGAAGATGACCAGCAACTGCCCGAAGTTGTCGCGCACGATTCGGATCGCCTGGTCGAGAACTCCACCGACGCCGAGTTCGCGAAGTTCATACCGGTGGCCCGAGGCGTCCGTCATCGATCCAGCTCCTTGTCCGGCCCACTGCTCCCGAGGGGAAAGTCCCCTGTCGGTCGAACCGAGGGAGCCCGGATGGTAAGGACCCGGCGATCCATCGGCAACCGTTCGCCGGGCGGCTGCCGTCCTATCCCGGCGTCCAGATCGTCTTCTTCTCGCCGCCACCCGGGCCGGCGGTCTCGCCGCCGGGGGTCCAGAGCTTGCCCGGCTCCGCAGACGGGGCGGCCGCGGGCATTCCGGCGGCTGCGCCCCCCGCAGACCCGCCCGCCGCGCCTCGGCCGGCCAGGGCGCCCAGGTCGATGCCCGCCTCCATCAGCACCTCCGCCAGGGCCTGGAGCACCTGCTGATCGCGGGCATGGTCGCGGCGCAGGTGGTCGAGCAGACGCATGATCTCGGCCTGGTCGCCCCGCTGCAGCCGCACCCGCAGTTCGGCGACGTCGAGCATGCCGTCGTTGGCCTTGAGCTCCTGGGCGATCTTCCGCAGTTCGGCGATGATCTCGAGTTTTCGGACGGTCGATCCGGCCCGCTCCTCGAGCACGCCCCAGGCCTCCCAGCGGTCCGCGGGCGTCGAGTCACCACGGGCGATCACGGACAAGGCGGCCAGCTCGGCGGCACGATCGAAGCCCGCTTCGACCGACGTGACGAGCACGCCGCGGAGTTCGTCGAGCGACACCCGGGCCATGTCGAGCCGGTGCCAGCGCAGCGGCGGCAGGTCCTCGAGCGGTTTCTCCGCGGTGATCGGCCTCGCGGCCGCGAGCCCGAGCCGCTCGCGCACCTTCGTCCAGGCAGCCCCGGCGTCGGGCCGTCGCGAGGCGGCCTCGCCCTCGCTCACGAGCGCCTCCACGCGCCGGGCGCCTTCGGCGTCGGCGAGCGCCTGCCGCGGCGACTTGCCGAGCAGTTCCGGCAACGGCGTCTCGGGCCAGAGATCCACGAACCGCGACCAGAGCGCCTCCTGCTGCCGCTCCATGAGCGTGTCGAACAGGCAGGGGCTGCCGGCCGCCGGCGGAGCGACGGCGGTCTCAGGGGCCGGCAGGCGGAACTGTCCGCCCATCAGCCAGGATGTCGGCGTCGTGGCGGGCATCTCGGCGGTCGTCCCGGCGGGGGCGAACGAGCAGCCAAGCGACTCGGCGGCCAGCGGCCTGGCCTGCTCCACGTCGGGAGCGAAACCCTGCAGCACGGCCTCCGGCTCGCGATCGGTCTGCCTCCCGAAGATCAGGAGCGAGGCGAGAAGCCGCGCCGGTCGGTCTCCGGCGGGCGTCGGCTCGTAGACCCGCCACACGGACCGCGGGGGAGCCGCGCCGCGGGCCACCCACGACGAGCGGTCGAAGGCCGCCGTCTCGAACCTGGCGTCGTGGCGGAGCTTGTCCTCGAGGAGTTCCAGGGCCCGGCTGCCCTCCTCGCCCGCGGCCACGGCCAGCGGCGCCACGAGGCTCGCGAACGACACCAGCGGCGAGCGGTCCGGATCGGCCTCGGTCTCGAGCGCGATCGCTCGACCAGTCGCCTCGACGGCGTCGTCGTGGGGCGTGTCCCGCAGCCGCGCCACCGTCAGCCAGGCCTCCGCCGCCTCGAACGGGCGGGCCAGCATCTCGCACACGACCGCGATGTTCGTGAACAGTTCCCGGCTCTCGCCCGCCACGCCCTGGAGGCTGCGGAACGCCGTCAGCGCCTTCGCGAGCCGCCACTGCCGGGCATGCTCGACCGCCGCATCGAAATCGTGCCGCCAGGCCGCGTCGGTGGCCGTCGAGGCCAGCCCCACTTTGGTCCGCAGGGCCGGCGGCACGCCGGCCGAACCGACGATGGCGGCCAGCAGCCGTCGCTCGTCATCGGAGCCGAGGCCGCGGTCGAAGACCCATTCGACGATCCCCTGGGCGAAGCCGACGTGCCCGAGTTGGGCCCCGACCTGCACGAGCGTGGCCGCGATGCGGACGAGTTCCGGCGACACGTCCTGCCCGCCCTCGGCCCGACCCGCGGCCACGGCCGCGGAGCGGGCTTTGTCGAAGCGTGCAGCCGCTTCCTGGGTCCGACCCGCGATGGCGTCGGTGACGGCGGCCTGGCCCAGCGCGAGCGGGTTCTCCGGGTGCGCGTCGAGGAACGCCTTGCTCGACGCCGTCGCCTCGGCGAACTGCTTGGTGGCCAGTTCGAGCTTCGTCCGGGTCGCCATCAGGCAGGGGCGGCCCGGGTGCTTCTCGGCGAGCCGCTTGACCTGATCGAGGGCGGCCGAGATCTGATCGCCTCCGACGAGCCGGTCGAGCTGCTCGAGATCGCCGACGAGGTCGGCGCAGCAGAACTTGATCTTCTTGCCGGTGCCGCCCGGGCAGGGAGCGTACGTGTCGATCGCCATCATCGGCTCCGGGAGGGTCGCGCGGCCGAGAACATTTGCCGCACCGCCTGGAAATGTACCAGAGCGCCGCGCACGGGAAAGCCACGGCGCGGCTTGCCCGGCCCCCTTGTCGCCTGCATACTCCCCGCACTGAAAGCGTGGGCAGGCGGCCGGCGCGGCAGGGCCTTCACCCGGGCGCCGAGCGGCGTCCGGCGGTTCAACACGCGGACCATTCCGTGCAGCAGCCGCGCATCCTGATCGTCGATTCCGCCGGGGGCGAACCGGTGCCCTACGCCCGGCTGATCGCCCGTCTGCAGCCGATGGAACTGCGCGTCGAGCGATCGGTCGACGCGGTGCTCGGCACCCTCGCCCGCGACTCCTGGGACCTCGGCGTGATCGTCGCCCGCGCGGGCCAGGCGGCCGACGCGGTCTTGGAGGCGGTGCGTCGCGCGGATCCGCAACTGCCGGTGGTCGTGGTCGACCAGCGGCCCACGGTGGACATGGCCCGCGCCTGCCTGCAGGCGGGCGCCGGCGACTATCTCGGCATCGAACGCGTGGAGAACGACCTCGAGGCCGCGCTTGCGCGGCTGCTGGCGGCGTCGCGCCGCCGGGCCGGCGAGGAGGTGCTGCGGCGGGTGGTCGAGCGGCCCTACTCGTTCGACGATTTCCTGGGTGCGAGCCCCGCGATGCGGGAGGTGTATTCGATCATCGACCGCATCGCCGGCAGTGCGGTCGACGTGCTCGTCACGGGCGAGACCGGCACCGGGAAGGAACTCGTGGCCCGGGCGATCCACCGGCGCAGCCGCCGCACCGGCGGTCCCTTCGTGCCGGTCGACTGCGGGGCGATCCCCGACGCGCTCATGGAGAGCGAACTCTTCGGCCACGAGCGGGGCGCCTTCACCGGTGCCGACGCCCGCCGCATGGGCCTCGTCGAGTTCGCCGACGGGGGCACGCTGTTCCTCGACGAGATCGGCGAGCTGCCGTTGCCGCTGCAGGCCAAGCTCCTGCGGGTGCTCCAGGAGCGGCGGGTGCGGCGGGTCGGGGCCCGCCAGGAGAACGCCGTCGATGTCCGCGTCATCGCCGCGACGTCGCGGAACGTCGACCAGATGGTGGACCGGGGCGGGTTCCGCCGCGACCTGTTCTATCGGATCAACGTCGTGCGGATCGACCTGCCGCCGCTGCGCTCACGGGGCGACGACATCGGCCTCCTGGCCGAGTTCTTCGCCAACAAGGCGGCCCAGGAGATGGGTCGCACCGTGGGCGGCCTGTCCACCGACGTCTACCAGGTGCTCAAGAGCTACCACTGGCCGGGCAACGTCCGCGAGCTGCAGAACGTGGTCCGGAGGGCGATCGCCATGACCCGCCAGGCGGTGGCCGGCGTCGACGACCTGCCCGATGACGTGGTGGCGGCCGCGGGCCGGGCGGCCGTCGCCGAGGACGGGGCGACCGGATTTTTCGCGCAGCGGGCCGAGCACGTGGCCCGGTTCGAGCGGCAGTACCTTGCCGACCTGCTTGCCCGGCACGCAGGCGACGTCACCGCGGCGGCCCGGGAGGCCCGGCTGCCGCGGGGCACGCTCTACAGGCTCATGAAGGGGCACGGTCTCGACGGCGCCACGTTCCGGAAATAGCGCCACGCCGGCGCGACACGGCGGATCGGCCCGAAGAAAACCCTCCTTCCGCGGAACGGGAACCGGTCCGGGCGTCCCGCCGGCGCCGCGCGGGCGCGACGGCCGCCCGACCCAATGGGCGGGATTTCCGCGGTCTGCCGTTTGGCATGCGACGTGCAGTTCTTCAAAGCGTGGGCCGACACCCGTTGGCGGCCCGGGATCCGGTAACCGCCTTCCGAGGAGCAGAACCATGAAAAAGATCGAAGCCATCATCCGACACTTCAAACTGGAGGAAGTGAAGGACGCGCTCAATGCCCAGGGCGTGAAGGGCATGACGGTGACCGAGGTCCGCGGCTTCGGCCGGCAGAAGGGCCACACCGAGACCTACCGCGGCGCCGAGTATTCCGTCGACTTCCTGCCGAAGGTGAAGATCGAGGTCGTGGTGGGCGACGACGAGGCGCCCGCCGTGATCAGCAAGATCATGACCACGGCCCGCACCGGCCAGGTGGGCGACGGCAAGATCTTCGTGACGAACCTCGCCGAGGTCGTCCGCATCCGCACCGGCGAGACGGCCGCGGCGGCGATATAGCCTCACGGCTGCGGGGCCATCCATGGCCCCCGCAGCCTTGGGCCGGCGTGGGCACAGCTGAAGTGTGCCCAGCCGGCCGGGCGGTCGCACCTCCGGGCGACCGTGGCCGCCGCAGGGCGGCGGCCCGCCAAGTGAGGCGAGGCACGAAGCCGAGGCCTCACGTGTAGCATGCACGCGGCGCGGCCTTTGGCCGCTGCGTGCCGCATCCAATTCAGAGGCGGACGAGTTGTCGCACCACCGTGCCGGCGGCGAGCCGGTCGAAGCCCTCGTTGATCGCCTCGAGCGGTAGCGTGCCGCTGGAGAGCAGTTCCACCGGGAGTTTCCCGGCGCGATGCATCTCGATGAACCGGGGGATGTCCCGGCGGGGCACGCATGACCCCATGTACGAGCCCTTCACCGTCCGCTCCTCGGCGACGAGCGACACGGCGGGCACGGAGAACCGGCGGTCGGGATGGGGCAGGCCGACGGTGACCGTCGTGCCGCCGCGACGCGTCGCCTCGTAGGCCTGCACGAGCGCCCGCTCGTTGCCGGCGCACTCGAAGGCTGTCTCGGCCCCGCCGCGGGTGAGGTCGCGGACGGCGGCCACGGGGTCACCCGCCGACGCGTCCACCACGTCGGTGGCGCCGCAGTCGCGGGCGAGGGCAAGTTTCGAGGCCAGCACGTCGACCGCCACGATCGGTCCCGCGCCGGCTGCACGGGCTCCGAGCAGGGCGGCCATGCCCACGCCGCCGAGGCCGAAGACGGCGACCGACGTGCCCGGCTGGACGCGGGCCGTGTTGAGCACCGCGCCGACGCCCGTCATCACCGCGCAGCCGAACAGGGCGGCGGTCTCGAGGGATAGGTCGGGGGGGATTGGCACGAGCGACTCGGCGGCGGCGACGGTGAGCCGCGAGAAGGCGGAGACGCCGAGATGGTGATGGAGCCGATCACCGCCGCACGTGGAGAACCGCGTCGCCCCCGAGAGCAGGGTGCCCGCCACGTTGGCCCGGGCGCCGTTCTCGCACAGCGCCGCCCGTCCGGTGGCGCACGGCAGACAGCGACCGCACACGGGCACGAACGAGAAGACGACGTGGTCGCCCACGGTCAGCCCCGTCGTCCCGGGCCCGACCTCCCGGACGACTCCCGCTGCCTCGTGGCCCATGACCATCGGCATCACCCGGGGGCGGCTCCCGTCGATCACGGAGAGATCGGAGTGGCACAGCCCGGCGGCGGCGACCTCGACGAGGGCCTCGCCGGGGCCCGGTGCGGCCAATTCGATCGTCTCGATCCGCAGGGGCCGTGACCGGGCGAACGGGGCGGCGGCTCCCATTTCGTAGAGCACCGCGGCTTCGGTCTTCATGACGACATCCTCGATCGAGGGCAAGGAGCCCGCCCGATTCGATCAGACCGGCCGCATCCGCGGCAAGGAGCGCGAGGCAGGATGCCGAGGCGTGGAGTCCCTGACGGAATCGATGCCGCGCGGATCGACTGCCCGCCCGGAAGGCGGGCCCTCGAGAGCCGGCGGAGGCCGGCCAAGCAAAGCGAGGCAGGATGCCGAGGCTTTGCGTGTACTCAGAACCCGCTGTCTTCCAGCGGCATGCCGCAGTGGCGGCAGTGAGGCAAGGCCAGCGGCCGGGGAGTGGGCATGTAGCCCTCGGCGCACCACGTGCGGAGTCGCGGGAAATACGAGGGCGTCGTGCAGCCCGTCGCAGCGTGCTGATGCTTCATGCACAACTGTCCGCGTGGATCCGCGTGGAACATGCCTCCGTGAGGGGCACACGCCGGCCCGCAGGCTGGCCCCCTCACGCTCCCGTGCCATGGCGGCCGCTGGACACCCTTGCAGTTGCAATCACCTCCGGGCGCCGCGTCTTCCGTGATCATGACCGTCTCCTGCGCGGGGGCTTCCCGGATCGCGAGGATCGACGAGAACGCGGCGACGGTGAGGGCGGCGACGAGGCCGCGACGGAAGGTGCGCACCAGTGAGGCTCCTATGCCTGCCTGCTCGGGCGAGGGGCGGGCACGCGCCCACCTCGGAGGCTGTTGTCGACGCGGCGGGCGACCGGGATTCAGCGGTCGTGTCGCCGGGTGGGGTCGTGCCGGTGGTGCCGGTCGTGGGGCGTGGCGATCACCACAACCCGCTGGCCATGAGCAGCGCGGCCACGATCACGACGGTGCCGATGAGGTCGAGAATAGCGCCGCCGGCCATCATCGCCCGCAGCGGAATCCGGCCGGACCCATAGACGATCGCGTTGCAGGGGCTGCTCACCGGCATCATGAAACCGAGGCTCGCCGCGAGCGTGGCGGCCAGGGCCGCCGGCAGCGGGTCGATGCCGACGGCCCGGCCGACGGCGATCACGATCGGCACCACCATCGTGGCGCTGGCGACGTTGCTCGTGAACTCGCTGGTCACGACGGCGACGGCCGCCGCCACGGCGACGAGCACGGCCGCGGCACCCGGCCCGCCGGGGATCCAGCCGGTGATCGCCTGGCCGGCGGCGGCCGCGAGGCCCTTGGAGAAGCAGAGTTCGCCCAGGGCCAGGCCGCCGCCGTAGAGAAGGACGATGTCCCAGTCGATCCTCGCCTCATGCCACGCGACGGCCCGTCGTCGCCGGCCGTCGGGGCCGCGGTCGCCTGGCAGGAGGAAGAGCAGGATGGCGCCGACGAGCGCCGCCACGCTTTCCGGAAGCCGGTCGCGCAGGATCGCGGCCGGCCGGCCATCGGGATCGAGGACGGCGATCGCCACTCCCGGCGCGATCCAGAGTGCGACGGTGATCCCGAAGGCCACCGCCGTCGACACCTGCCCGGTGGTCCAGGGACCGAGCTTCACCCGCTCGGCCCGGACGTATTCCTTGACGCCCTCCAGCCGATCGATGCCCGCGGGGAAGAGGCGGGCCAGGACCGCGACCAGCACCGTCGTCATGATGGCGACGATCGGCAGCGTGATCGCGCACCAGCCCGGGAAGGAGATGCTCGCGTCGAGTTCCTTGCGGATGAAGCCCAGCCCGATGAGGTTCGTGGGCGTGCCGATTGGCGTGGCCAGCCCGCCGATCGAGGCCGCGAAGGCGATGCACAGAAAGAGCCCGGTGGCGAAGGCCGGCGCGGGCCGGCGGCCGCTCCGCGCCCCCGCCTCCTCGATCGCCGCGACGATGCCCGAGACGATCGCCAGCATCATCGCCGCGGTCACGGTGTTCGAGATGAACGCGCTGATGAGGGCCGAGACGACCGCCACGCCGGCCAGCACCCGCACGGGCCGCTCGCCCACACAGGGCACCGCGAGCACGGCATAGGCCAGGCGGCGGTCGAGGCGGTGGATGCGGATCGCCTCGGCCAGGAGGAACGAGCCGATGAAGAGAAAGATCAGCGGGTCGGCGAACGGCCGGAACACCTCCTTGGCCGGGGCCACGCCGAGGAGCACGCAGGCCGCCGCCCCCAGCAGCGCCGTCACCGCCAGCGGCAGCGCCTCGGTGAACCAGAGGAGGACGACGACGGCGACGATCGCGGCCAGCCGCCAGGCTTCCGGGGTGAGGGCTTCCATGGCGACACTGTATCGCGCGTGGCCAGTGGAGCGGGCTGCGGGCGATTCGTCTTCCGGAGGGCCCGGCTTCCGGCTGTCGATGCCCCGTCGCCTCCACGCGGCCGATCGCCGCTGCGGCGAGCGGCCGCGTGCCGCCGCTCAGCGGCGGCCACGGTCGCCCGGAGGTGCGACCGCCCGGCCGGCTGGGCACACCTCGGCTGTGACCACGCCGGCCCAAGCCCGCCGGGGCCATGGATGGCCCGGCGGGCGTGAAGCAAGCATCACCACGTCTTGCCGAGTGCCGCCTGGGCGGCGGCCAGCCGGGCCACCGGCAGGCGGAACGGCGAGCAGCTCACGTAGTCGAGGCCCACGTGGTGGCAGAAAATCACCGAGTGGGGATCGCCGCCGTGCTCGCCGCAGATGCCGAGCTTGATGTCCTTGCGGGTCTTCCGCCCCTTCTCGACGGCCACCTCCATCAACTGGCCGACACCCGTGGCGTCGATCGACGCGAAGGGATTGGCCTTGAAGATGCCCTCCTCCGTGTACTTCTGCAGGAACGAGCCCATGTCGTCGCGGCTCATGCCCAGGCAGGTCTGGGTGAGGTCGTTGGTGCCGAAGGAGAAGAACTCGGCCGTCTCGGCGATCTCGTCGGCCGTCAACGCCCCGCGCGGGATCTCGATCATCGTGCCGACGAGGTACTTGATCTTCTGGCCGGTCTCCTTCTGCACCTGCTCCGCCACCCGGTGCACGATCGCCACCTGGTTGTCGAGCTCCTTCTTGAAGCCGACCAGCGGAATCATGATCTCGGGCTTCACCTTGATGCCGTCCTTCTGCACCTTGGCCGCGGCCTCGAACACCGCCCGGGCCTGCATCTCGGAGATCTCGGGATAGCTGACGCCGAGGCGGCAGCCGCGGTGGCCGAGCATCGGGTTGAACTCGTGCAGGGCGTGGACGCGGGCCTTCACCGTCTCCACCGGCAGCCGGAGCTTCTTGGCCAGGTCGGCCTGGGCCGCCTCGTCGTGCGGCACGAACTCGTGCAGCGGCGGGTCGAGGAAGCGGATCGTGGCGGGCCGGCCGTCGAGGGCCCGGAAGATGCCCTCGAAGTCATCCCGCTGGTAGGGCAGGAGTTTGGCGAGGGCCTCGCGGCGGGCCTCCTCGTTCTCGGCGAGGATCATCTCCCGCATGGCGTCGATCCGGTCGCCCTCGAAGAACATGTGCTCCGTCCGCGTCAGGCCGATGCCCTCGGCGCCGAAGGCGATCGCGTGCCGCACCTGCTCGGGCGTGTCGGCGTTGGTGCGGATGCCGAGTTTCCGGTGCTTGTCGGCGAGCTTCATGATGAAGTCGTAGTACTGGAAGACCTCCGAATCGGCCGGCTTCATCGTCCCGGCGATCAGCACCTGCTTCAGCTCGCTGTCGGCCGTCTTGATCCCGCCCGCGAACACCTCGCCCGTCGAGCCGTTGATGGAGATCGCGTCGCCCTCGCGGAGCGTCTGGCCGGAACACTTGAGCGTGCCGGCGGCGTAATCGATCTGGATGGCGCCCGCGCCGGCGACGCAGACCTTGCCCATCTGCCGGGCCACGAGGGCCGCGTGGCTCGACACGCCGCCGCGGCTCGTGAGGATGCCCTCGGCGGCGATCATGCCGCGGAGGTCCTCCGGCGAGGTCTCGACGCGGGCGAGCACCACCTTCACGCCCTTGTGGGCCAGTTCCTCGGCCTTGGCCGCCGAAAACACGAGCTGGCCGGTGGCCGCGCCGGGGCCGGCCGGCAGGCCGGTCGTCAGCACCCGGCCGCCCTTCTTCGCCGCCTCGTAGTCGTGGCGGTCGAAAATCGGGGCCAGGAGTTGCGAGAGCGCGTCGGGGTCGGCCGACTGGATGGCGTGCTCGGGCGCCATCAGTTTCTGCTTCACCATGTCGTGGGCGATCTTCACGTAGGCCAGCGCCGTCCGCTTGCCGTGCCGCGTCTGCAGCATGTAGAGCTTCTTCTTCTCGACGGTGAACTCGAAGTCCTGCACGTCGCCGAACTTCTTCTCGAGCGTCTGCCGCACCTTCTCCAGCTGCTTGTAGGTGCCCGCGAACATCGGCTCGTGGGCCATCTCGGCCACGGGCTTGGGCGTCCGCACGCCGGCCACGACGTCCTCACCCTGGGCGTTGACGAGGTACTCGCCGTAGAAGACGTCCTCGCCGGTGGCCGGGTCACGGGTGAAGGCCACGCCGGTGGCGCAGTCGTCGCCCATGTTGCCGAACACCATGCTCTGCACGTTGACGGCGGTGCCCCACTCGTCGGGGATCTTGTACTTGCGGCGGTAGAGGATCGCCCGCTCGTTCATCCAGCTGCCGAACACCGCGCCCACCGCGCCCATCAGCTGCCCGAACGGGTCCTGGGGGAAGGTCTTGCCGGTCCGCTCCTTGATGAGCCGCAGGTAGCGGCTGATGAGCTCGCGGAGGTGCGACTCGGTGAGGTCGGTGTCGTCGTGGATGCCGAGTTGGTGCTTGAGCCCCTCCATCGTCTCCTCGAAGGGGTCGTGCTCGTTCTCGTGCCGCTTCTGCACGCCCATCACCACGTCGCCGTACATCTGGATGAAGCGGCGGTAGGAGTCGTAGGCGAAGCGGGGGTTGCCGGTGGCCTCCGCGAGGCCCTTCACCGTCTCATCGTTGAGGCCGAGGTTCAGGATCGTGTCCATCATGCCCGGCATGCTGTCGCGGGCACCGGAGCGGACGCTGACGAGGAGGGCGTTCTTCGGATCGCCGAACTTCTTCCCCGTCTCCTTCTCCATGAGCTTCATGGCGGAGGCGACCTCCTCCTCGAGGCCCTTGGGGAACTTCTTGTGATTCTTGTAATAGTCGATGCACACCTGCGTGGTGATGGTGAAGCCGGGAGGCACTGGCAGCCCGATCTTCGTCATCTGGGCGAGGTTGGCCCCTTTGCCGCCGAGCAGCGGCTTCATCGAGCCGTCGCCGTCGCACTTCTTGGCGCCGAAGTAGTAGATCATCCGGCCCGACTTGCCCCCGCCCCCCGACTTCTTGGCGGACTTCTTGGCGGACTTCTTTCCGAGGGAGGTGGCCATATGGGACGCGAACCCTTTCGCTAGGGGATGGTGGAGACGGGCGGAGCACGCGGGAAACCCGCGAAAATCGGGTCGAATCTACGTTCGCCGCGTGGCAACGTCAACGACGCGGCCGCGGGGGCGGGGAGCCCTTTCCCACGGGCTATAATTCGGTGTCCCTGCGCCCACGGGACGCGCCTCCCTCCCTCACGAGTCCGACGCATGGTAACCGCGTCACCGTTTCGCCGAGCCGTCGCCGCGGTTCTGCTCGCCGGCGTTTCGGCCCTGCCCGCGAGCGGCGGCGGCGTACCCGACTTCAACCGGGATATCCGGCCGATCCTCTCGCACAATTGCTTCGCCTGCCACGGTCCCGACGAGCACGACCGGCGGGGCGGGCTGCGGCTCGACGACCGTGATGCGGCGCTGGCCGAACTCGACAGCGGAGCGCGGGCGATCGTGCCGCGGCAGCCGGCCCAGAGCGAACTGGTCGCGCGGATCCACGCGACCGACGCCGATCTCGTCATGCCGCCGCCCGAGAGTAACCACGTGCTCACGGAGGAGCAGAAAAAGAAACTCGAGGACTGGATCGAGGCCGGCGCTCCCTACTCTCCCCACTGGGCTTTCGTGCCGCCGCAGCGGCACGAAAACCCAGCCGTGAAGGAGGGGGACTGGCCGACTGACTGGATCGATGCCTTCGTGCTCGCCAGTCTGGAGTCCGAGGGCCTCGAGCCCGCGACCGATGCCGACCCGGTCACCCTCGTTCGGCGGCTCCACTTCGACCTCACCGGCCTGCCGCCGACGCCGGCGGAGGTCGACGCCTATCTGGCCGACTCCCGGCCGGACCGTTACGAGCGGCTCGTCGAAAACCTGCTCGCCTCGCCGCGGCACGCCGAGCGGCTGGCGGCCTGGTGGCTCGATCTCGTCCGCTACGCCGACACGGTCGGCTACCACGGCG
>JBBAVU010000022.1:12247-22943 GCA_040397565.1 Pirellulales bacterium | reverse complement strand
CGGTGCTTTTCCGCCCATTCCGTCGGCACCGCGTAGAGCGCGTTGCGGTCGGGAATGGTCGCGTGGAACCCTGTCTCGAATGCCGCGACGAGCGGCACCCGCGGCAGCTTCTCCCCCAACAGCCGCATCGCCCGCACGTAGGGCGGGTTGTGGGCCGGGGCGACGTTCGCCATCTCCTCCATCGCCGCGAGCACGTCGGGCGTGACGCGGACGACCCCGCCCGCCCGCCCGCCGTGCACCGCCTTGAAACCCACCGCCGCCACCTCGTCGATGCTCGCAAGCGGCCCGCCCTCGCCCGTGAGCTGATCGACCGCCGCCCGCAGGGCGACGGCATGATCGGGCACGGTGCTCGTCGTCTCGAGTTTCCGCCCGCCGAGGGTCGCATCCCCGAGGCTCGCATAGACGCGGCTTTCGGCCGCGCCAATCCGCTCGACGCCCCCCTTGGCGAGCTCCGCGCCCCCCTCCGCGCCCGCCGATTCCGGCAGGTCGAAGAGGCGGTACTTGAAGCTCGTGGATCCGAGATTGGCAACGAGGATTTTCATCGTGCGGGCTTCAGCCGTTGGCGATCAGGAGAAGAACGCGGTGACGAGGCTGTCGGCGGGCCGCGGGATCACGTGGCTCGCGACGAGCTCGCCAACCTGCTGGGCCGCGGTCGCGCCGGCCTCGACGGCCGCCCGAACGCTGCCGACGTCGCCCTGCACCACCGTCGCCACGAAGGCGTTGCCGATGCTGATCCGCTTGAGGACCTTCACGTTGGCCGCCTTGGCCATCGCGTCCGTCGCCTCGACGAGGCCGACGAGTCCCTTGGTTTCGAGGAGTCCGATTGCCGTATTCATGATCTTTCCTTCCGGGTTTTGGGTTTCGATTCCGAAGTCTGAAAAAAGAACCAGTTGCATCCGTCTGCGTTCGATCGATCAGGAATGCGGGGGCAGCACGATTCCGATGTCCTCGTGAGGACGGGCGATCACCTGCACGCTCACCACGTCGCCGATCCGGCCGCCGGCCGCCGCACCCGCGTCGGTCGCCGCCTTCACCGCGGCCACGTCGCCCGAGACGAACGCCGTCACGAGCCCGCTGCCGATCTTGTCCCAGCCCATGAAGGTGACGTTCGCCGCCTTCATCATCGCGTCCACCGCCTCGACGAGGGTGACGAATCCTTTCACCTCGATCATGCCGAGGGCTTCGACGTTCTTCGCCATCTGTTGCCTTGCTCCTGTGTCTCTCTGCCTACCAGCCTTCGCGGGGCCGTCCCCGCCGACCGCACCGGCACGCGCCGGCTGCACGGTCGTGTTTCGTGTTCGAGATCGCTTTGTCGCCTTCTTCCTTGCCACGCCGCGTCTCACGTTTGCCTGACGAGTTCCACGCTCGTGGCGTGGTCGAGATCGGCCGCGTTGCCCTCGTCGGTGTCGATATGCACCTCGAGTTTGCTCGTCGCGTCCGCCCGCACGAGCAGGTCGCGAAACACCGTCCCGCAGCTGCCCTTGATCACGAGGCTCATGCGGTCGCCGTCCTTGACGCCGAACCGCTCGGCGTCGGCGAAATTCATGTGCACGTGCCGCTCGGCCCGGATGACGCCCTCGGAGAGTTCGATCGCTCCGGCCGGGCCCACGAGCACGCAGCCCGGGGTGCCCGAGATCCTGCCGCTCGGCCGGACGGGCAGGTCGATCCCGAGCGAGATGCCGTCGGTGAAGGCGAGCTCGACTTGAGACGCCTTGCGCGTGGGGCCGAGCACGCGGACGGTCGGCAGCATCTTCCGCTTGGGGCCGACGAGCATGACCGTCTCCTCGGCCGCGTAGAAGCCGTCCTGATAGAGGTTCTTCATCGGCGTGAGCGTGCGGCCCTTGCCGAAGAGCTTCTCGACGTGCTCGTCGGTGAGGTGGCAGTGGCGGGCCGAGATGCTCACGACCAATTTTGGACCCGGCGACGGTTCGGTCCGCGAACCGAGGATGATCTCGCGGACGATCCGTTCGACGCCGAAGCGGTCGAGTCCGGCTGGAAGCGTGGTGAGCATGCTAGCGGGCTCCGGTGGCGTGGGGGATGGAGGCCCGCTCGGCGGCGGCGACTTCGGCGATGATGAGTTCGCACCCGGCCTCGGCGATGCCTTGCCGCCAGCGGGGAGAGAGACCGTCGTCGGAGACCACGACGTCGATCCCGTCGAGGCCGCTGACGAGCGTGAGGCTCTTGCGGCCGAACTTCGAGCTGTCGGCGACGACGATCACGCGGCCGGCGGCCTTGAGCATCGCCTGTTCGGTTTCCGCGAGCAGGAGATGGGCGTTGAAGAGGCCGTCCTCGGCGATGCCCGCGGCGGAGAGAATCGTCGTCGTGACATGAAGCCGGCCGAGCAATTCGTTGGCATAGGGGCCGAGGCAGACGCCCGTCCGGGGCGAAACGTAGCCGCCGAGGAGCACGAGGTCGCTCCTTGCCTCGGACGCGAAAAGGTTCGCGACGGGCAGGCTGTTGGTGACGACTTGGAGCGATCGACCGACGAGGAGGCGGGCGACTTCGTACGTCGTCGTGCCGCCATCGAGCAAGACGGTCTCCCCGTCGCGGATCACTTCGGCCGCCCGGGCGGCGATGGCCCTCTTGGCGGCCCAGTTGGCCGGCTGCCGCTCGTCGAACTCGGCGAGCCTGGGCATGCCGCCCGCGTAGAGCACGCCCCCGTGGGTTCGCTTTGCGGAGCCATGCTCCTCCAGGGCGTCGAGATCCCGACGAACGGTCGACTCCGAGACACCCAATTCCCGGACCAATTCGTCAAGGGATGCGAATCCCCGGATCCGAATAATGTCGAGTAGTTGGCTGCGGCGTTCGTGGTTTTGCACGTGCGGCGACTCCCTACCGTCGGAGTATGACAAAATCTGGGTTGATTTCAACCACGTTCTGCCAGAAACCACTCATTGACTGAGCCACAAATTGCAGGAAATGTATCAGGAATGTGCGTAAATCATTCCACGGCAATAGCTTATAGCGATCAGGAAAACCTTGCCGCGTGCCATCCAGCGATCCTAGCTCACGAATTGGTCAAACAATGGAGATGAGGCGAGTCATGGGAGTCGTGCGATTTGTCCGGGACCTTTCCGGCGTCGATCCGGCCGCCGAAGTGCTGTCGCCGGCGTCGGACGTAGCGATCGCGCCGGTCGTAATGCCGCGGGACCGGGCGGCCGTCCTGACCCTGGCCGACGAGGCTCGGGAGGGCACCGTTTCGTTCGCGGGCAGGGGGCTCCTCGCCGAGTTGGAGAGCCGCGACGGCCGCCAGGTGTCGGCATGGCTGGCGTGGCGGTCCGCGACGCTCGGTCCGCGGCCGATCGGCCTCGTCATGGTGGCGGAGACCGACGCGGGGCTCTCGATTCCGTGGCTGCTCGTCGATCCGGACGTGCGGCGGCAGGGGGTCGCCCGGGCGCTCGTCGACGCCGCCGTGCGGCACGCGAGCTCGGTCGGCGCTCCGAGGATCACCGCCGACACGCTCGATTCCTGGGTGGAGTCGAGGGCCTTTTGGCCCGCCGTCGGCTTCACGCTCGCCGGCACGATCGATCCCGACTGATCGCCGCTCGGCTCACGGCTTGACGACGGCGTCCGCGGCGTGACGCACGTGCCTTGGACGAATGACGTCGGTCGCGAGGCCGAGTCGTTCGAGCAGGAGGATGATGTAGTACGTCACGTCGATCTCCCACCAGCGATGCTGCACGCTCGCGCTCGCGGCGTCGTGGTGGTGGTTGTTGTGCCAGCCCTCGCCCATCGCCACGACCGCCACGAACCAGTTGTTGCGGCTGTCTTCGCCGGTTTCGTGGCTGCGGTAGCCGAAGACGTGCGTGAGCGAGTTCACGCTCCAGGTGATGTGCCAGACGAGCACCGTGCGGACGAACACGCCCCACACGATCCAGCTCGCGGCGAGATGCAAGGCCTGCGAGGAGGACCGCGTCGCCAGGAATCCGGTGACGAGACCCGCGAGGCCGAAGACCGCGACCTGCCCGAGGTAGATCCAGAGCGTGGAGGTCGGCCGCAGCTCGAGACCGCGGTAGAAGTCGTCGGACAGGATGTCGCGGGCGTACTTCTCGAAGAAGGCGAATGATCGACGCTGCGGCGCCCGTCGAAAGAGCCAACCGAAGTGGGACCACGCGAACCCATCGCGGGGGGAGTGCGGATCCTCCGGATCGTCGGAATGACGGTGATGGAGGCGGTGGTTCGCCACCCAGCGGGCCGGAGTGTCCTCGAGACAGCAGAGCGCGAGCATGGCCAGGGTGTGTTCCAGCCAGAGGGGTACCGCGAGGCTGCGGTGGGCGAGCAGCCGGTGGTAGCAGAGGTTGATGCCGAGCGTGCCGAAGACGATCGGTCCTGCCAGCATGATCACCAACCCCGACCAGCTGAAGCAGGAGGGCAGTACCGCGAGGAGCGAAAGCAGGTGGACTGCCCCGATGGGCAGCAGGTATTCCCAGTGGATGCCGGAGGAGGCCGCGTCCAAGCGGGATGTGGAAACGGCCAAAGAGGATCCTCTCGGGGGAAGGCAATGCGACCAGGGAATCGTACGGGATCGGAGTCCGTCGGGGAAAGTCCGCGTTCCAGCCCGGTCAGGCGGCCCCGAGCCCCTCTATCCGTCGCCAGGTGCTCATCTGGCCGAGGTGCATCATCAGGTGGCCGCCGCAGTAGAAGGCCTGCACCGACCCGAGGGTGGGGAAAAGCTGGCCCATGCGGCCGGTGGCGGGGTTCGCCTGCTCGAACGTGGCATCGGGAGTGCTGCGGAGCGCCCCGGAGACCATGCGGTAGCCCTCGAAGAAGAACGAGGTGATCTCGTCCATCGGTGGGTAGAGGTCCCCGTCGACGTCGTCGCGGCAGCTCGAGTCCTTCGAGAACATCAGTTCGAATTGATCGGGCACGCCCGGCGCCGGATGCCCGATCTGGATGAGCACTTTCGGCGCGTAGAGCGAGAGGTGGCCATAGATGAAGGCGGGGTGGTTCGCCTCGACCGTCACGCCGCCCGCAGCGGCGAATCGGGGGAACCGGCCGGCTGGCACGTCCTTCAGGAGCCGCTCCGCGTAGCCGATCGAAACCTGCAGCGAGTCGGCGATGATGTTGCCGAGGGAGCGTTTCATGGATGCCTCCAGAGGGTGATCGCGCGGGGGAGCAAGTCGCACTCGGCGGCGAAGACCCTCGCCGCGAGCGAGTCGGGGGTGTCGTCGGGCAGCACGCTCACGGCCTCCTGCAGGAGGATCCGGCCGTGGTCGTATTCGTTGTCGACGAGGTGGACCGTGCAGCCGGAGACGGTGCAGCCGCGGGCGATCACCGCCTCGTGGACGTGGCGGCCGTGGAATCCCTTGCCCCCGAAGGCGGGCAGGAGGGAAGGGTGGATGTTGATCACCCGCCCGGCAAAGTCGGCGGGAATCTCGACGAGCGACAGAAACCCCGCCATCACTGCGAGGTCGGCCCGGGCTGCGCGGCAGGGGGCGAACACATCCAGGCTCCACATGGCAAGCGGCTTGCCACCGCGGGGAAGGACATGCACGGGAATCCCCGCCCGCCGCGCGATCTCGATGCCGCGGATCCCTTCGCGGCTGGCCACCACCACGGCCACCTTCGCCGCGAGAGATCCGGCCGCAATCCGGTCGAGCAGGTTCTCGAGCGTGCGGCCGGAGCCGGAGAGCAGAACGGCGAGCGTGAGCGGGGAGGGCATCGCGTGTGTGATGGTTCAGGCCTTCTTCATCGTGATCGTGAGCGGGTGGCCGTCGATGTCGTGGCTCTCGACGATGCCGTTGCGGACCGGTTCGAACCCGGTGCGGATCGAAAGCGTTTCCGTGGCGAAGGTCGCTTGGTGCGGCTCGATCGCCGCCCGGAGATCGGCGGAAGCGGTCTCGAAGCCGAGTTCGATACGGTCGGTAAAATCGAGATCGAGCGTCTTCCGCATCGACTGCACGACGTGCACGACCTCGCGGACGAGCCCTTCGGCGACGAGCGCGGGCGTGAGTTCCTTCGCGACGACCACCACCGCCTGTGGCCCCTCGGCGGCCGCCCAGCCGGGTTTGGCGGTGGTGCGGACGATGAGTTCGTCTGCGGCGAGCGTCACCGTTCCACCGGGCCACGCGATGGTCGCGCGGCCGTCCCTCGCGAGCGCTGCCAGCACGGCGGACGCATCCGCCTTGGCGATCGCGTCGCGGGCCTTGGGAAGATCCTTCCCCAGCCGTGGCCCGAGCTTCTTGAGGTCGGCCTGGATGCTCCGGGAGATATAGCGATCGGGCTCACGGCAGATCTCGAAGCCCTTCACGTTGAGCTCGTCGCAGACGAGATCGGCATGTGCCTCGAGCCAGCTCTCGTCGCTCTCCGAGGGATGGGCGAGGATCACCTCCACCTTCGAAAGCGGCTGGCGGACCTTGAGCTTTTCCGCGGCCCGAGCCGCGCGGCCGAGCGACGCGATCTCGCGAACGAGCGCCATCCGCCGGACGAGGTCACGGTCGACGAGCGACGCCTCGCCCGTTGGATACTCGGTGAGATGGATGCTTTCCGGGGCCTTCTCGGGGCCGGTAAAGGCACCGGCGGCGAGGTTGCGCCAGATTTCTTCGGTCACGAACGGCACGAACGGCGCCGCGAGCTTTGCGACCGACAGCAGCGTTTCGTAGAGCGTCCAGTAGGCATCGAGCTTCTCGGGGTTCGTCTCGGGGCCGCCATCGGCGCGGCCGGCTCCCCAGAACCGGTCGCGGCTGCGGCGGACGAACCAGTTGCTGACCGCATCGACCAGTGCGGACAGCCGTCCTGCCGCGCCGAAGTGGTCGTAACGGTCGAGCCGCTCGACCATCTCCGCGGCGGTCGCGTTCAGCTCCGAAAGCATCCATCGGTCGAGTTCACCGCGTGCGGACACCGGCCTCCAGCCGCGAGCCTTCGCGAGGTCGGCATGCACCAATTCGCCAGGTGAAGCGACCATCGCGGCCGGGTCGAAGCCGTCGATCCGCGAGTAGATCACGAAGAACGAATAGACGTTCCACAGCCGAAGAAGAAACTCGGGCACGCTCTCTCGGATTGCCCGCTCGTTGTAGCGGATGCTCGTCCACGGCGGCTGCCCCGCGAGGAAGAACCACCGCAACGCATCGGCGCCGTAGGTGTCGAAGATGACCTTCGGTTCCTTGTAGTTGCGGCGGCTCTTGCTCATCTTCTGCCCGTCCTCGCCGAGCATGTGGCCGAGGACGATGCAAGTGCGAAAGGGATGGGGATAGGGCTTCCCCTGCTCGCCGAACAGGAGCGTGCTGATCGCCAGCTGGCTGTAGAACCAGCCGCGGGTCTGGTCGATCGCCTCGGAGATGAAGTCGGCCGGGAACTGAGCCTCGAACTCGGCGGAACCAGAGTGCGGCCAGCCCCACTGCGCGAACGGCATCGCGCCGGAATCGAACCAGCAGTCGATCACCTCCGGCACCCGCCGCATCCGCGCTCCCCGCGCGAAGGGCGAGTCGTAGGTGACCGCGTCGATGTACGGCTTGTGGACCTTGAGGTCGTCGGACAGGTTCGGGTTGGCGGCCTTCGCCTTCTCGAAGACGTCCGTGCCGGCGATGCCCGGCTTGGCGAGGAGCGCGGCGTAGGAGGGGACGGCCTCCATCTTGCCGGTCGACTCGCAGACCCAGATTGGCAGCGGCGTGCCCCAGTACCGCTCGCGGGAGAGCGCCCAGTCGACGTTCGTCTCGAGGAAGTTGCCGAAGCGGCCCTCCTTGATGTGGTCGGGCAGCCAGTTGATCTGGGCGTTGTTGGCGAGCATCGCGTCTCGGAACCGGCTCGTGCGGATGAACCAGCTCTGCCGCGGGTACTGGATGAGCGGGTCATTGTCCGCCCGCCAGCAGAACGGGTAGTCGTGGACGTACTGCTCCTGGTGGACGAGGAGGCCGCGGCCCTTGATGTCTCGGGTGATGTCGCGGTCGCAGTCCTTCACGAACCGTCCGCTCCCCATCGGGAAGGCATCGGTGAACGTGCCGTCGGGGGCGACGCAGTTGAGCAGTTCGGGTCCGCCGCCGGGGGCGAAGCGGGCCTGCTCCTCCACGAGCACCCCGTAGTCGACCTCGCCGAAGGCCGGCGCGACGTGGACGATCCCCGTGCCGGAGTCGGTCGTCACGAACTCGGCGGCGACGACCCGCCAGGCCGCGGGCTCCGCGGCGCCGTCCCGCCGCCGCGCCGCCGCGGGCGGGCCCGCGGGGCGAAAGGTGTCGAAGGGGGGCAGGTACGACCGCCCGACGAGGTCGATGCCTTTCAGTCGCTCGACCACCTCGAGGGGCCGCTTTGTTTTTTCGACGAGCGCGGCGGCGAGCGGTTCGGCGACGATGTAGTCGCGGAGCGATCCGGGGTCCGGCGAGACATCACGCAAAACGACGTACTCGAGGTCGGCGCGGACGGCGGCGAACTGGTTGGAGGGGAGCGTCCAGGGGGTCGTCGTCCAGGCCACGAGCGACCGATCGGTCGGACGGCCCGCGTCGTCGAGCAGTGGGAACGCGACGTACACGCTCGGGTCGGCGACCTCCTTGTAGCCCTGGCCGACCTCTCCGCTCGAAAGTGCCGTGCCCCCCTGGGCCCACCACCAGACGATCTTGTGCCCCTGGTAGAGCAGACCCTTGTCGAAGAGCGCCGCGAGCGCCCACCAGACGCTCTCGACAAAGCTTTGGTGGTAGGTGACGTAGGCGTCGGAGAGGTCGATCCAGAATCCGATCCGCTCGGTGAGCGTCTCCCACTCCTTCATGTACCGCCAGACCGACTCCTGGCAACGGTGGATGAAGGGCTCGACGCCGTAGGCCTCGATCTCGGCCTTCGAGTGGATGCCGAGTTCCTTGCAGACCTCCACCTCGACGGGCAGCCCGTGCGTGTCCCAGCCGGCCTTCCGCTCGCAGTACTCGCCGCGCATCGTGCGGTACCGCGGGTAGAGATCCTTGATCGTGCGGGTGAGGCAGTGGCCCGGGTGGGGCATGCCGTTGGCGGTCGGCGGCCCCTCGAAGAAGACGAATCGCTTCCCGCCCCGGCGTCGCTCCAGGCTCTTTCGGTAGACGGCTGCCTCCCGCCAGAACCGGCCGATCTCGGCCTCCATGCTCGGGAAGTCGGGCTTGCCGCGAACGGGCTGGAACATGGTGAAGAGCGGCGAGGGATGGAGCCGAAAAAACCGAGTTGGCGGAGCGTTGGCCGCAATCTTACCCCGATCGATCCAGCCCCCACAGGGGCCTTGATTCCGATTGACGCTCGGGCAGCTCGGGTCAATAATGTCGACAGTTCGATCGTCCGAGTGGTTGTCCGAACCCTCCTCGGAACCCGCCCGCATGTCGCGTCGGCTCCGCACGCCCCTGATCGTCGCATGCCTCGCGTGGGTCCTTGTTCGCTCCGCGTTCGGCGAGGCGGTTGAGGCCGCGTCTCCGAGTTCCACGGCAGTCCAGGCGGGCATCCCCGCAGATCAGCTGGAATTTTTCGAAAAGCACGTCCGACCGCTGCTCGTGAAGCGGTGTTTCGAGTGCCACGGCGGCACCAAGGCCGGGGGTGGACTGTCGCTCGCGACCGCCAAGGGTTGGAAGCAGGGGGGCGAGAGCGGGACCGCGTTCGCCGGATCCTTGCGAACTATCCTGGCGTGCCGCGGGACCGGTGGGCGGCGGTGTGCCGCGTCCTGCTTGCCAGCAACGAGTTTCTCACCGTGGAGTGACGACATGAATGCCAGTCCGGCGGGCAACTCATCCGGGAGCGGCGGCTTCGGCACGCGACGGAACTTTTTGCGATCGGCGGCGGCTGGGTCGATCCTTTTTCCCGGGATCGTGGAGACGCTCCTGGCCGACAGCGGAGACCCGCTCGCCCCACGGCTGCCGCACTTTCCGGCCTGGGCGAAGAACGTGATCTTCCTCTTCATGACGGGGGGCGTTTCGCACGTCGATACGTTCGATCCCAAGCCCGAACTCGCCCGGCGGCACGGCCAGCAGATCGAGGCCAACCACCCGGAGATCAAGAACCGGCCGGGCTACGAGAAGATCTTCCTCAAGCGGCCGCAGTGGGAGTTCAAGCCGCACGGCCGCTGCGGCACGGAGGTCAGTTCGCTGTTCCCCCACGTGGCCGGCTGCGTGGACGACATCGCCGTCATCCGCTCGATGCACACCTCGCACTCGAATCACTACAACGCGACGCTGGGCATGCACACCGGGTCGTTCACGTTCGCGCGGCCGAGCATCGGCTCATGGGTCACCTACGGACTGGGAACGCCGAACCGCAACCTGCCCGGATTCGTCGTGATCGCCCCCAAGCAGACCTACGCCGGGACGCAGGTCTACGCGAGCGACTTCCTCCCCGGGGCCCATCAGGGCACGCTCGTCGTGCCCGGCGCCGAGCCGGTGGCGAACGTCACGCCGCGAATGCCCGCGGAACGGCAGCGGATCGAACTGGAAGCGCTCCGGGAGTTCAACGAGGACCACCTCGGGTCGCGGCAGGGGGATCCGCTCTTGGCCGCACGGCTGCGGACGTTCGAAACCGCCTTCGGCATGCAGATGGCCGTGCCGGACGCGTTCGATTTCGCGAGCGAGACCGCCGCGACGCTCGCGAGCTACGGGCTCGAGCGGGGCCAGACGAGGGGCTTCGGCTGGCAATGCCTCGCCGCGAGGCGGCTCATCGAGAGGGGCGTCCGTTTCGTCGAGCTCATCGACACGGGCTCCTCGAACAACTGGGATGCACACGGCAACATGCTGGAGCACGAGCCTCTGGCAAGGAACGTCGACCG
>JBBAVU010000022.1:4132-12147 GCA_040397565.1 Pirellulales bacterium | reverse complement strand
CCGCGAGCACCACCCCTGGGCGTTCAGTTCCTGGCTGGCCGGGGGGGGCGTGAAGCCGGGCATCGTCCATGGCAAGACCGACGAGATCGGCCTGCGGGCCGTCGAGAAACCCGTGCACGTGCGGGATTTCCACGCCACGATCCTGCACCTCATGGGCTTCGACCACGAGCGGCTCACCTTCCGCCACGCCGGCCTCGACTTCCGGCTCACGGGCGTGGAACCGGCCCAGGTCGTCAAGGATCTCATTGGGTGAGGTCTGCTCGGGTGAGCGGGGGCTAGCTCGCGTCGGAGACCGAGGAGAGGTTGAAATCCTCGACGACGATCGGCGGCATGCAGACCGGGGAGTCGCTCTCGGCCCCCAGCACGCGGGTGGGCACGCCCGACGCCACGAGCCGCTCGAGCATCTGCACGGGGGAGACGTTGAACCGGAAGTTCTTCACCGGTCCGGCGAGCCTTCCCTTCGAGATCGCGAACGTTCCGTCGCGGGTGAGACCGGTGAGCAGGAGCGTCTGCGGGTCGACCGATCGCAGGTACCAGATTCGCGTGACGAGCACCCCGTCTTCCACCATGCCGACGAGCTCGTCGAGCGATCGCCCCTCCCCCTGCATGATGAGATTGCCCGGACCGGGCTGGGGTGCGACGCCCTGCTTTCCTGCCCAGAACCGTCCGACGGCGAGCGTCTTCAGGACGCCCGCATTGATCCACGGCGTGCGGACGAGCGGAAGGCCGTCCGCGTGCGTGGGGCAGGGGGCCGACGCGTCGAGCGGATCGGAGAAAATCGTCGCCCGCCCGCCGAAGAGCTTTCTGCCGACCGGATCCTCGTCCGCCTTTGCGAGCCCGTTCAGGAAGCTACGCCCCTCGTCGAACGGACGGCGATCGAGCGAGTGCACGAGCCACGAAACGAGGTCCCGCACCGCCGCGGGCTCGAGCACGACGGTCGTGCGTGCCGGAGGCCGCTCGCCCGGGTTCCTGGAATCGAGCGCTTTCCGGACTGCACGGTCGCCGACCGGCCCGAGGTCGAGATCGCGGATGTCGGTGACCTGCGTGCTCGCCCAGCCGGAACCTCGGCCCGTTGGCGTGCGGGCGGTCACGGAGAAGCCTACCGTGGTCGATCGCTGGTGGACGAAGAGGCCGCTCGTGTTGGCGAGCGTCGAACCGCCGACCGTCCGCTTGAGGTAGCCGGCCGTGTCCACGCCCGCGTCGCGTGCTCGTTCGATGACCGGCCTGATCGACGGGATCACCGCCTCCGGCGACGCGGCGGCCGTCGCCTCGGCCCAGGTCACCGGCGTGGCAAACTCCGTCGGGCCGAGCGGCGGCATGTGCTCGGGATTCTCCGGGGCGAGCTTCGCCATCGCCTGCGCCCGATCCACCAGCCGCCGGATCGAGGCGTCATCGAGCTGGCCCCCGCCGAGCTGATTCGTGGAGAGCGTCGCCGAGCGTCGGCCGTAGCTCACCGTGAGGGACAGGTCGGTCCGGTGGATGAGGGCGTTCGACGTTATGTCGTTGGACGCATGCCGCACGTGGAGGTCGTCGCCGACCGCAAGCCGCACCTCGGCCGAGTCGGCGTGCACGAGTCGGAGGACCCGCTCGCAGATCGTACGGGCAGCGTTCGCGGTCATGCCCATCGCCGCACCAATCCCTGGCAGCCCTCGCAGGCGGCCGTCTTCGCGCCGGCCTGCTCGGCCGTATTGAGCACGTTGATCCGGCGGAACCGCGCCGGCACCGCACCATGGGAGACTGGGGCCGCCTGCTGCGGCTGTCCCTTGCCGCAGTGGAGGGCGCCGTAGAGTTCGCGGGACAGCGGCCCGCCGAGGCCGTCGCAGGCGTTCCAGAAATCGACGGAGTTGCCCTGATAGGCGACGTCCCGAAGCATGCCGGCGAGCCGGCCGTTCTTGATCCGGTGAAAGACCTGGCCGGTGAACTGGAAGTTGTATCGCTGCTGGTCGATGCTCCAGCTGCCATTCCCTTCGATGAAGATGCCATCGTCGACGCCGGCGATGAGCGACTCGGCGGTGACGGCCGGATCGCGGCCCGGCACGAGCGAGATGTTGGGCATCCGCTGGAGCGGAAAGGCGTCGAAGCTCTCGGCGTAGCCGCAGGCGTTGGACTCCTGTCGGCCGATCCGGCCCGCCTGGCCGAGGGCCATCTGGTAGCTGCGAAAGACGCCTTTTTCGACGATGAAAAATTCGCGGCCGGCGGTCGGCGCGCCGTCGTCGTCGAACGCGGTCGTGGCGACGCCACCGGGCTCCGTCCGCTCGCCGCGGAAGCTCACGATGTCGCTGGCGTACCGCAGCCGGTCGAGCTTGTCGGGGGTGCAGAACGACGTGCCGGCGAAGTTGGCCTCGTCGCCGAGGGCGCGGTCGAGCTCGGTGGGGTGCCCCACCGTCTCGTGGATCGTGAGCCAGAGGTTGCTCGGCGCGATCACGAGATCCTTCCGCCCGGGCTCGACCGACGGGGCGGCGAGCTTCTCTCGGGCCTCCTCGACCGCTCGGGCCGCATCCGCGGTGAGCGCGAGGGACGTGACGTGCTCCCACCCGCCGCCCCGCGGCGGCACCGACCCCTCACGCTCGGCGAATCGGCCTGTCTTCTCGTCGGTGACGGTGACCGCGAAGCCGGGCTGGAGCCGGACGCGGGACTGGATGATCCGGCTTCCGAACGTGTTCGCAAGCCAGGTCCGCTCCCGCACCTGCTGGAGCGACGCGTGGCAGAAGTTCGCCCCGGCGGCTCCGGCGGCGGCCGTGATGCCGAGGAGCGTCTCGACCTTTCGCTCGAGCGGCACGGCGAACGGGTCGACCCCGGCAGGCTGGTCGAACCGACCGACGTGCCGCGGAAGCGATTCGATCTCGACGCGACGCTTCCGCCAGCCGGCCTGCGCCCGCGCGATCGCAACCGCCTCGGCCGCGAGCCTCGCCACTCCCTCTCCAGAGAGGTCCTCCGACGCCGCGAACCCCCAGGCGCCGTCGACGACGACGCGGACCGAGCATCCGAGCGACGTCGCCGCCGAGACGGCCTGCACCATCTGCTCGCGGACGAAGAGTGACTCCGTCTCCGTCTGCATGATCCGGAAATCGGCGAACTTCGCCCCGAGCTGCCCGGCCCGATCGAGGGCCGCATCGGCCAGCCGCGCAAATCGGTCGTCCACCTCGGCCGCTTTTGCCGCGGCCAGATCCCATCGTGCGGCGAGCACCGCGACGCCGCCGACCGTCACGCTCTTCAGCCAGTCACGCCGATCCATAGCGCATTCGCCGCACCACAGCCGTCACGATCGCGCGGAGCTTCGGCTCCGCCGACCGGGCCACGGCGAGAATCTTCTCGACCTCGGCGACCTCGAGGGCATCGGGGAGGCACATGTCGGTGATCACCGAGAGGCCGAGCACCCGGAGGCCCGCATGCACGGCGACGATCACCTCCGGCACCGTCGACATCCCCACGACGTCGGCGCCGATGAGCCGCAGAAACCTGTATTCGGCCCTCGTCTCGAGGTTGGGCCCGGTGACGGCGACGTAGACGCCCCTGTGGGCGGCGAAGTTTTCACGCCGGGCGACCTCGAGGGCGAGGTCGGCCACGTCGGCGGCGTAAGGGGCCGACATGTCAGGAAAACGCGGGCCGAGCCGCTCGTCGTTGATGCCGATCAGCGGGTTGTCGTTCATCAGGTTGATGTGGTCGTCGATCACCATGATGTCGCCGGTGCGGTAGGTCGGATTGAGCCCCCCGCAGGCGTTCGTGGCGACGAGCAGCTCCGCCCCGAGCGCCTTGAGCACCCGGACTGGCAGCGTGATCTGCGAGAGGGGATAGCCCTCGTAGGCGTGCATTCGCCCTTCCATGACGCAGACGGGCACGTCCTCCATCGACCCGCAGACCAACTGCCCGGCATGGCCGTGGGCGGTGGACTTCGCGAAGTGGGGGATCTCGCCGTACGGGATCACGACGCGGTCACGGATCGCCTCGGTCACGCCGCCGAGGCCGCTGCCCAGGATGATGCCGACCCTCGGGGCCACGCCCCATCGCCCGCGGATGGCCGCGACGGCTTCGCCGATCTGATCGTGGAGGTGGAGCATGCGTGCTGCCGGGATCGCCTTCCGTGGATGCCGCCCATGAAGGGCTACTTTTTCTTGCCCGGCACCTTCCCCGGGGGAGGCTCGTCCGGGGCGTCGTCATCGGGGTGGTCCCAGTCGGGATCGTTGCTCTCCTCCTCGAAGTCGTCGTCGAACTCGTCGTCGAAGTCGTCGAAGCTCGACTCCTCGTCGGTGAGCGGCTCGGCGATCGTGAGGTCTTCCTCGTCACCGAGGTCCTCGTCCTCGTCGGGATCGACGGCGTTCAGCGGGCGGGAGATCGGGCGGGCGAACGTGGTGGGCATGGATGACTCTGCTGGCCGAAAGGAACTGCTGCCGGCCCGGAGGCCGTGCCGGGATTGTACGCGCCGGATGCCCCGCAATCGAGCCTCTCAGGTGTGATAATCGGCGTTGAGACGGACGTATTCGGCCGTGAGGTCGCTCGAATAGAACCGGATGCCGCCCGGACCGCTGCCGAGATCGATCTCGATCAGGGTTTCCCGGGCGGAGCGGATCGATTCGGAGACCTTCGCGGCGTCGAATGCCACGGGCGACCCCTTCTCGAAGAGGAGCGTGCCGTTGAGCTTCAGCCGCAGCTTGTCGGGGTCGAATGACACCCCTGAGTAGCCGGCAGCCGACACGATCCGCCCCCAGTTGGGGTCGGCGCCGCAGATCGCCGTCTTCACCAGCGGGCTGTCGGCAACCGTCCTCGCGATCTGCCTCGCGGCGTCACGGCTCGCGCAGCCCGACATTTCGATCCGCAGGACGTGCGTCGCACCCTCGCCGTCATCGGCGATCTCCCTGGCGAGCGTCTCGCAGGCCTCGTGAAGCGCACGGCCGCAGCGGTCGAGATCCTTCCCGGAAAGCGGCTTCCCTCGGGCGGCGCCGTTGGCGAGGAACAGCACCGTGTCGTTCGTGCTCGTGTGGCCGTCGACGCTCACGCAGTTGAACGTCTCCTCAGTCGCCTCGGAAAGCAATCGCTGGGCGTCCGCCGGCAGCAGCGCCGCGTCGGTCATCACGATGCCGAGCATGGTCGCCATGCGCGGCCCGACCATGGCCGCCCCCTTCGCGATGCCGGTGAGCGTGATCGTGTCGCCTCCCGCCTCGAACCTCGATCCCGAGAGCTTTGGCCGGGTGTCGGTCGTCATCATGCCGCGGGCCGCCGTCACGAGCGACTCGTCGTCGCTGCCGAGCCTGGCGGCCACGACGCCGAGGCCCGCCCGGATCTTCTCGAGCGGGAGGAACTCACCGATGATCCCCGTCGAGAGCACGAGCACGCTCTCCTCGGTGACGCCAACGTTCTCGGCGGCGGCCCTCGCCATCGCCCGGGCGTCGTCGAGTCCGCGGCTACCGGTGCAGGCGTTCGCGTTGCCGGAATTGATCGCCACGGCACGAAAGCCCGCGCCGGGCGTGCGGGCCCGGTCGAAGGCGACCGGCGCCGCGAACACGAGGTTCGTCGTGTAGACGCCGGCGGCCGTCGCCGGGAGATCCGACACGATGAGCGAGATGTCCTCGCGGGTCGGATTTCGCTTGAGCCCGGCGTGGACGCCGGCGGCGCGAAAGCCCTTCGGAAGCGGAGGAATCGGAAGCTTGGTGGGGGTCTCGTTGATGGGCATCGGGGGGCTCACAGCATGCCGGTCTGCTCGGGAAGACCGTGGACGCAGTTGAAATTCTGCACGGCGGCGCCGCTCGCCCCCTTCACCAGGTTGTCGAGGCAGCTGATGAGCAGCACGCGCCCGCGGACCACCCGGGCGGTGATGTCGCAGAAGTTGGTGTCGACCGTGTCCTTCGTGGCGGGAAGGTGGTCGACCACCCGCACGAACCGCTCCCCCGCGTAGGCCTCCCGCAGGGCGGTGAGAACTGCGTCGTCAGTGAGCGGCCGCGTCGGCTTCGCGTAGATCGTCGAGAGGATCCCGCGATCCATCGGCGCCAGCTGCGGCGTGAAGATCACCTCCGGCCGCCGGCCGGCATGCCGCCCGATCACCTGCTCGATCTCGGGCGTGTGGCGGTGGCGGCCGACGTTGTAGGCGGAAAGGCTCTCGTTGCACTCCGGGAAATGCGTCATGAGCTTCGGCGAGCGTCCCGCGCCGCTCACGCCGCTCTTGGAGTCGACGATGATGTCGGTGGTCTCGACGAGGCCGGCCTTCACGAGGGGCGCCAGCGGCAGGATCGCCGAGGTCGAGTAGCAGCCGGGATTCGCGACGAGCTTCGCCCCCTTGATCCGCTCGCGGAAGAGTTCGGGCAGGCCGTAGACGACGCTTCCGAGCCGGCCCGCGTCGGGATGCTCGTGGCCGTACCACTCCTGGTAGCTCGCGGCGTCGTCGAGCCGGTAGTCGGCGCTGAAGTCGATGACGGTGGCTCCGGCATCGAGCAGCTGCGAAACGACCTCCGCGCTCGCGGCGTGCGGCAGGCAGCTGAAGACGCACTTCGCCCGCGTGGCGATCTCCTTCGGCGAAAGGTCCTCGAGCGGAAGGTCGAGCCGGCCCACGAGGCTCGGATGGACGGTCGAGATCGCAGGCCGCCCCTCCTGCCTGCTCGTGACGGCCGTGATCCTCGCCTGCGGGTGGCGCAGGAGGAGCTTGATCAGTTCGACCGCCGTGTAGCCGGTGGCACCGAGAATGGCGACGTCGATCATCGTTCGAGCAAGGTCGGGAGGAACGGGAAAGCGAGAACTATACCGGATTCATGAGCCTGCGTTCGACCAGCCGCACGAGCCAGTCGGCCACGGCCGCCTTCGTCCCCTTCCGGGAGCCGGCCCGGGCATGGGAGCGGTCGTAGACGGTGACGGCCGTGTTGCGGGCGTCGATCGCCGAAAGGTCGTTCACCACGATCAGGTCGCATCGCTTCGTCGTGATTTTTTCGAGAGCTCTGGCCGGGTCAGCCTCCGGCTCGAGCGCGAAGGCCACCATCCACTGGTTTGGCTGGGCCCTGCGGGCGAGCGTCGCGATGACGTCGATCGTGGGCCGCAGTTTCAGCGTGAGCCCCTCACCCTGCCGCGGAATCTTGCCGGCGACCCGCCGCTCCGGCTCGAAGTCGCAGGGAGCGGCGGCGGCAATCACCCCGTCGCATTCGGGGAGGATCTCGAGCGACGCGTCGAGCATCTCGCGGGTCGTCATGACGTTCACGATCCTGACGCCCCGCGGATATGTCACCGAAACCGGGCCGCTTACGATGGTGACCTCGTGCCGATGCTTCCTTGCGGCCGTCGCGATCGCCAGCGCCATCCTCCCGCTCGAGGCGTTCGTGAGATAGCGGACGCCGTCGAGATAGGAGCGGGTCGGGCCGGCGGTGAGGAGGATGTGGGCCATCTGTGCTGGTGAATGGGACGGCTCTACCGCCCCGACGGCCTCGCGGCGAGCGCGTCGGCGATCGCCTGCAGGATCGTGTCCGGCTCGGCCATCCTGCCCGTTCCCGTCTTGCGGCAGGAAAGCCAGCCAACGCCCGGCTCCACGAACCCGACGCCGTCGGCGGCCAGTTGACGGACGTTGCGCTGTACGGCCGGCTTCTCCCACATCGCCGCGTTCATCGCCGGGGCGAACAGCACCGGGCATTCCGCACACAGGAGCAGCGTCGAGAGCAGATCGTCGGCGAGGCCATGGGCCGCCTTCGCCAGCAGGTCGGCCGTGGCCGGGGCGACCACGACGAGGTTGGCCCGGGCGGCGAGTTCGATGTGGGCGCCGAGTGGGTGGGCCGAGGGCTCGAAGCTGCCCTTCGGCACGGGCCGGCCTGTGAGCGCAGCGAAGGTCGCCGTGCCGATGAAACGGCGGGCATTTTTCGTGAGCACGGCCGTGACGCCCGCCCCCTCCTGCACGAGGCGGCTCGCCAGTGCAGCCGCCTTGAAGGCCGCCACGCCCCCTGAAACCCCGAGCACGATCTCACTGCCTGCGATCTTCACTGCCTGCAATCTTCACTGCCTGCGATCGTCGTGGGTGAAACGGCTGGTGGACTATCGGCTTGGGGGCT
>JBBAVU010000022.1:2117-4032 GCA_040397565.1 Pirellulales bacterium | reverse complement strand
ACTATCGGCTTGGGGGCTGTTGTCAGAGGATGTCCGGCGAGAAGTCGAGCGGGCCGCCTGCCTCGACCGACTCGCCCGTGATGCGGAGGTTGCTCGCGGTGTCGAGGAAGATCTTGTCCTGCTTGATCTCCTCGATGACGATCTGCATCCGGTCGTCGGTGTCGATGTCGACGAGGGGACGGCTGCCGGCGTTGAGCGCGACGAGCCGCTTCTGGATCAGGGTCGAGAGTTTGAAGCGGCCGCCGACCTTGTTGACGATCTCTTCCTCGCGCAGGTCATCGATCATGCATCGTTCTCCGTTCGTGGGGCTTGTGGGTGTGGCTCTTCAGGTCGCGGCGGCTTCCGGCAGGCCGGCCCGCCGAAGGATGTTGGCTATATCGTTAACGGCATCGTCCAGGTGGGCGTTGACGACCCTGTGCCGGTAGCGATGAGCTTCGGCCAGTTCGCGGAGCGCCACCTCCAGTCGTCTCGCCATCGCCTCCGGGCTTTCGGTGCCGCGGCCTCGAAGCCGCTCGTCGAGCTGCTCCGGCCGTTCCGGCTCCACGAAGATCGTGAGGGCGTCGGGAAATTTCTGGAGAATCGATAGTGTACCCTCCACGTCGATCTCCAAAACCACCCATTCTCCGGCGGCGAGGCGGGGGGCAACTTCGTCGACGAGGGTGCCGTACCAGTGCTGGCGGCCGTAGACCTGGCAGCATTCGAGGAAATCCCCGGCTTTCCGCCGTCTTTCGAACTCCTCGAGAGGGATGAAGTGGTAGTCGATCCCGTCCCGCTCACCGGCCCGCGGCGGCCTCGTGGTGGCGGAAACGCTCGGGATGAGGTGCGGAAGCCGGGCAAGGAGCCGCCTCAGGATCGTACTCTTGCCGACGCCCGACGGGCCGGAGATGACGACGAGTTGGCCTCGACTGGTGGACATGCGTTCCAAAAGTATAGCCGGTCACTCGAAATTTTGCACGAGCTCCTTGAGCCGCTCGACGCGGGCCTTGAGCTCGACGACGGTGTGGGCGATCGCGACGTCGGCCGACTTCGACCCGATCGTGTTGACCTCGCGGCCAAGTTCCTGGGTGAGGAACTCGAGAGGCCGACCGGGTGAATTCGTCCGCAGGATCGCCGTGAACTGGGAGATGTGGCTGTCGAGCCGCACCAACTCCTCGGCGATGTCGGACCGGTCGGCGATCAGGGCCACCTCCCTCGCAACGTCGGCCGGGGCGATCGTCACGTCGTGCTCGGCCAGAACCCTGCCGACTCGTTCGAACAGGCGTCGTCGGCAGTCTTCCATGACCGCGGGCACGCGTTCACGGATCGAGGCGGCGAGCCGGGCGATCTCGCCACAGGTGTTCCCGAGGTCGGCGGCCATCGCGGCCCCCTCGTTCGCCCGCATCGCATCGACGGCGTCGAGCGCCGCGAGGAGCGTCGCCTCGACAAGCGGCCAGTGGGCCTCGATCGCTTCCGGCGTCGGAAAGCTGTCGGTCACGACGCCGGGCAGGGAAAGAATCGGATCAACCGCCGTCGGGTGGGCGAGGCCGCGGGCGGTGCAGAAATCGGTGAGGTCGTCGAGGTAGGCCTCGAGTTGGGCTCGGTCGATCCGCCGGCTTGCACCGGCACCGCGGCCGCTCATGTCGAGCGTCACCTGCACGCTGCCGCGGTTCAGCCGCTCCCGCACGGCCGCATCGATCCGCGGTTCGAGGGTGGAAAATCCCTCCCTGGCCCGGAGCGAGAGCTTGAAGAAACGGTGGTTCACCGCCCGCACCTCGACGCGGCAGGTGCAGCCGTCGCGGGTGAGCGTGGCCTCCCCGCAGCCGGTCATGCTCTTCGGGCCCGTGGTCTTCATCAACGCTCCCGCGAAAGCCGTGGGTCGTGGGGAGGATCGATCCGGGTCACAGCCGATCAGTTCGTGGCCGCCGGCTCCGGCGTG
>JBBAVU010000022.1:0-2017 GCA_040397565.1 Pirellulales bacterium | reverse complement strand
CGGCGGCCGGGGTTTCGGTAGTCGGCTTCTCCGAGCCGGACGAGGCAGGGGGCGTCGCCGCGGGGGGGGCCGCGTCGTCCGGTTGGTTCGCGGCACCTTGCGGCGCGTCTCCCGGGCCCGACTGCAACGCCTGGGGAGCCGCGGAGCCGAGTGATCCCGAAAAGAGCGACTGCTGCCGGCCGAGGACGTTGATCGCGAGAATGCAGAGGATGATCCAGAAGGCGGCGACGCCGATCGTGATCTTCGTGAAGACGTCGCCCGCCTTCGTGCCGAAGGCGCTCTGGCCGCCCGCGCCACCGAAGGCACCCGCGAGCCCGCCGCCGCGGCCCCGCTGGATGAGCACGAGCAGGATGAGAAACAGGGCCGTGAAGACCAGCATGAAGCCGAGCAGAAAGCGAACGAGCGTGAGCATTGGGGAATCCTGGATCAGGGACGGAACGCCAATACCGTAGCGAAAAAGCTTCCCGCGTGTAAGCCGTGTGGTCCGGCCCCCCCGGCGTGTGGCTACCCGCGGAATGCGGCGGCGATCGGAAGGAAGTCGTCGGCCTTGAGGCTCGCGCCGCCGACGAGGGCGCCGTCGATGTCGGGCTTGGCCGCGAGATCCTTGGCGTTGTCGGGCTTCACGCTCCCGCCGTACTGGATGCGGACCTTCGCCGCGGTGGCCGCGTCGGAGAGCCCGGCGAGCAGCGAGCGGATGAGGGCGTGCACCTCCTGGGCCTGCTCCGGGGTCGCGACCTTCCCCGTGCCGATCGCCCAGACCGGCTCGTAGGCGATCACGAGCTTCGGGAGGTCGGCCGCGGCGACGGCCGCGAGCGAGCCTTTCACCTGCTTCGAGACGACGTCGGCCGTCCTGCCCGCCTCGCGCTCCTCGAGCAGTTCCCCCACGCAGACGATCGGCGTGAGGCCCGCGGCGAGGGCGGCGTGCACCTTCGCGGCCACGGTCGCGTCGGTCTCGCCGTAGAGCGTCCGCCGTTCCGAGTGGCCGAGGATCACGTAGCGGCAGCCGATATCGACGAGCATCGGCGGCGCTACCTCGCCGGTGAAGGCTCCGCTCGTCTTGTCGCAGGCGTTCTGGCCGCCGAGGGCGACGCCCGACGGGCTCGAGCCGCCGGCGAGTTTCAGGGCCGAGGCGACCGACTCGAGATAGACGCTCGGCGGGCAGAGCACGAGATCGACGCCGGCGGCCTCGCCGCGTCGTGCCGCGACGGCCTCGGCGAGCGAATGGGCCTTGGCCCGGTCGAGGTTCATCTTCCAGTTTCCGGCGACGATCGGCGTGCGTGCGGCCATGCGTTGGCTCCTTCTGGCTGTGGTGCGGGTGCGTGGCCAGCACTATACGGCCGCGATCGGCGAATGTTGAGGGCGCGGGACGACGTCGCCGCGGTCACCCCACCGGGGCGGCGATCGCGTAGGAGCCGAGAATCACGACGCGGCGGCACTTCTTCTCGAGCGACTGGATCGCCCGGCGGACCCGCAGGTCGGTGCGATGCCCCTCGAGCTCGACGAAGAAGACGTAGCCCCGCTCCGTCCCGGGCATCGGGAACGACTCGATCCAGGTGAGGTTGAGCTTCTGACGCTTCGGGATCGCCAGCGCGTCGGCGAGTCCCCCGGGCTTGTGCTCGATCTCGAACATCAGCGACGTCTTGTCGTGGCCCGTGCGGGCCGCGTCGTCATGCCCGATGACGGCGAATCGGGTGGAATTGCCCTCGAGGTCTTCGATGTTCTCGGCGATCACGTCGAGGCCGTGGTGCACGCCCGCCTGGCGGCTCGCGATGGCGGCGGCGTGCGGCGTCTTCGCGGCGGTCTCCGCGGCATGGCTCGTGCTCGTGACCTCAACGAGCTTGGCGGCAGGAAGGTGCCGGGCGAGCCAGTTGCGACACTGGGAGAGGGCCTGCGGGCGGCTGTAGACCTCGCGGATCTCCGTGCGGTCGCAGCTCGCAAGAAGGTTGTGGTGGATCCGCAGCGGCACCTCCGCGCAGATCTTCACGGAAAGCCGCGAGAAGTTGTCGAGCGTGTCGGC
>JBBAVU010000021.1:11850-23529 GCA_040397565.1 Pirellulales bacterium | reverse complement strand
CCCGATGGATCCTGAGACGGGCGGACGACGGCCGGGCGATCCAGCTCGGCCGCGCCTGCGTCTCGCGGTAGGTGCGAACGACGTACTCGCCGACGATCGCGATCCCCACCATTTGCACCGCCGCCACCAGCGACACGATCGCGCCGAAGCCCGCCACGAGGCGAACGACCGGGAAGAGCATCGCCGCCACGCCGGCAGCCAGCCCGGTCGCCGCGAGCCCCGCGGCCAAGAGCCAGGTGAGCCGCATCGGCGTGTCGCTCGACATCACGACCGCATCGACCGCCAAGGCCACGAGCTTGCGGATCGAATACTTCGTCGTCCCGGCGGCCCGCGGCTTGCGGTCGTACCAGACGGGCTCGTGGCGGAAGCCGGTCCACGCGACGAGGTTTCGCAGGTAGCGACGCTTTTCAGGCAACGATAGGAGGGCGTCGACGACCGCGCGATCGAGCAGCTTGAAGTCACCGGTGTCGATCGGGATCGGGTGTGGCACGAGCCGCGCGAGCAGCCTGTGGAACACTGCGGCCGTCGCGAGCTTGAAGGCGGTCTCGCCGTCCCGCGATCGTCGGCGGCCGTAGGCGACGTCCGCGCCGTGCCTCCATGCCTCGACCATCTCCGGAATCACCTCCGGCGGGTCCTGCAGGTCGGCGTCGATGAGCACGACGGCGTCTCCCTCCGCGTGCGAGAGGCCCGCGGACATGGCCGCCTGCTGGCCGAAGTTGCGCGAGAGCTCCACGAACCGTACCCGGGAATCCTCGGCCGCGATCCGGGCCAGCGTTTCGGGCGTCGCGTCGCGGCTGCCGTCGTCCACGTAGACGATCTCGAAGTCCATCCCCGTCTCCGGAAGCGCCTCGACGAGACGACGGTGAGTCGTCTCGATGACGGTCTCCTCGTCGAAGCAGGGCACGACCACGCTCAGGAGGCCTTGGCCGGGTCCATCGGGCAGCGAACGGTGCAGACGCAGGTCGTAGGGAAGGCTCATGGGGCAGGAGGTTAGGGGGGGGCTTGGCGCGGGTCAACGCGGATGTCCGGGCCGTTTTTCCGTTGCCGTGGGGCGGCCGGACCTCGCGGCCGCGCGGGGCGTAGAGTTCCCTCCATGTACGAGCTCTTCGACCACACGGCCGACCTCGGGATCCGCGTGCGGGCGGCGTCGCTCTCGGAGCTGTTTGGCGACGCGGCATGCGGCCTCTTCGAGGTGATCGCCGGCGACCTCGCGCAGGTGCGGCCGACGCGTCAGGAGCGGCTGCGGGTCGAGGGCACCGATCCGACCTGGCTGCTCTTCGACCTCGTGTCGGAGCTTCATGCCGCCTTCGAGCTTCGGCGATTCCTCGGACGATCCTGCGACGTCTCGCTCGATGCTGCGGGGCTCGATGCCAGCGTTCAGGGGGAGCCGTACGACCCGGAGCGGCACGTGCTCGCCCACGAGATCAAGGCCGTCACACAGCACGGGCTCTCGGTGCGGCAATCGCCGGCGGGCTGGGAGGCGGAGTTCATCGTCGACATCTGACACGGGGAGGCCGCCACATGCCCGAAGCCGTCGAGACGTCGCCGAAGCCGGAGCACGCCGGCTACGACGGTCCGCTCGAGCCGGTCGACGAGTGCTGCTGGAGGATTCCGCGGTCGTACAAGCCGGGCATGCTCGTGGACGGGCTGATCTTCGCCGACGAGCGATTGCTTCCGCACCTGCGGAGCGACCGTGCGGCCGAGCAGGTGGCCAACGTGGCCTTCCTGCCCGGCATCCAGCGGGCGAGCCTCGCGATGCCCGATATCCACTGGGGCTACGGTTTTTGCATCGGCGGTGTGTGCGCGACCGATCCGGTGGCGGGCGGCGTCGTGTCGCCCGGGGGCGTCGGCTACGACATCAACTGCGGCGTTCGGCTCGTCCGCACGGATCTCTCGATCGACGACGTGCGGCCCGTGCTTCCGCAGCTGGTCAATCAGATGATCCGCGACATCCCGGTGGGCGTGGGGCAGGGGGGGCCATATCGGTTTGCGAGCGCGGAACTGCGGGAGCTCATGCGGGAGGGCGTGCGGTTCCTCCGCGCCCGGGGGCTCGCCACCGACGATGACCTCGCCTGCACCGAGGCCGAGGGCTGCATCGGGGGGGCGAGGCCGGAGCTCGTGAGCGACCGCGCGATCGACCGCGGGCTGGACCAGTGCGGGACCGTGGGGGCGGGCAACCATTTCGTGGAGGTGCAGGTCGTCGACCGCCTCGAGGATCCGCTCGTCGCCGCCGCGTTCGGGCTGCACGTCGGGCAGGTGTGCGTGCTCATCCACTCCGGCTCGCGCGGGCTCGGCTACCAGGTCTGCGACGACGCTCTTCGAAGCCTTCGCGACGCGCCGGCGAAGTATGGCGTCGTGCTGCCCGACCGGCAGCTCGTCTGCGCACCCGTCGAGAGCCCCGAGGGGGAGGCGTATCTGGGGGCGATGCGGGCGGCGGCGAACTTCGCCTTCTGCAATCGCCAACTCCTGCTCGTCGAGTGCCGAAAGGTGTTCGAGCGGATCTTCGGGCGAACCTGGGAGTCGCTCGGGATGACGCTCCTCTACGACGTCGCGCACAACATGGCGAAGCTCGAATCGCACGACGTGGCCGGGGTGCGGAAGGTCGTCTGCGTGCACAGGAAGGGGGCGACGAGGGCCTTTCCCGCGGGCCACGCCGACGTGCCTGCCCGCTATCGTGCCGTCGGTCAGCCCGTCATCATCCCGGGCGACATGGGCCGCGCCAGCTGGGTGCTCGTGGGAGGTCCTCGGGCGATGGAGCGGTCGTTCGGAACGACCTGTCACGGTGCCGGCCGCTGCATGAGCCGCACCGCCGCGACGCGTGCTGCCCGTGGTCGCAGCATCCGCGACGAGCTTTCGCGGATCGGCGTCGTGGCGAGGTCGCGGAGCCGTGAAGGGCTCGCGGAGGAGCAGCCCGCCGCCTACAAGGACGTCGACGTCGTGGTCGACGTCGTCCACCGGGCCGGTCTTTCGACGAAGGTCGCCCGCCTGCGGCCGCTGGGCGTGATCAAGGGATGACGCCGCGGGTCGGCGGTGGGCTCGATTGTTTGACGTCCCTCCGATCGGTCGCGATACTCGATCGCGAAGTTCATCATGCGCCGCCGCGGGTTCACCCTCGTCGAACTGCTCGTCTCGATCGCCATCATCGGCGTCGTCGTCGGCATCCTCTTGCCGGCCATCCAGTCGGTGCGGGAAGCCGGCCGGCGAACGGCCTGTTCCAACAAGCTGCGTCAGATCGGTCTTGCGATCTCGGGTTTCCACGACTCGTACCGCCGCTTTCCACTGGCCCGCCAGGCCACGCGGAGACTGCTCGCTCCCTCGCAGTTCAGCGTGCTGCCAGACCATCTGGTGGGCGTCGGCGGACCGGAAGACGTCTTTCCGCCGCGGCTCGAGCAGGTGGGGAGCTGGCTGCTGCGGATCCAGCCTTTCATGGAGGAGCCGGCGGCTCCAGCCGTCTGGAAGCGGCCAATGACGCTCGAGGACGTCTACGCCGTACACCGGGACGTGAGCGGGCTCGTCGTTCCGGCCTACCTCTGCCCCTCCGACCAGCATGCCGCTCCGATTCGGAATCCCTGGGGCTACGGCCTCAACAGCTACATCGCCGTGAGCGGCAACGACGAGCGCGTCGACGCGGCAGGGCATGCGAGCAACGCCGTCAACGGCGTCTTCCCGACGCAGAATTGGACCTGGTCTCCCCGGCCGAAAGTGTCGGTGGCGAAGGTGGTCGCCGGGCTCAGCAAGGTGACGCTCGTGGGCGAGCGGCCGCCCTCGTCGGACCGCTACTACGGCCGCTGGACGATGACCGATTTCGACACGGTGATGGCGAACCCGAACATGGAGTTCTCCATCATCGCCACCGACTCCGAGGGGAATGCCTGTCCGTCACCCGGATATTTTCGGCAGGACGACGTCCGCAACCCGTGCGCGGCCACGCACTTCTGGAGCATGCATCCGGGGGGCGGATCGTGGCTCCTCGGCGACGGTTCGGTCGTGTTCCTCGAGTACTCGGCGGCGACGACCGTGCTCCCCGCCATGGCGAGCATCGATGGCGTCGATACGAGCGACTCCATGTACGTTTCTCCGTCTCCCTGAAGAAGGGCATCATGCCGGCATCCAGCAGGTCGCCCGATCGGCCCACGTCGCGGGGGGTGAGGATCATCGCGACGATGATCGCGATCGTCCTCTGTCTCCTGGTCGCGATGCAGATCAGGAACTGGCTTTCCACCCGCGAACGGTCGCCTTTGCAAGGCAGGGTACGGGTCGGCGAGCGGCCGGTCACGTTCGGCGTTGTCACCGTGGTCACGGCCGACGGGGCGACGCTCACGGCCCGGATCCGGCCCGACGGCACCTATTCGCTGCCGCACGTTCCCCCCGGGCCCGTGCGAATCGCCGTCTCGAGCCCGGAGCCGAAGACGGTCTTCCAGAAGGCTGCCGAGATGCCCGGCGACGCGACTCCGGGCGGCGGTCCCGCGAGGCCGGCATCCATCGCGAGAGGCTCATCCGGGGGGGCCGAGGGCGGGCCGCCTCGCGGGCCGGAAGGCAGCGTGGCGATCGCGATGAAGTCCGATGCCGGACCGCCGTCGTCCCAGCCGCCGGCACGGCCGGAGCATGCAGGCTGGTTTCGCATCCCGGGCCGCTATGCCAATCCGCTTCGGTCCGGACTCGGCGGCAGCGTCGCAGCCGAGGGGGCGACGATCGACCTCGACCTGTCGGCGGCCGCCGACAGGAAATGAGCGACGTCGGCATCCTGCCCGGTCGCGGGATCGCACGTCGTCACGGGATCATGTGGTGCACGAGCGACGTCCGCAGGAGATCGCAGACCTCCTCGTCGGTCACCTCGTCGAACCGCTCGTAGAACTGGCCCACTGCCATGAACTCCAGCGGCGATTGCAGGCAGACGAGCTTGTCGCACTGCGCCCGGATCTCATCGAGCCGCTCCGGCGGCGCGACCGGCACGGCCACGAAAATCTCCCCCGCTGCGGCGGCGCGGAGCGTGTGCATCGCCGCGATCATCGTCGATCCCGTCGCGATGCCGTCGTCGACGAGGATCACGCTCCTGCCGGCGACGGACGCCTGCGGCCGGATCGCGCGGAACATCTTCCTCCGCCGCTCGATCTCGGCGAGCTGGCGGTTTCGCTCCGCCTCGAGGTAGGCCTCGCTCACCCCGGCCCATTCCCCGAGGCCGCGGGTCATGTGGACGACGCCCGCTTCCGTGATCGCGCCGACCGCCAGCTCCGGTTGGTGGGGCGCCCGCAGCTTTCGTGAGAGCAGCACATCGAGCTCGCAGCCGAGCCCGCGGGCGACGACGGCGCCGACGGGGACGCCCCCCCGCGGGATGGCAAGCACGACCGGATCGACGAGCGTCTCGTGCTTGAGCCGCTCGAGCAGCCGCTCGCCGGCATCCCTGCGATCGATGAACAACTGCCTGCCCACCAAGCCGCTCATGCCGTCCTCCCCCTTTCCTCGGCGGTCGCCTCGCGCCGACCGGGGCCGAGGTGACGGGCGAACCACTCGCTCGCGAGCGTCGCCACCTCCTCGAGCGTGCCGGGCTCCTCGAAGAGGTGGCTCGCGCCGCGGACGATCGCAAGCTGCTTCGTGCCGGCGAGTTGCTCGAGCGCCTCGCTGTTGAGCGAGAGCACGGCCTCGTCGTGCGAGCCGACGATGAGCAGAGTCGGGACCTGAACTCGCTTCAGGAGCGTGCCCGCCATGTCGACGCGGCCTCCGCGCGAGACGACCGCGGCGATCCGGTGCTCGCGGGTCGCGGCGATGAGGGCGGCACCCGCGCCAGTGCTCGCACCGAACAGTCCGATCGGGAGGGCCGAGGTGAGCGGATCCATCGCCATGAGCCGGACCGCCGCGACGAGCCGGTCGGCCAGCAGGCCGACGTCGAACACGTTGACCCGCTCGTCCGCCTCCTGCTCCGTGAGCAGGTCGAAGAGGAACGTCCCGATCCACGACTCGTGGAGCACGCCCGCAACGAACGTGTTTCTCGGGCTCGAACGGCTCGATCCGCTGCCGTGGGCGAAGAGGACGAGGCCGATCGGGCTCTCCGGCAGCACGAGCCGGCCAGGCAGGTCGATCGGCTCGCCGTCGAGCGACCGCACGGGCACGGTCATTTCCCGCGAGACGAGCGTTCCGGTGACACTCATGGCATGGTCTCCGATGGAGGGCGTGAATGGACGATCTCGACGATCGATGCCTGCGGGCCACGGTCCCCCTCCTCCTCGGTGAAGCGGACGCTGGCACCGAGGTCGAGCATGTCGAACCGCCGGTTCGCCACCGCGTGGCGGTGGAAGTAGATCTCGCGGCCATCGGGGGTCTCGATGAAGCCGTAGCCCTCGAGCGGGAAGAGCTTCGCGACGACCCCCTGGCCGCGAGGCTCGTGCCGCTTCACCGTGCCGCGGAGTCGCCGGGCATGGTCCTCGAGCCGCCGTTTCGCGGCGTCGAAGGCGTCGCGGAGCGCGACGAAAACGTCCTCGTGGGCGTGCTCGTCGTGATGCTCGCGGTTCACGACGATCTCCGCCTCCGGCACGACGACGTCGATCCTCACGGAGTAGAGCCCGCCGATTCGATGCCGCCGGTGGGGCATGCCGATCACCACGTGGCAGCCGGTGATCCTCGGGTGGAACCGCTCGAGCTGACCGATCCAGTCGAGGACCTCGTCGCGAAGCCGCTCGCGGACCTCGTCGGTCAGTTCCACGTCGTCGAACGACACCTGCGGCTGCGTCTGCATCGCTCCGGCCCTCCGCGTTCGCTCCTGCCAAGGCTCAAGGCTTCGCGAGGCGGCCGCGGCCGGTCAAGCGGCGGGAAGAAAGGCGATCCCGCCCGAAAAACGAAGGAGGACACCCGGGACGGCCCGGGCCCGGCTCACTCGGCGGCGATGGAGTCGAGCAGGTCGAGGCGGACGGCCCGCCGGGCCGGCAGCCAGGCCGCGATCGCGGTGATGGCGATAGCAGCCGCGAGGTTCGACAGGATCACTTCGGGCCGGAACGACATCGACACCGGGTGGCCCAGCAGCGGCTGGCTCGAGAGCTGGATGAACCATGCCGAGGCGATGCCCCCGAGGATCCCGATGATGCAGCCGGAAAGGCCGAGGAGCAGGCTCTCGATCACGACGAGGCGGGTGACCTGTCGCGCCGTCATCCCGACCGCGCGGAGCAGGCCGAGCGTCCGCCGCTTCTCGAGCACGTTCATCGTGACCGTGTTGGCGACGCCGAGGCTGCCGACGATGAAACCAAGGCCGAGGATCGACCAGAGCGCCCCCACGATGCCGTTGATGATCCGGTCGATCGTCGCGTGGAGATCGGCGTGGGACTGCAGGAGGAGCCCGTGCCGCTTGGCGACCGCCTCCAGCGGCTCGCGGAGGCCGGCCGCCGCCGCCGGGCTCGACTCGATCAGGAGCGCGTCGACCGAGTCGATGCCGAAGATCCGGCGGGCGGCTTCGCGGCTCATGAAGAGCGACGTGCCTCCCGCCGTGTAATCGACCACGAGCGCGGCGACGTTCGCCCGGATCGTCCGCCCGAACGCCGAAACGGTCACCTCGTCGCCGGCCTTCACCTTGAGCCGCTGTGCGAGGGCCGTGCCGGCCACGAGCCCACCCTCGTCGACGATCGTGCGGAGTTCGTCGTCGGACATCCCGACCGCCTCGAGTGGCAGCTGCTCGTTCGGGGGCATGTCCCTCGCGACGATCACGCAGGCCACCCCCCCGGCCGATCCGATCGCGATCGAGATCGGCTGCACCGTTTCCACCCCTTCGATCGCGCTGACCTCCTCGACGATCCCGCTGCCGGCCGACGGTGACGTCTCCCGCGAGACGCCGAGGGCCCCGGCCTGCAGGAGCATCCAGTCGGCCTTGAGCGCCTTGGCGTACCAGGCGAGGACGTCGTCGACGTTGTCGCGGATCGCATGGCCGAGCCCCACGCCGTTGCTGACGGCCACGACGAGCACGCCGGTGGTGAGCGCCGTGCGAACCGGCTGCCGGAGGATCTGCTCGAGCGCGAGCGCGCCCTCGATCCGCCACTTGCTCGGCACGAATCCCGCGAGCAGGCGGGCCAGCAGCGGCAGCACGACGGGCGTCGTCGCGATGAAGGCGAGGGTGGTGGCGATGCCTGCCGGCACCGCGGACCGCGGCGGCAGGACGCCCGTCACTACCGCGACGAGGATGCCGACGGCGAGGCTCCAGAGCACCGCGGCGGTCGTGACGAGCTTCCAGGAGATGTTCTCCGGTGGCGGCGCCATGTGGGCCAGGCTTTCGAGCAGGTCGACCTTCGCGGCCTGCCGCGTCGGCCACCACGCCGCGAGCACCGCCACCGCCGGCCCGATGAGCACGGCCGCGACGACGATCCAGGGGTTGTAGGCGATCGCGAAGTCGGGAGCGCGGATCGCGCGGGCGATCCCCTTCGCGATCGGGCCCGCCGCGAGGATGCCGCCGACGGCGCCGAAGCCCGCCCCGACGGCGCCGATGGCGGCCGCCTCCCAGAAGAGCATGCGGCTGATCTGGCGGGTGGTCGCCCCGAGCACCCGCTGGAGCGCAAACGCCCGCCTCCGCTCTGTCACGTTCATGAGCATCGCGTTGCCGACGATGAACCAGGCCATCGCGACCGTCAGGGCCGTCACGAAGTCGAGCCCGAGGTTGGCGGCGTTGAGCATGTCGTGGGCCATGCTCGCCCGGCCCGCGGGCACGATCGCGTGGAGCTTCTCCGGCAGCCGCTCGTTCACGGCGGCGAGCACCGCCTGTCGCGACGCCTCGGGGCGGAGCACGAGCCGGAACCGGTCGATGAGTCCGCGGACGCCGGTGAGCTCCCCGAGCGCCTCGATGTCGACGACGACACCGCCGCCGTCGGAGAGCGCCGAGAGCGACTGCGTGTCGGCGATGCCCGTGATCTTCATCGTGCGGTAGCCGCCGCGCCTCGAGAGAAAAAGCAGCGTGTCGTCGAGCGACTTGTCGAGCGAATCGGCGAGCGTGCGGCTCACCACGATCTCGTCGGGCTCCTCGCAGGCGCGGCCCTCGACGAGCTTGAGAAATCCGGCGTCGACGAGGCCGCCGGCATCGACGCCGACGGCGACCTCGCGAATCCGCCGCTCGTCGCTCCGCAGGAGCGCCGGCTTGTAGACGAGCGGCACGACGGCCCGCACGCCCGGGATGTCGATGAGCTTGGGCACGCCGGAGCCGTCCCACCGGCCGGTCTCGCGGGGCGTGATGTCGATCGAGGGCACCCCCTCGATCGATTCGGCGAGCCTCCGGTAACCCTCCCGCGAGGCGTCGGCGGAGAGCCACGTGGCCACGACGGCTCCCACGGCGACCGCGACGCTCGCGGCGGTGGCGATGGCACGGCCGGGCCGGTTTCGCCACTGGCGTAGGAGGAGACTGAGGCGGTTCATCGAACGGCGGTCCTCGCCGAGGACACGACCGAGTGGTCGTCGGCATCGCCGACGAGCGTGTCGGAGGCGATTCGGCCGTCGACGACGCGGATCAAACGTCCGGCCGCGGCGGCCGTCGTCTGGTCGTGGGTGACGAGCACCACCGTCTGCCCGCGGTCCTTCACGAGGCAGGAGAGCAGTTCGATCACGTGGCGGGAGTTGACGGTGTCGAGGGCGCCGGTCGGCTCATCCGCGAGCACGACCGCCGGACGGGTCACGAGGGCCCTCGCGATAGCGCCTCGCTGCTGCTCGCCGCCGGAAAGCGCGTCGGGACGGTGCGAGGCCCTCGGGGCGAGGCCGACCGACTCGATCGCCTCCATGGCCGCCTTGTGGCAGGCCGACTCCTTCACGCCGTCGAACACCAGCGGCAGGGCGACGTTCTCGAGGAGCGAAAGCTCCGGCAGCAGGTTGTACCGCTGGAAGATGAACCCGATCCGCCTGCGGCGGACGAGCGCCAGCGCGTCGTCATCGAGCTTCGCGAGATCGACCCCCTCGAGCATCACCCTTCCGGACGTCGGCCGGGTGATCCCGCCGAGCATGTGCAGGATCGTGCTCTTGCCGGAGCCGCTCGCGCCGGTGATCGCTACGAACTCGCCCGCATCGATCGCGAGGTCGACATCGCGGACGGCGGTGACCGGCGACCCGTCGTGGCCCGCGGCGTCGAAGGTCTTCGTGAGGTGTTCGGCGAGAATCAGCGACACGATCGGTTGCAATCTCCAGGCCTCGGAAACTAAGGCCATCATCTTACCAGCTTTTTACGAGGCCGGAGAGTCACCCAAAGTTTTCGTGAAGCTGGGGGCTTTGCGACAGAAATGCCGCCCGCTGAGCGGCCCGGGCCGCGTGCGGTCATTTGGACTCCAGCGGTGACACGGGTCGGGACGATTTTTGCACCCGGCGGACCAACTTCGGACCTGCAGATGACACGCATCTCGAACCGGCGCGATGACGCGGCCCACGTGCTCGTGGCCTGTGCGATCGCGATCGCAATCACGATCCCGATCGCGGCCCTCGGACAGGAACCGCCGACTGCGGTGGTTCAGCCAACGCCGAACTTCTCGCCGGCGATGCTGCCGGAGTTCGTGGCGCTCGCGGAACGCAGCCATCCGAAGATCCGCTCGGCCCTCGCGGCCGTCGAGGCGGCCCGCGGCAAGGCCGTGCAGGCGAGGCTCTATCCGAACCCGATGCTCGCGGGCGCCTCTCCGCAGATCGCCGGCGACCAGAGCCAATGGAACACGTTCGCCTCGCAGGACATCGTCACGGCCGGCAAGCTGAGGCTCTCGCAGCAGGCGGCGCTGCGGGAGGTGCAGAGGGCGGAATACGAGCTCATTCGCGCCCGCTTCGACGTGCTCACCGGCGTGCGGGCGACCTTCTACCAGTTGCTCGTCGCCCAGAGGCGGATGGAGATCTACCGGCTGCTGCTCGACATCGCGAAGCGGTCGTACGAGATCGGCCGCCAGCTCGCCGAGGCGGGAGAGGGGACGAAGGCCGACGTGCTCTTCTGGAGCATCGAGCGGGACCGCGCCGAGGTTCGGCTGCTCAACGGAGCGGTCTACGTCGAAACGGGCAGGCGACAGCTCGCCGCCGCCATCGGCCTGCCGCTGGCCGACATCGGCCGGATCGAGGCGGACCTCTTCGCGCGGCTTCCCGATTTCGACCTGAAGGACCTGCAGCGTGCCGTGGTCTTCACCAACGCGAAGCCGCGGGCCGCGGAGGCGGGCATCGCGCAGGCGCAGTGGTCGCTCGAGCGGGCGGTCGTGGAACCGATCCCCAACGTCAACTTTCTCGGCGGCTACCAGTACCAGGTCGGCATACCGGCGATGGATCAGGGGCTCATGCAGCTGATGGTCGAGGTGCCGCTCTTCGACCGCAACCAGGGCAACATCCGCACGGCGCGGGCCGACATCGCCTCGGCCCGGGCCGACCTCAGGAACGTGGAACTCGACCTTGCGAATTCGACCGCCGAGACGATCGCCGCGTACCGTGCGGCGCAGCGGAACGTCGAGTGGTTCGAGGAGTACATCCTCCCGAAGGCCCGCGAGACGCTCGAGCTGACGCAGACGCTCTACGGGCGGGGCGAGGTGACGTTCCTGAGCCTGCTGCAGGCGCAGCGGATCCTCACCGAGACCGAGCTTGCGTTCGTCGATGCCCAGGCGGACCGCTGGGCCTCCGCGGTGACGATCGCCGACCTGCTCCAGCTCGAGGTGTTTCCCCCGGGCCTCGAGGCGCCCGCGGCCCGTCTCGACGACGACCGCGACGAGCTCG
>JBBAVU010000021.1:0-11750 GCA_040397565.1 Pirellulales bacterium | reverse complement strand
CCCCCGGGCCTCGAGGCGCCCGCGGCCCGTCTCGACGACGACCGCGACGAGCTCGGTCTCCGCGGCGCTCCCGCCCGCCGGCCCGACCCGGCCGCGCCCGACGGCATCAGGCCGCTGCCGGCTCCGTGAGCGTCGGTCGATCAGCGGGCAGGATCGCCCCCCGCCGAAACCACCTCGAGCGGGAGATCGGCCGCGACGGTCTTCGACGAGACGGCGTCGGTGATCGTCGCCTCGAGCCGATGGTCGCCGGCGGTCGCATCGGCGGGGATTCGCACGACGTAGCGAACGAAGTAGTCGGTCCGCGGGCTGTCGGCCCGGTCCTCCACCGCCGGGAAGCTCCACTCCTCGACCACGTCGCCCGCGGCGTCCACCAGCCGGAGCGTCGCCGCGACCCTCGTGGAAAAGCCCCGCGGCCCCTCGACACCGTCGAGGTTGTCGAGTTCGACGTAGACGAGCACGTCCTGCCCTGGAACGAACCGCGGCTCTTCGAAGGCGTCGAGATTCCCCCAACCGCGAACCTTCGAGGCGAAGCAGGCTCGACGCACGGTGAGCGGCGCGGTGCGGCGGGCCTCGGCGAGCCGCTCCTTGAGCATCGCGACGACGACCGCCGGATCCTCCTGTTTCACCGGCTCGGGCGGCCGTGGCTCGCCGATTTCCTCGGCGGGCTCCTCGGCCGGCTGTTCCTCCCGGTCCGCTTCCACGGTCAGCGAGACGGGGATCGTGAGGCCGCCGGACGGTTTCGCGACCGCCTGCCGGGAGGCCTCGTCGGCGGAAAAGGAGGCAGCAGGGTTCGGCGAGGGTCGCGGGGGCGAAGTCTCGAGCGACACCGCGAAGGAGTCGATGATGGTGGGCCAATCCTCGGGCGCGGCTTTCTCGAGCGTCTCGGTGAGCACGTCGCGGGCAACCTGATCGAACCCGCTCGTCCGGGCGAGCCGTTCGAGCGAACGCTCGATCCGCTCTTCGACCGAGATGTCTTCGGAAGCGTCGTCCCCGGCCGATTCGTCGCCCGCGGTATCGGCCAGCCCGGCATCCGCCTCCTCGTCGCCCGTCTTCGGGCCCGAGCCCTTCGAATCGACGTCCGGCTTCGCGGCCTCTTCGGCGTCGGAGTCGATCGCGAGCGTCATCGTCGACTCCCGCAGGAATTCCCGCAGTGCCACGGTGGTGAGCGGCGAGCTGCATCCGGCCTGCGCCGCGACCGCGATCACGGCGAGCACGAGCCTGCCGAATGCCGTCGCCCAGAGAGTGTGGTGGTTCGCCTGCACGGTTGTGGCCTCCAGGGCGGGGAGATTAGGCGTCGGCATGCCCGGCGACAAGGCCAGCCCGCCGCTCACGGAACGCTCAAAATCGCTCGTTTTGAAGCCTGCACGGCCAATTGCAGGGCGGGCAGTCGCACGTTGCCGGGCGTGATGTAGAATCGCCGCCGGCGACCGGGATTCCACGGACGATCTTCCCCCTCATGCCGCAGACAACCATCGAGCCGGAGACCGTTCCCGCCGCCTGGGCGCATCGGCACCTGCTGGATTTGGAGCGACTGACGCCCGAGGAGATCCGGACGATCCTCGACACGGCGGCGGTGCTCAAGACGGCGACCGAAGGCTGCCGCAAGAAGCTTTCGATCCTGGCCGGATCCACGATCGTCAATCTCTTCTTCGAGAGCTCCACGCGGACGCGGACGAGCTTCTCCCTGGCGGCCCGGCGGCTGGGGGCCGACGTGGTCGATTTCTCCGCGGCCGGCAGCAGCCTCTCGAAGGGGGAATCGTTCATCGACACGGCGAAGAACCTGGAGGCGATGGGGATCGACGCCGTCGTCGTGCGGCACCAGACCCCCGGCACGCCGCACCTGCTCGCCCAGCAGCTCAAGGTCGGCGTGATCAACGCGGGCGACGGCCCCCACGAGCATCCGACCCAGGGGCTGCTCGACATCTTCTCGATCCGCGAGCGGCTCGGCGACCTTTCCGGGATCTCGGTCGGCCTCGTCGGCGACATCGCCCACAGCCGCACCGCCCGCTCCAACCTGCACGGTCTCCTCAAGCTCGGCGCGCACGTCATCCTCTGCGGTCCACCGACGCTCGTGTCGCCGCGATGGCAGGAACTCGGCGTCGAGGTCTCTCACGATTTGGACGCGATTCTTCCGCGGTGCCACGTGCTCAATTTGCTTCGGATCCAGTTCGAGCGGCAGTCGACCAGGCCGTTTCCGTCGGTCCGGGAATACGCCCACCTCTACGCGATGGACCGCGATCGGCTCAAGCGGGCGAGGAAGGACCTGCTCATCCTCGCCCCCGGACCGATCAACCGCGGCGTCGAGGTCACGGCGGACGTGGCCGACTGCGAGCAGTCGCTCATCCTCGACCAGGTCACGAATGGATTGGCCGTGCGGATGGCCGTGCTCTGGCTCACCTGCGGCCGCAGGGAGGGAGCAGCCTGATGGGAACGCTCGCCATCCGCGGCGGCCGCGTGATCGATCCCTCGCAGGGAATCGATCTCGTCGCCGACCTTTTCCTCCGCGACGGGGTCGTCGCCGGCATCGGGCCGCAGGCGGCGGGCAAGGGGAGGGCCGACGACTCGATCGACGCGACCGGTCTCATCGTCGCCCCCGGGCTCGTCGACATGCACGTGCACCTGCGGGAGCCCGGCCGCGAGGAGGACGAGACGATCGAGACCGGCGCCGCGTCGGCCGTCGCCGGCGGCTTCACGAGCGTCGCCTGCATCCCGAACACCGAGCCGCCGATCGACACGCAGGGCATCGTGGAATTCATCCACCAGAAGGCGGCCCGTGCCGACGCCTGCAACGTGTTCGTCGTGGGCTGCGTGAGCCGCAACCGCGAGGGGAAGGAGCTCGCCGACATCGGGCAACTCGTCGAGGCGGGGGCCGTGGCCTTCTCCGACGACGGCGCGCCGGTGTACGACGCGGAGCTCATGCGGCGGGCGCTTGAATACTGCCGCATGTTCGACAAGCCGATCCTCGCCCACGAGGAGGTGCTGGAACTCTCCCGCGGCGGCGTGATGCACGAGGGGCTCGTCTCGCTCGTGCTCGGCCTCGGCGGGATGCCGGCGGCGGCCGAGGAGGTGATGATCGGCCGCGACTGCGCGCTTGCGGAGCTGACCGACGGACGGCTGCACGTGATGCACCTCTCGACCGCGGGGGGCGTGGAGCTCGTGCGGGCTGCGAAGGCGAGGGGCATCCGCGTGACGGCGGAGGCCTGCCCCCACCACTTCACGCTCACCGACGAATGCCTGCGGTCGTTCGACTCGAACTTCAAGATGAGCCCGCCGCTCCGCACGGCGGCCGACGTCGAGGCGATCCTCGGCGGCATCGTCGATGGCACGATCGACTGCATCGCGACCGATCACGCGCCGCACGCCCTCGAGAAGAAGATGCTCGAGCTCGACCGCGCCCCTTTCGGCATCGTCGGCCTCGAGACCGCCCTCGGCGTGAGCGCCACGCGGCTGGTCGCCACCGGCCGCATCGGCTGGCCCCGGCTCATCGAGGCGATGAGCACGCTCCCGGCGAGAATCCTGGGGCTGGAGCGGGGAACGCTCGCCCCGGGTGCGGTCGCCGATGTGACGCTCATCGACCCCGCGATGGAGTGGCAGGTCGACGCCTCGGCGTTCCGCTCCAAGAGCGCCAATACTCCCTTCGACCGTTGGACGCTGCGGGGCCGCGCCGTCGCCACGATCGTCGGCGGGCGGGTGAAGTTCCGGCTCGCTTCGAACGCGTGAAGTCGCGGACGAGCGGTCGCCATCCATGACGCTCATCATCGACGGCTACAACCTGCTGCATGCCTCCGGCGTCTTCGGCGAGGACCGCGGCCCTCGGGGGTTCGAGCAGTCGCGGTTGAAGCTGCTCGACCTGCTCGCCGATCTCGTCGGCGACGAGGCCGAGCGGACCATCGTCGTGTTCGACGCGGCCAACGCGCCCGACGGGCTTCCCGGACGGTACCGGCATCGCGGGCTTTCGGTGCTCTTCGCAAGGGAGTACCCCGATGCCGACTCGCTCATCGAGGAACTCGTCGCCGCCGACACATCCCCCGGAGGGCTCGTGGTCGTCTCGAGCGACCGGCGGATCGCCGCGGCGGTCCGCCGGCGGCGCGGCACCGCGATCGAAAGCCACCGTTGGCTCGCCGACGCGAAATCCACCCGCGCCGCCCGCCGCCGGCCGGCCGACGGCAAGCCACCGGAGCCGCAGTCGCCCTCCGAGGTGGCAGCCTGGCTGGCGGAATTCGGAATCGAAGACGACGCCGACTAGCGGCCGGCCCGCTTCAGGCTTCGGGCTTCGGGGGCTTCGCGGCCCAGCGGGCCAGCTTCCGGTCGAGCGTCGACCGCTCGATACCGAGAATGGTGGCGGCCTTCGTCTTGTTTCCTCCCGAGGCCTCGATCGTCGCGAGGATGTGCCGCTTCTCCACCTCATCGAGCGGCTCGGGCACGTAGGGCTGCTGCTTTGCCTTGCCGGCGCCGGTGTCGCCGGCGACTCCGAGCGGGGAGAGCGCGAGGTCCGCAATGTCGATCGACTCGTTCCGCGAGAGCACGACCGCCCGCTCGACGACGTTCCGGAGTTCGCGCACGTTGCCCGGCCAGTGGTATTCCCGCAGCGCTCCCATGGCCGCCGTGGTGAACCCCTTGACCCGGCGGCGGGTCTCCGAGGCGAACATCTCGAGGAAGTGATTGGCGAGTCGCTCGACATCCTCGGGCCGCTTCCGCAAAGGGGGCACGAGGATCTCGACCACCTTCAGCCGGAAGTAGAGATCACGCCGGAACTGGCCTTCGATCACGGCGTCCTCGAGGTTGCGGTTCGTCGCCGCGACGACCCGCACGTCGACCTTCACGCGGCCGCTGCCGCCGACCCGCTCGAACGGATGCCCCTCGAGGACCCGCAGGAACTTCGCCTGGATCGCCGGGCTCATCTCGCCGATCTCGTCGAGGAAGAGGGTGCCCTTGTCGGCCGCCTCGAACTTGCCGATCTTCCGCTCCGTTGCGCCGGTGAAGGCCCCCTTCTCGTGGCCGAAGAGCTCGCTTTCGAGCAGCGTTTCCGAGAGGGCGGCGCAGTTCAGGCAGACGAACGGAGCCTTCGCCCTGTCACTCGCCTCGTGGATGGCACGGGCGACGAGCTCCTTGCCGGCGCCGCTCTCGCCGCGGATGAGCACGGTCGCCTTCGTCTCCGCCACGAGCCCGACCTGGCCGATGATCGCCTCGATGGCCGCGCTCTGGCCCACCATGCGGGATTCCTCGCCGAGCCTGCGACGCAGCCGCCCGACCTCGTCGGTCGTCGTCGCCAGCCGCGAGGAGAGCTCCTCCCGGGCGGAGAGGTTCTCGATCGCCACGCCGATCGCGTCGCAGACCGCCATCGCGAGGTCGAGGTCGTCGGCCGTGGCCCGGTGGGCAGCCGCCTGCATGGGGGGCTCGGCATCGAGCTCGAGCAGCATGACGCCGACGGGCACGCCGCCGCGGCGGATCGGTGCGGCGACGATCGAAACGTCGTCGCCCGCGAGCATCGCCTCGTTCGCCGCGAGCACCGTCGATGCGGCCGCCAGGTGGAGCGGTGCGGCGGTGCGGTTCGGCGGCCTCGAGGCGGCGACGACGAGCGAGTCGACGGTGGCAGCCGCATCGCCGGCGTTGCGATCGGCCAGCAGGATCATCCCTCGGACGGCCCTCACCGCCCCGGCCGCCGTCGACAGGGAGCGTTCTGCCATGTCGTCGAGGTCGGTCGCGCGGGCGAGCGCGAAGGCGAGCCGGCAGAGATCGCCGGCGGCCCGGGCGACCTTCGGCACGCGTTCGGCCGTCTCGCTGATCTCGGCGAGCAGCCTGCCCTCGCTCCGCCGATGGATGATCGAGGACTGCCACTTCGCGATGTCGGCGGGGACCTCCTGCGTCGCGGTGCCGCCGAGATCGGCGGTGGTGCGGGACGCGGTGTCCGGCGGAACTCCGTCCGCGTAGACGATCTCGACGCGGCCGATCGTGATCGTGTCACGGGCATCGAGCCGACGATCGCCGCTCACCGCAGCGGCGGCCCTGTCCGCCGCGCCCCGCAAGAGCGTGCCGTTGCGGCTCTGCAGGTCCCGGAGCGTCCAGCCGTCGGCGGCCTCGAAGATCTCGGCGTGGAACCGGCTCGCCCGCTCGTCGTGGAGGACCACGTGGTTGGTGGGGGCCCGGCCGAGCGTCAGCCGCTGCCCCGGCACGAGGGGAACGACCGAGTTGCCGGAAACCGGATCGCGAACGACGAGATGGGCGTTTCCTGCTGGCACTTCGCCATCTTCCCCGCTTGAAAAAAGGAGTCGGAATTGAAATTGATGGGAAACGGGTGGAGAACTAGCATTCTAACGAGGTTCCCTCCCCGGTGACACTCGGAGCGTCCAGCCCATGTGCGGCATTCGACCGGCCCGTGTTTTCTCCGCCCTCGCGATCTGTCTGCTCGTCGTCAGCCCGGCGATGGCCCAGTTCGGCGGCGGCGTCGGCGGCTTCGGCCGCGGGTCCGTCGGCGGCATCTCGATCGATGCCGACGGGATCGTGACGACGCTCGCGCCGAAGGCGTCGGAGTCGCTCGCGGCGGAGCGGCGGCAGTTGTTGTCGGCGAGCCCGATCGCCGGCCGTGAGAAGTCGGGCCTGCGGAAGGTCTCGCTCTCGCGGCTGTGCGAGCGGTTGCAGCAGGCCGTGAACCAGAAGAATGCCCCGAAGGCCGAGGCGGAGTTCGTGGACCTCCTGCTCCTCGGTGGCCTCGAGCGGATCACGCACGTGCTCGTCGACCCGGAGCGGAAGGACATCGTCCTCGCCGGACCGGCTGACCGGGGGATCGTCGACAGTGAGGGCAACGTCGTCGCGGCGGGATCGGGCAGGCCGCTCATGCGACTCGAGGATCTCGTCATCGCGATGGCGTCGATCGATCGGGCAAGGGACGGGGGCATCCGCTGCTCGATCGATCCGACTCCCGATGGCCTCGTGAAGCTGCAGGCCTTCCTGGCGAGCCAGAGGACGATCGGCCCCGACCCCGACGCGATCCTGCGGTCGATGGAGCAGGCGCTCGGCATGCAGACGGTGAGTGTCGGAGGCGTGCCGTCGGACAGCCGTTTTGCGCAGGTGCTCGTCGCCGCCGACTACAAGCTCAAGCGGATCGGCATGGGGATCGAGCCCTCCGGCGTGCGCGAGGTGCCAAGCTACCTCTCGATGGTGCCGTCGGCGTCCGCGAACTCGGCGATGCCCCGGTTCTGGCTCGAGCCGTCGTACGATCCGGTGGTCCGCGACGCCGATGAGCTCGCCTGGAGCTTCTCCGGCCGGTCGATGAAGTGCTTGAGCGAGGCCGATGCGTTCAACGGCCGGGCCGTCGATCGCGGCAAGGCGCCGGCCGACCCGGTCGCCGCCAAGTGGTGTGGGCAGTTCTCGGACAACTACGACAAGCTCTCTGCGAAGCACCCGATCTTTCGGGAGCTGGACAACTGCGTCGATCTTGCGGTCGTGGCGGCGCTCATCCACGGCAGGCAGCTCGACGCCCGGGCCGGGGTCGACCTGTCGATCCTGAAGGATCCCTCGAAGCTCGGGCTCGCGAAGTACGCCGTGCCCTCGAAGGTCCAGACCGTGGCTACGGGATTGAAGAAGGGCAGCCGCTGGGTGCTCAGCGCCTCCGGCGGCGTGCTCATCCAGCCGTGGGAGGTCGCCTCGAAGTCGACCGAGAGTCCTGACGCTGCGAAGCCGCGGCCCGAGGCGCTCGCCGGCCGTCCGGCTGCCGGATGGTGGTGGGACTGACCGGGGCGACCCACTCGATCCTTCCGACGTCGATTGCGGCGGTCGCGAACCATTCGTCCACCCAGCCTTTCGAATCGACCTCCGGCGGTGGAACGGTCTTGGTGAGCAGCAGGTTGCCGTCGGTTTCGGCAGCGATGAAGGCGGCGATCGAGTCGCTCGTCACGTGCCATCCCGCGGGAAGCCTTGCGAACCGCCCCGCCGCGTCGAGCCACGCCGGCACGTCGACTACGCAGGGAGACGCCGACGCCGGCAGGTCCACGGCGAGCGGCCAGCCGGTCGAGTCGGCGACGAGCCTCGCGGTGATCCCCATCGCGTCGATCGCGAGGCGGTGGGAGACCGCGGCGTCGAAGCTGGCGGCGGCGTCGATGCGGCGGATCGAGTCGACGGTCGCGCCGCCTCCGACCACGAGCGCGATTGTTCTGCCGTGACACGTGCCGACGAGCGATCGTAGGAGCCGCTGCCAGTCGGCCCGGGCCAGGAGGCTGCCACCGAACTTGACCACGGTCGTCGGTCGAGGCTCCCCGGCCCTCAGGATGCCCCGCCGCCAGACCGCGGCGTCCGGTCCGTTCGCGTCGTTCATCGGATCGCTCCGGCCGCGATGAGCGCGACGGCGTGGGCCGGGGCCACCCGCGAAATCGCGGGGCCGAGGTTCTCGTCGAGCGAAACGATCGGACCACTCAATCCGGCAAGCTCTATCGCTCGTCGCGCGAGGCGCGGGCCATGGCCGGAGAGGACGATCGCCTCGGGCCGGGGCCTGCCTCGGGTCGCCCGCCGCAGGCCGATCGCGACCTTGCGGGCCTGCGCCTCGGCGCACGAGGCCGCGGCGACGACCGCGTCGTCGAGCGTGAAGTCGTCGGGATCGACCAAAAGCATCCTGGCGAGCCGAACTCGGGCGTATTCCTTCGTCGCGGGTCGGCCGTCGGCGGTGCCAAGATCGCCGGGATTTTCCGGAAGGCCCGCGAGCAGGAGCCAGGCGTCGCGGGAGTCGGCGTACCGCTCGCTCGCGACCGGCCGCCGCTCCCCCCGCCAGGGCAGCGACCTGGTGATCGCCGCGATCGGCGTCCTCTCGACTCCCGTGTAGACGAGTTCTCCCGACCGCATCCGGCCCACGTCGTCCGTGGCGGCAGCCGCGGGGCGGCCGGCCTCGATCGGGATGATGTCGGTCGTCGTCGAGCCGACGTCGAGGAGCAGGGCCGTGTCGGCGGCCGAGTGTCGCGCTGCGAGCCGCGCGAGAGCGTGCCAGTTGGCCGCGGCCGCCGCGAGCGGCCGTTGGATCGCCTGCGATGGCGGCACGATCGAGCCGTCGACGAGGTAGATGCCGAGTTCGCAGCCGGCGGCCCGTGCGGCCGCCTCGGCCGACTCGACGATCCGTGCGACGCCTGCGGCCCGCGAGGGATAGCAGTCGGCGATCTCGCCCGTCATGGTCGCCACGATCCGATCCGGTCGGCGGGATCGCGCGATCCTTCCGAGGGCTTCCGCGAGTCCGTCGGGATCCCGCCACAGCTCGAAGCTTTCAGCCGCCGTCCAGCCTTCGCCGTCGGCCGCCTTGATCGCCGCTCCACCGACATCGAAGGCGAGCACCCGTTCGGCCATCCGCGAACCCAAGGGACTTTCAATCGATCGAGAATGCGAGGCCCGGCTTCCAGTCGACGCGTCCGGACGGGCTCGCGGGTCGGCCCTCGGCGATCGCGACCATCGCGGCCACGAGGCTCTCCGCCTGCCCCGCGGAGAGTCCGAGGAACGACGTCGTGAGCCGCGGGTTGATCTCGAGCACCCTGTCTTCGGTACCATCGTCACGCGCCCCCAGGACCATGTCGACTCCCACCCATCCGCAGGGCGTGCCGGCCGCAGGATCCCGGACGGCGGCGGCCCGCCCCGCGGCCGCGACGGCCCTTTCGGCGAGCCGAATGGCGCGGTGAACGCCGTGACGATGTCCCCATGGCTCGCCTCCGACGTAGCGGGGAACGTCACCGCCGGAGAACCGCTGAAGCATCGGAGGCAGCGGCCAGAGACCACCCGACCCGCAAAGCACGGCCACGCCGACGGGCGTGCCCTCGACGAACGACTCGAGCCGCGCGGCGGCCTGCGAGGGAGCGACGGGAATCGACCGGAGGATCGCGAGGCCGTCGCCTCCGGCGCTGCCGCGGTCCTTCCGCACGGCCGGCATCCGGAAGCCGGTCGGCACGGGCTCGCGCGGCCCGAGCACACGACCTGCGGGCACGGGGACCCCCGCCGCCGCGAGCGCGTCGATCGTCGACTGCTTGTCGGCCGCGACCGCGAGGAAGGCCTCGTGCGGCGCGAGCACGCGGCCGCCACCCGCCCGGACGGCCGCCACCCGTGATCGGAGGATGCCGTCGGTCTCGGGCGCGACGATGATCGTCCAATCCGCCCCGCGGGCCTCTGAGACGAGCGAGTCGATCTCGCCGCCCGGCCGCACCGGCACCCGCCTCGCCGATGCCGGCAGCCTGAGGCTCGACGTGCCGGACGCATCCCCGAGCCGTTCGTCCACGAGGATGACGACGTCGCACGACGCATCGCGGGCCGCGTCGGCCGCGATCGCCTCGAGCATCGCCCGTCCCTCGCGGCGAAATCGCTTCCCGGCGGACGCGTCCGGGCCGGAGAGGCCGCCGGAGGAGCACCACTCGTAGGCGACGAATCGCACTAGAAAATCCCGAGCTGGTCCCGGGCCGCTTCGGTCATCCGGTCGGGCGTCCAGGGGGGATCCATCACGATCCGCACTTCGACCCCGGCGACGTCCGCGTGGCGGCCGAGCGCCCGCTTCGCGTCGGCGATCATCTGCGGGCCGGCCGGGCAGGCGGGGCTCGTCATCGTCATGTCGATCGAGATCTGGTGCTTCGGGGGAGTCTCGGCGGCCGGCGCGAGCGTCACGCCATAGACGAGCCCGAGATCGACGATGTTGACGAAGAGTTCGGGATCCTTCACGTCCTTGAGCATCTCGCGGACGACCTCCTCCGAGAGCGGTTTGCCGAGCAGGTCGTTGCCGGTTGCGGCGACGGCGGGCGAGCCGGGCACGACCGGCGCCGCGGCCGTAGTCGGAGCGGAGGCCGAAGGGGAGGTGGCCGGCGACGCCGCGGCAGCCGCCGTGGGCATCGCGTGGGCGGTCGGGCCGTCGGCGGCCCCGTGCTCCCGCAGCCTCACGTAGACCTGCCCGCCCTCCACCTTCACGTCGTGGCTGCGGGTCGGCCGCACGGCCGGCATCGTCAGCGCGGCGCCCGTGCGGATGTCGAACTTCGCGCCGTGCCTCGGGCAGGCGATCGTATGGTCGCACAGTTCCCCGTCGACGAGCGTCCCGCCGTCGTGGGTGCAGACGTCGTCGATCGCGTGGAACCGGCCGGCGACATGGAACAGCGCGACGAGGTCGCCGTCGACCTCCACGAGCATCTTGCCGGGGTCGGCGAGTTCTGAAACGGCGGCGACTCTCACGAATGCCGGCATCGAAGGATTCTCCAGGCTGGATGTTGGGATGCTGATCGGACGGCCGGACTCACCTGCCCTCACCGCACGCGACGGATCCGGCTGCCGATCGCCCGGGCGAGCGCCTCGCGAACCGGCGCGATCGTGATGCGGTCGAAGACCTGCTGGAAGAAGCCGGCGACCACGAGCCGGGCCGCCTCGTCCGCCGTGAGCCCACGGGCTTGCGCGTAGAAGAGCTGCTCCGAATCGACCCTGCCGCTCGTCGCGCCGTGGGTGCAGCGGACGTCGTCGGCCTCGATCTCGAGGCCGGGAATCGAGTCCGCTCTCGCCTCGTCCGACAGCATGAGATTGTCGTTCCGCTGGTAGCCGTCGGTCTTTTGCGCGGCCTTGTCGACCTTGATCATGCCCCGCCAGACCAGCCTGCTGCGGTCCTGGAGCGCCCCCTTGTAGAGCAGGTCGCTCTTGCAGGAGGGAGCCTCGTGGTGCTGGAGCGTGTTGTAGACGAGCTGCTGCCGACCCTCGGTGAACATGACGCCGTTGACCTGGGCCGACGCGTCGCGGCCGACGAGGGCGACGTCCTGCGC
>JBBAVU010000020.1:0-23746 GCA_040397565.1 Pirellulales bacterium | reverse complement strand
ATCGTGCCGCGTAGGCGGCATCGACGGTGGGCGAACCGCCGGGCGGCCCGCCACAGACCTTCTCGATTTCAGGGGCGTATTTGTTGTTGCGGGCGAGGGAATCGGCGTGCCAGGCGTTGAGTTCGGCGACGGGCACCCAGGCCGACACGGCGGCCCAGCGGTCCGGCATGCGTGCGGCTGCCAGGAGCGCCATCATCCCGCCCCCTGACACGCCGATCGCATACACCCGGTCGGGATCGATAGGCCGCCTCTTGCCGGCGAGATCGATGGCGGCGGTGAGATCGGCAAATGCCAGGTCGGATCCCGCCGCCTCGGGTCGGTTGGCTGGCCCGCGAAGATCCGGGTGCAGCATCGCCCACCCACGAGCGATGCACCACTTGGCGTAGGCAGACTCGTCCTGCCGGTAGTCGCCCGACCAGGTGTGGAAAGCCACGAGCAGCGGAACGGGCTCACTACCGGGCGGAAGATAGAGCAGCGTCTTTTGCTCCGTCGCATCGGCGGGCGAAGTGAAAGTCGCCTCTTCCACTTCCGGCGGCCACGCGGCGGCATGGCGAGCGAGACATGCCACGATCGCAACCGCAATCCACCATCGCTTGAGGATACTACGGGGATCATCCAATAGTTGAGATTGTTCCGCGCTCAACTCGGCCTTTCGTGTGACCGGGATCTCGGTCAGTCAACCAAAACCACAGTCAACAACATCGTGCTCGGGGTGGAAACGAACCGTTTTTTCACAAATCTCCAGCAGCTGCTTCTGAGGCGACTCAGCCTCGGCGCCGACCCGGATGATTTCCTGCCGCGACGAGCATTCAGTCGCCACCCAGACGCCGCCGGAGCTCCCGAATGAGCCTCGAACGTTCTTTATTGGGCGGGCGAGCCTCGAGTGCGGCGATCTCCCTTTCGATCTCATGCTTCTGTCGAACAGAGACTTGGCTCCTTTGCTGTTCGCGATCGCGGTTGCCGGCGGCGATTTGCTCCCGCAAGGCCTCCCACGCGCTGCGGTCCCGTTGCGGGGGCAGCGGCGTCCGGCAACCGATGTTGACGAGTGATCCGCCACATCCGGGGCATTTGACTTGCTCCTCGTGCCCGCCACCGCCGTAGTTCGCGGCTCGACGCGATCCGCGCCGACATGTGAAACACACCCAGTTGCGATTGCTCATGGGACTCGATGATCGAACGACCGGTCTTCAACGCCGCCGGCGGGACGAAGATCGTGCGGCCAGACGGATCATCGCGGTCAGATCGCCTCGCTGCCACGTTCGCCCGTGCGGATGCGGACGCACTCGTCCATCGGCAGCACGAATATCTTTCCGTCGCCGATCTCGCCCCGCTCGCCCGTGCGGCCACCCTTGAGGATCGCCTGGATCGTCGGCTCGACGAACTCGTCGTTCACGGCGATCTGCAACTGCACCTTCCTGAGGAGGTTCACCGAGATCTCGTGGCCCCGGTAGACCTCGGCGTGGCCTCGCTGCCGACCGAACCCCTGCACGTCCATGACTGTGAGGCGAAACACCTCGACTTCCGTCAGGGCTTGCTTCACGGCCTCGAGCTTCGCCGGCTGGATGATCGCGATGATGAGCTTCAAAAGCGGAGCCTCCGCGGGAGATTGTTACCCGCGGAGGCTTCACGCCACAAGCTTGCGCCGCCTACGACCGGGCGAGGAAACAGAAAATGCCCCGGCCTGGGTGGGCTAGGCGGAGTGCCCACCCAGACCATTGGGGCATCCTTCTGGATCGTGATTACTCGTTCCGCACGAGCACGAAGCCGTGGTAGGCCTCGTTGCCGTGCTCGCCGATGTCGAGTCCTTCAATTTCCTCGGCCGCCGAGACCCGCAGGCCGACGGTCGCCTTGATTAGCATCCACGCGATCGCCGAGACCGGCACGACGTAGGCACCGACCGCGAGCACGCCGACCAACTGGGCGATGAGCTGCTTCGTGCCGCCGCCGAAGAAGAGCCCGGCATAGGGGCCTCCGGCCGCGGCGGATCCCATCGGGCTCGAGATGACCGTTCCCGACAGGTCGCTCGTCGTGAAGAGTCCCACGCAGAGCGTGCCGAAGATGCCGCAGACCAGGTGCACCGACGTCGCCCCCACCGGATCATCGACGCCGATCCGGTCGAAGGCGAGCACGGAGAGCACGACGAGCACGCCCGCGATCGCTCCGATGATGAGCGAGCAAGGCGTATTCGTGTAGGCGGCACTCGCCGTGATGCCAACGAGGCCGGCAAGGCACCCGTTGAGGGTCATGCCGATGTCCGGCTTCCCGAGCAGCAGCCAGGCCGTCAGCGTGGCTGTGAGCGTGGCCGCCGCTGCGGCCGAATTCGTGTTCACCGCGACCTGGGCCGCCAGGGCACCGCCGTCGGCCGCCACGCTGAAGGTGCTGCCCGGATTGAATCCGAACCAGCCGAACCAGAGCACGAGGCAGCCGATGAAGGCAGCCGTCATGTTGTGACCGGGAAGGGCCTGCACGCGGCCGCCGGGACCGTACTTTCCGATACGGGGCCCGAGGATGATCGCTCCCGTGAGGGCCGCCCAGCCGCCGACGGAGTGCACCGCCGTGCAGCCGGCGAAGTCCCAGAAATTCCAGTCCTTCGCGAGCCAGCCGAAGCCCCAGATCCAATGGCCGGTGACCGGGTAGATCGCGAGGGCCATGAGGAAGCTGAAGATGATGAACGAGTGGTACTTGATCCGCTCAGCCACGGCTCCCGACACGATCGTGGCGGCCGTTCCGGCGAAGACGAGCTGGAAGAAGAACTTCACGGCGAGCGGCACGGTCGCCCAGCTGATGGCTCCGTAGACGCCCTGGTACTTTTCACCGATCGCCGGACTGTTGTCGGCGCCGCCGACCATCCACGAGCCCGAGTTGCCGATGAACGCGCCATCCCCGGCACCGAACATGAGATCCCACCCGATGAGGTAGAACCCGATGACGGTCGCCGCGAACACGACGAAGTTCTTCGAGAGGATGTTGACGCAGTTCTTCGCCCTCGCGAAACCCGACTCGACGCAGCCGAACCCGAGGTTCATGAAGAACACGAGCATGCCGCAGACGAGCACCCAGACGGTGTCGGCAGCGACCCAGAGCTTCGGAACGATCTCTTCCGTGGTGGGCGGCGCGGGAGGCGTGGCCGCAGCGGCGGCGGGCGCCGCGTCGGCGACGGCATCTTCGGCCATGACCGACGCTCCACACGCGGCCATGACCGCGATCGCCACGAGCACCGGGAGGAAACTTCGAACGAGGAAGGCAAACGAAGGGGGACTGAGACTCACCCCCGGGAGAGACAGCGAAAAGCTCCGCATACGTGCGACTCCAATCAGCCAGAAGGGACAATGGAAGGACCGGGCACCTCCGCAGCACCCGCGCTCGGGGATGGATTGCCCATGTGCCGAGCCGCCGAACATGAAGGGCAAACCATGTGCCAAACACGGAGCAGCACCGTGCGACTCGGGCTTCGAACCGGTCCTGGAGTCGGCCATAAAACCGATTTTTATCGGGAAAAACAGGCTGCATGGGAAATTTCTCCACTCCCGAAAATACGTTGGCCCGTTCGATCGATCGCAAGTCTTCTGCCGGTTTCAAGGGCAGTCGCTGTCTTGAAAGCAAGCAGCCTTTGAAGCCCCGGCCCTCCGCAAAGGCTCGTATGCTGTGCGTTTGTTTTTCAGGTGACCCATGCCGTTTCGCCGCTTGCCATCGCTCCTTGGACTCGACCGCGCATCCCTCCTCGCGCTGATCCGCGAGTCACTGCCACACCTGCCGGGAGAGCCCTCCGGCGATGACGGGTTCGTCGGCGGAAGACGCGCCGCGTCCGCCCGACTCGCCACGATCGACCCGGCCGCCTACGGGCGGTCGCGGAACTTCCTCGACGGCGCCGTCACGAAGCTTTCGCCGTGGATTCGTCACGGCGTGCTGTCGCTCGCGGAGATCCGCGATCGCGCGATGGCACGGGTCGAGCGGCCCGAGGACGCCGAGAAGCTCGTCTCCGAACTCGGCTGGCGAGACTACTGGCGGCGGGTCCATGCGCGGCTCGGCGACGCGATCGGCCGCGATCTCGAGCCGCCGGCCGCGACACCCCGCAATCCACGGCTCGATCGCATGCCCCAGGACGTGCTCTCGGCCTCGACCGGGATGCCCTGCGTCGATGCCTTCGTCCGCCAGCTGCACGAGACCGGCTGGCTCCACAACCATGCGCGGATGTGGCTGGCCTCGTGGCTGGTTCACGTGCGGGGCGTGCGGTGGCAGGCAGGCGCCGACTGGTTCCTCGAGCACCTGCTCGACGGCGATCCCGCGAGCAACCACCTCTCCTGGCAGTGGGTCGCCGGCACGTTCTCGGCAAAGCCGTACCTCTTCAACCGGGAAAACCTCGAACGATACTCAGGCGCAGCGCACTGCCGCACCTGTCCGCTGCTCGGCCGCTGCGACGTCGAAGGCAGCTACGAGGACCTCGCGGCGAGGCTCTTCCATCCGGCGACCGCCGCCGAGGCACGGCCGTCGCTGAAGATCAAGCCGACACCGGTGTGGCAGGTCGCGTCGTCAGCTCCCTCCGCCGGCCCCGCGCTCGCTTGGCTGACGCTCGATTCCGCGAGCGAGTCCGGGCCGGCAGCCGCCGCGTTCCCGCAATCCCCTCGGATCTTCGTGCTCGACCCCGCCTGGCTCGAATCGGAACGGCCGACACTCAAGCGGGTGCTCTTCCTGTTCGAGTGCCTTGCGGAGATCCCGAATCTCACGGTCGTTCTCGGCGACCCCGGCGAGGCGGTGGCGGCGGAAGCCGAGTCGGTCGGAGCGGGCCGCGTCGCGGTCGCCGACACGCCCTGCCCCCGGTCACGAACACACGCCGAAGCGATCGGACGAAGGGTCCACGTCGAGGTCGTGCCGTGGCCGCGGTTCGTCGACGACCGCAGGGTCGACGACCTCACCCGCTTCTCTCGGTATTGGCGAAAGGTCGAGAAGTCGGCGATGACTCCGGGGGGCGATCGATCCGTCCCACCCGCGTGAAGTCGGCAGGCGAATGGAGAACGAGCCTCGCGTCGTCCCGCGGGTGAGGCAGGTCGATCGACGCGGCATGGAGAAGCATGCGGTCGAGCGGTCGTTTTGTCCGCCGTCCGTAGAGCGGATCGCCGACGATCGGCGTGCCGAGCCATGCGAGGTGCACCCGCAGCTGGTGCGATCGCCCCGTCACGGGCTCCAGTTCGAGCAGGCTCGCGCGATCTCCATTCCCGCTGGCCTCGGTGACGACGGTCTCCAGCAGCCGCCATCGCGTCGTCGCCCGCACGCCCACCACCGGATCGACCCGCTGACGCGGCGGCGAGTCGGGATCCCTGGCGAGCGGCAGGTGGAGCGTCCCCGAGTCGGCCGGTGGCCTGCCGTGCACGAGGGCGACGTACCACTTTCGCACGAGCCCGCGTTCGAACGCCAGGGCGAGCCGCCGCCGCGACTCGAGTGAACGGGCGACGACGAGCAGGCCGGACGTGTCGCGATCGAGACGGTGCGCGGCCTCGAGGAACCCGCCCGTCTCAGCCGCACGAAGCCGTTCGACGACGCTCGGCGGATCGCGGTCGGTTCTCGCGGGCACGCTCGGCATGCCGGGCGGTTTCTCGACGACGATCAGCCAGTCGTCGGCGTGGACCACGCGGAGACCGGTCATGCCGTCGTGGTTCAGAGCATCCCGAGCGTTTCCACCCATCGGCAGATCGTCTCGTAGGGGATCGGATCCACGAGGGGCTTCGGAAGCACGCCGACCGGGATGCCGGCCTTTTCGAGCTTCGAGACGTCGGCCTCGACACGCCTTCTCACCGAGTCGGCCTCCACGGCATCGGGCGAGGGCCGCGCGAGCACGACCGACAGCGGCCGCCCCGGATCCGCCGTGGAGATCGTGGCCCGAACGGGCAGGCCGCCGTCGAGGATCGCGACGCCCCGCACGGCGTTGCCAAGCGACTCCGCAACCGTCCACGCGAAGCTCCCTCCGGACTGCGATCCGGCCACCGCGATGCGGCCGCGATCGACCGGCCGACGTCCGGCGAGCGTCTGGAGAGCCTTGCCGATGCCCGGCACGTCGTCGGCCGTCCACCGGACCGGGTTCGAGGACGACGGCAGCAGGATCGCGACCATCGATGCATCGGCAGCCTGCTGCCAGCGGGCCGCGGCGGCCTCGCGATCCTTCCGACCCGCCCCGAGGAACACGAGCACGCCGACCGGTCGATCGGCCGCGCCGCGGGGCAGCACGACGATCGGGGGATCGGCGACATCCGCCCCGCCGAGCCGCTCGACACCTCCGGCGGCGATCCGCTCGTCGCCTCCGTCCTTCTTGACCGCGTCGGCTTTTCCCGCATCCGGCCGTTGCTCGGCGATCACGAGCGAGTCGGGAGGAAAGCCCGTGGGAAACGCCGCCGCGGTGATTTCGAACGTCTTCTCCTGCCCGCCGCGATCGACCACGACCCGGAAGTCGCCGCCGATCTCGCCGCCGGCCACGGTGCCGAAGAACGTCTTTGGGTCCGCCTTCGACGCATCGATCGACAGGATGCGGTCGCCGGGCAGGACTCCCGCCCTCGCCGCCGGACCATCAGGCCAGACCCAGTTCACGACGGCCCCCTGGTCGGCGGGCTGTTTTTCCGCGGCGCGGGCGAGTCCGATTCCCAGGCTCGGCCGGCGGTACGGCGGCATCTCGCCGACGAGCGTGATCTCCTTCGTGATCTCTTTCTCGGTGCGTTGCTCGCCGTCCCGTTCCTTCCTCATGACCGTGATGCGGAGCGAGTCGCCCGCCGAGAGGCCGCCGAGCACGTGCCGCAGTTCGGCGATCCGAGTCACGTCGCGGCCGTTGGCTGCCACGATCCGGTCACCCGTGCGGAGGCCCGCCTTCGCCGCGGGCGCTCCGGCCCGGGCGGTGGCGATGACCGGCGGCTGGGAGAAGAGGTCGCGCGACGCGTACGTGATCCCGAGCAGCCCGGGCTGGATGGTCTTGCCCGCCTGCAGGGCTGGAAGCCGCTTCAGGATGTCCTCCATCGGAACGGCGAAGCCGATGCCCGAATCGTAGAGTTCAGTGCCCACGGTCATGCCCGCGGTGTCGGCCGGGATCGGCGCGAGCACACCGATCACGCGGCCGTGGATGTCGACGAGCGGTCCGCCGTAGTTGGCGGGCGAAACGGCCGCGTCGGTCTGCACCGCCCTGCCCCAGCCCCGGTCGAGCGCCGAGATCACGCCCACCGACACGTTCGCCTGGGAAGCGGTCCACGCCCGGCCCAGCGCGATCGCCCACTGGCCAACCCGCAGCTCGGAAGCCGGGGCCGCCGTCGGAACCGGGAGTGGCGCCGGCGAATCGATCTTCAAGAGCACGATCGTTCGCGCCACGTCGCGGCCGACCACCTTCGCGGGACTGCGGCTGCCGTCCGGCATCACGACGATCACCTCGACGGTCTCCGCGGTGACCGCGAACGAGGTGGTCACGATCCAACCTTCGGCGCCGACGACGAGCCCCGTCGAGGGCCCGGCCCCCGCTGCCGCTTCTCCGTCCGCCGGAAGGCCGATCACCTCGATCCGCACCGTCGATGCAGCGACCCGCTCGACGGCGGCCCGGATGGCCTGCTCTTCCAAAACCGGGTCGACCGCCGGCGCGGAGAAACCGGTCCGACACTGGCAGGCGACCACTCCGACGGCCAGACATGCCGCGAGCATGCGACGAAATCCGGCCTTGCTCGATGCAACGCACGTCATGGCCCGGGCTCCGCAGCCGCTTCGGTCGGTCGGGGGCCGAGATCCACTTCGACCACGCGGCCACCCCGCACCACCGTCAGCCGCACAGCCGCTCCCGCATCGATCGCGCCGAGCAGCCGTTGCACGGCGGCCCGCGAGGTGACCGACCGGCCCTCGACCGCGATGACGAGATCGTCCGCGAGGATGCCCACCCTGGCCGCCGGCGTTCCGGGCACGACCGCTTCCACGAAGGGCGGAGTCTTGTCGAAGAGATCCGGCACGAGCACGATCCCGAGCCGCACGGGATCGAAGGGCTGCTTCGGCTCGACGGGGGCGGCCGCGATCGCCTTCGAGTCGCCCGAGAGGATCTCCCGGCAGGCCGCCTCGACCTCGGAAACCGGCAGGGCGTAGTTGAGCCAGGTGCCGCCCGTCGTGGCACGGAGTTCCTTTCCGAGAACGCCGACGAGTCGGCCGCGAAGGTCGACGAGCGCGCCACCGGGAGAACCGGGATTGTTCACGGTGAAGTCGAGCAGCAACACCTCGCCGTCGTACACCGCCTCGTAGCCGCCCCGCCTCGCCTCGAGGGGCACCTTCGCCGACACGACGCCGTGCTGCACGCTGACCCGCTCGTCTCCCGCCGCGACGCCAAAGAGGTTCGAGAGGGCGAACACGCGTCCGCCGACGGCCGGCGGCTCGGCCCCGAGAGGGTCGAAACTGGGAAAATCCTCCCCTTCGATTTGGAGGAGAGCGAGTTCCCTGCGGGGATCGATGCCGACCACCTTCGCGGGAAATCGCCGACCGTCGTCGAGCACGCAGTCGATCTCCTCCGAGTCGAGCACGGTGCTCATGGCCGTGACGACGTGCCCCTTCGGCGTCACGAGACAGCCCGACTGGTAGGCTTCCAGCCCGCGGAACCCTCCTGCCCCGTGGATCTTGACGACCCGCTTTGCCGCATCGACCACGACCGCCGCGGCCGTCGAGGAGGTCGCCTCGGAAGCCGTCACGGCCTGGGCGGCAATCGCGATCCACGCGAGCGAAGAGACGGGGGGCATCTTCCAGGCCGACCGCGCATCCTCGCCATCCGCGGCCGCGTCGTCCTCGGGCGGATCTTCCTCGCCGGAAGCGTCGGCGTCGAGCGTTGCCCCCTCGACCGTGAACGTCGCGAAGGCCGAACCACCGTGACGCACTTCGATGCGGGCCGGAACCTCGACCGCCTCCTTGCCGCCACCGCCGACCGGAAGGCGTCCGGAGAACCGCACCTCGCAGGGATCGACGTCCGGGTCCGTCCAGAGGTCGATCCCGCGAATCTCGCCGTCGACGACGTACGCGTGTGCCTCGACGCCCGACACGTACGAGACGAGCACGTCCGCAACCGACGTCGCCGGTGCGTCCGAACCGTCCACCATCCCGATCGGCTGCGTGCCGAGGTATTCGGTGCGGCCGACCGACGACGGGCCGACGAGAAGCAGCTTCCGCCAGACCAGGAGCGCCGCGAGCAGTCCGCCGCTCCCGGGCGGGGCGGGATTCTCGTCGAGATCGCCCGTCGCATCGACGCCGGAAGTGCCGGTCGGCAGATCGATCGCGGCCCGGTCGTCCGCCAATCGGATCGCGAACGGCTTGCCGCCGATCAGTCGGCCCGAAAGCGTCCATCCGCCCGCGCGGCCCGCGAACCGCCCGCGGTCGCTGATCGCGGCGGCAACCCTGTCCCGCTCGAGGCGGTTGAAGTGATGGTTCGCGAATCCGAGCTTCGCCTCGTAGACGCCCCGAACTGTCTCCGGCGGGTCGTCCTTTCGCGGCGTCTTCGGCTGCGGCTTCGGCTGCCCGGGCACGGGCGGCGGGGCTGGATCCTCCTGCTCGACGATCTTCGCGAGTTCCGCCGGCGAATGCACCCCGGCGAGCCGCACCGACAGATCGATCCTTCGGCCATCGCGTCGCACCGTCACCGGAACCCGCCAGCCCGCCGGCAGCGTGCCGAGCACGTTCTTGAACGCGTTCACCGTGCGGATCGGCCGGCCCGCGAGCGACACGACCTCGTCGTCGTACCGCATTCCGCGACGATAGGCGTCGGACGACTCGAGGATGTCGGAAACCACGACCTTCCCGTCGAAGCTCGTGGCGACCGTCGCACCGAGCGTGGCGTGATCGACGATCCGCCCGCCCTTGAGTGCCCCGAGGAAATTCCGGACCTGGTTCGAGGAGATGGCGTAGCCGACGCCGACGTTCACGCGACCGCGCTTCTCGAAGCTCGCCCGACCGTTGATGCCGATGAGCCGCCCCTCGCCGTCGAAGAGGCCGCCCCCGGAGTTTCCGGGGTTGATCGCCGCATCGACCTGCAGGCAGTCGGCATACTCGAGGATCGTGCCCGCCGGGAACTGGTACCGATGGACGCCGGAGACGATTCCCCAGGCGATCGACGGCTGCAGGTTCGTGGCAAGGAGGAACGGATTGCCGGCGGTGAAGCAGGGATCGCCCACCCGCACGTCGTCACTGTCGGCCATCGTCGCGAACGGAAAATCGTCGCGGCCGAGCAGCTTCACGAGCGCCAGGTCCCCGGTCGGGTCGAGCCCGACGAGAACGGCGTCGTAGAGCTTTCCGTCGGAAAGCCCGCAGGTCATCGCCACGCCGGCGGGCTGCGTGACGTGGAAGTTCGTGAGCGCGTATCCGTCGGCCGAGATGAGCACGCCGGACCCGCCCCCCTGCTCTCCCGCGAAGATCGCGACCGCCGCCTTCGAAGCCGCCGCCGACACCTCCTCGCGGTGACGCTCGGCGGCGAGCACCTCCGCTGGCACCTCGAGCGGGCCCCCATCCGCGGCAAAGGAGGTCGACACGGACACAACGGCCACCAGGCAGACCGCCAGCATGGTGGCGGTGGATCTGGGTCGTGCTTGCGTATGCATCATGCGGGCCGGTGGTGGAGGCGTTGAGACTCTAGCGTTCGATCCGCGGCTCGACGAGCACGACGCCGGGCGACGCCGGACCCCCGGCCCCCGGGCCGGTTGGTGGAAAATCGACCGTGACGGTAAGCCGACGTCCGCCGCCGGCGTCGACGACGACCGGCACAGGAGTCGACGGCTGCCCGCGATACACCTCGCGGCCGTCGATCGCGATCACGACGAGCGACGAGGACTCGGCGAGCGTCATCGCGACGCTCCGCGCGTGCTCGGGCAACCGCCACTCGATCACGGTCCGCGGCCGGAGCCGCAGCCCTTCACGCGATCCGCCGTCCGCGGCTCCCGGAACGGCGACTTTTCGCGGCTCGAAGTGGGCCGCGAGACCGTCGAGCGACTTGAAGATCCCGAACCAGGGCTCGACCTGCACCCGCTCTGGCTCGACCGCGACGAGCGACACGGTCCGGCCGGCCGCGAAGTCGATGCGCCGCATCGCCGACGAGGGCACTCGGATCGGCTCGCCTGCGTCGAGGCCGATCACCACCTCGCCTCCCTCGATCGATATCCGCCGCGCGAGCAGGCGTCCGCCGTCGAAGTCGACGACCGCGGCCGGCGGAACGCTGCCGGTCTGCACGCCATCGCGGGCCCTGAGCCACTTCAGCCCGATCACCCTCGACCGCTTCACGCGGATCGTCTCGTCATCGAGAAGCACGCTCACCGCCTCCGGCTCGACCGCGACGATCGCGCACTCGACGAATTCGTTCTTTTCCGCGGAGCCGACGACGACGATGTCGCTCGCCATGGCCCGCTCCTGCCCACCTTCGCGGAGTTTCGCGAGCCAGGCTGGAGATTTCCCGACCGCCTCCTCCGCTCCATCCGTTCCGTCGCCATCCGCGGCCCGAAAATCAGCCGTCTCGATCGAGCCGCGGGCAACCGCCACCGTCCGGCCGTCGCGGACGACCGACGCTGCCGTGTCGGTCACTGCCAGGTCTTCCCCTTCGAGCACCGAGCCATCCACGAGGCCGACGCGAACCGGACGATGCCTCGCAGGCTGGTGACGGGCTCGCTTCCAGGTGATCGAGCGGACCTCGCGTACCGCCACCGACCGGGGCGACCCGTCCACGACGATTTCGAGCGACGTGTCGGCGAGCCGGGTGAGATCACCCGACGACGACGTGCCGTCTGCCAGTTCCACGGTGATCCCATCATCGGCGATCCCATCGGCCGCAATCCCAACGGCCGCCGCCAGGCTCACGCCGAAGACGGCGACGACGCACACGATGAAACATCGCAGCTTCACGGCCCCTTCGCTTTCGTGGGCGACTGGGCCTGTTCGCCAGCCGCAAGACGCTTGAAGTACTGCTCGATCGCCTCGCGATAGTGCGTCGGGAACTCGCGGCCGATCTGCTGCAGCGCCTCCTCGCGCTCGTGCGGCGGCAGGTTGCCCCAGCCTTCACCGTCGCCGAGGTCGCGCTTGGTCACTTCGCCAGGCCCCTTGCCACCGGCCGGCATGCTGTCCTGCATCGGCTTCGATCCCTGACCGCCACCGGAAGATCCGCCTCCCGCACCGCCGCCCTGCTGCTGAGACTCGCTCTGCTGCTTCTCGATCTTCTCGATGAGCTTGTCGAGCGACTCGATCACGCCGTCCTGGACCGACCTGGTCGTGGGACCGGCACGGCCGAACGAGAGCCGCCGCGTGATGTCCCGCATGCGTCGGGCGATGTGGTCGAGCGAATCGTCCTCGAGCGAATCGAGGTCCTTCCGCATGAGGGTCGCGAGCCGCTCATACCGCACCGGCAGTTCCGATCCGCGCTCCAGCAGCCGGTCGAGCGTCTCGATCGCGGCCTCGACGTCGAGCAGCCAGTGCTGGCAACTGGCCTTCGCGAAGAGCAGCGTGGCCGGATCGACGCTCGTGCGGACCTCGAGAGACGCCAGAAGCGGCATCGCGTCGTCGAAGAACCCGCACCGCACGAGGTGCCTCGCCGCATGGAGTTGCACCGCTTCGCGAAGAAAAGCATCCGACGGACCCGCGGGCGAATCGGCGAGCCAGGCGATGTCTTCACTCGCGAACGGCGCGGGCGGCTTCACCTCGGCGAGCTTCGCGACCCGCGGCTCGACGACCGCGAGGGCCGCGACGAGCCGGTCGAGCCGGTCGGATCCCCCGGCTGTCGTGAAGGCCTCCGCCGCCTTTCGCCGCGACTCCGGATCGGCCGCGGTCGTCTCGAGATACCGATCCAGCCGCGAGCGAAGCTCTTCGTCCGACGGGCTCGTCCAGCTGGCGGTCACGGGCACCTGCTCGGCGGAGGTGCTCTCGGCGACGGCCGACGTTTCCAGGCCGATGGCCGCCGCCGCGGCCCACGCGGCGATCACCGAACGCCTGCCGCACTCACGGGTCATGGTCCTCCTCGCCGGGCTGCGTCCATCTCGCCGGACTGCCAATGACCGAAGCATACCGCGGGCGGTCCTCGGCGGCGAGAAAAACGGCCCCACGGCGGCGAAACAGCCCCGCGGCGGCGGTCACTCGGTCCGCCCGCTCGCGATGTCACGCGCGGCCCGCTCGACCTTCACCTGCCGCTCCGCCAGCCGCCGGATGGCATCCACCAATTCGGGCTCCTCGGCCTGCTCGACGCCGTCGGCGAGCAGCTGGGAAAAACGCTTCGTGCGGGTGTTGATCCTCATCTGGAGCGTGCGGATCATCTTGAGCTCCGAGAGCTTGTCGACGAGAGGCTGCTCGCCGGGCTGGGCGGGCCTTCCTCCCCCCTGCCCCTCCTCCCGCTTCTGCGACTGCTCACGCTGCGCCTTCTCGAGCGCCGCGAGCATCTCCTCCAGGCTCGTCACGATGTCCTGCACGATTCCGCGGGTCGTACCGCCGACGTCTCCCCGGCCGAGCCGGGACGCCGACTGCAGGCAGTCGAGCCGCACCTGTTCGAGCGCCTCCGGAATCGCGACGGCCGAGCCGTCGTCCCGCACGAGGACGAGCGCCTTCGCCGCGTCGGCGGCCACGCCGGACTGCTCGCGCGACAGCCGCGTCGCCTCGAGCTCCCGCTCACGCAACTGGCCGGCCGTCTCTCCGCCCGCCGAGCTGTCGGCCGCGGCGGCGAGCTTCTCGCAGCCCGAAAGCACCGCCTTCTCCGCCCGGAGCATCGACCGCAAACGCGTTTCGAGCTGGACGAGCAGTCGCTCGACCTCCTCCTCCCGGACCTGCCGCAGGATCTCTTCGAGTTCCGCCCTCGCGGCCTCGAGTTCCTCGATCGCCTTCTCCTGCCTCTGCCTGGCCTCCTTCCCTCGGCTCTCCTCGAGCCGCTCCTCGGCCTGCTTCATCCGCTTCCGGGCGGTCTCGAGCCGCTTCCCGCTCCGCCGGGCCCGCGAGGCCTCGTCGTCGCCGTCGTCGCTTGGCCGGTCGTTCGAATCCGACGACGCTTCCCCATCCGCCTGCTCTGCTCCCTCCGCGTCCTCCTCCTTGCCGGGCGTGCCGCCGGCCTTTCCATCACCCGGCTGCGGCGGCGATTCTTTGCCCTGCGATTCTCTGCCCTCGGATTCTCTGCCCTCGGATTCTTTCCCCTGAGACTCCTTCCCCGACGATTCCTTGCCGGGCGACGGGTTCCGCGAGTCGAGCCGCTTGGCGAAGCCGTCGATCTCCTCGGAGAGCCCTCGCGTGTCGTCGGCGAGCTTCGCCTGCCTCTCCGCGAGCGGCCGCGGTTCGGCGCCGGACTCCGTCGAGCCCTCGATGTCCCGCTGCCGGGCGATGAGCTTGGCGAGCTTCGCGAGGTGCCGCTTCACCTCCTCCTTGGTGTTCGACAACCGGCGATCGGAGTCGCCCGATTCGAGGAGTTCGAGGAGGAGACGCATGTTCTCGATCGCCCCTCCCTGGGCCGATCCGGCCTTGATCAGCTGTCCCTCCTTGAGAAGCCCGACGATGTTCGCGAGCCTCGCGTCGATGTCGAGGTCGTTCGACTGCTCGAACGCCCTCCGCAGGAGCCCGGCCCGCCGCGGATCGCTCGGGGCGAGCAGGTCGGCGAGCCGCAGGAGCGACCGCTCGAGATCGCGGAACTGCGCCGTGAGCGACTCCTGGCGTTCCTCGAGCGGCGGCTGCGGTTCCGGCATCGCCCGGGCCGGGCAGGCGAACGCCATCACCACGAGGCCCACCGCGAAAAAAGCGGAGCTCGGGAGGGCGGATCGGGGTCGGGTCACGGGTTCTCGAGCAGCTCTCGTGCCCTCTCCTTCTGTCGTTTCAGCGTTTCCTCGCGGATCGCCTCCTGCGTCCGGATCGCGGACCGCAGGAGTTCCACCACCTCGTTGAACGTCTCGAGCTGCATCATTCTATCCAGGACGCCCCGCATCCGCACGAGCACGGCGTCGGTCTGCGAGAGGAGGGCGGCCTGGGTCGTCGCGCCCGCGACAGCCTCGCGGCAGGAGGCCTGGAGCCGGGGCAGGTCGGAGGCGGCGATCTCCCCGAGCGGCGAGGCGATCTGCGCGAACAGCCGCGTGTCGAGCTCCGGGGTGAGCAGTCCGTTGTTGTCGAACTCCCGACGGATGACGAGGAAGGCGTCGGCGATCTCCGCGGTCTCTCCGGCGGCTCGGGCGGCCGCCTCGCCCGTTCGCGACGCCGACGCGGTCCCCTCGGCCGCGGCGAGTTGTCCGCGGGCGGCCGTCATCTCCTCGAACACGTTCTCGAAACGCCTACGCAGCACGAGTTCGCGGGCCTCGAGCATGGCGACGAGCGCGTCGACGGTGACCACCTCGAGGTTCCAGGCATCGCTCGCAGCGACCTGCGGCGCACCATCGAGCGCACACGTGTCCGCCGCCGTCACCGTCAGCACGAGCAGGTCGCCGACGGCGACTCCGACCGACTCGAGCGGCACGATTTCCGGCTCGGATTCCGAGAGATCGAGCCGTGGACTGCCGGCGGACAGCCGCGCGATGGGGAACGTCCGCTCGGGCGGCGGGGCTGCGGGGCCCTTCTCGGCGACGGCCGGCGAGCCGCCCTTCCTGCCGAGGCGGCGAACGACGGCGGCCGCCGCACCGAGCGCATGGTCGTCGCTGATCGTGCCGACGAGCGGTATTTTCGCCTTCGGGGTGACGGCGTTCGAGATCCCGAGCATCCGCAGGGCGACCTGCGGCGGCTGATCGGGAACGGCGGCGAGGCGGAAGGCGATCGGGCGGAGGTTCGAGAGACCATCGGTGTCGGTGAGGCTCACGGTGACAAGGCGATCGTCGTCGAGCCGCGGGATCGTTCCCGAGATCGCCGCGGGAGCGGCCCCGTCGGACGGGGCTTCGTCGAGGGTCGCGAGCGTCTCCGACGCCCCCCCTTCCCCGTCGGTCATCGGCGGCTGCGACCCGGAGCGAGTCGTGATCGATCCCTTCTTGAGCGGCTTCGTCGAGCCACACGTGACCGTCACGGCGGCTCCGCGAGGAACCTGCACGACCGCCGAAGCCGGCACCGTCCTGCGGCCCCCACCGAGATAGTCCGGCAGCGTGTAGCTGATCTCGATGCCGCTCGCGGCCGGGGGATCGAGAACCCGCAGCAGCAGTCCGTCGAGCCTCGCGTCTCCGCCGCGGATCGCGAGCCGCACGTCCTCGCGGAGCCCCTCGATCACGTGGCCGAAGACCTGCCCCTCCTCCGTGAGGCCGCCGCGGCTTCCCATCCGCTCGCTGCGGCTTGCGTCTCCCGAGCGGATCCGCAGATCGACAACCTGCGGGATCCGCCCTCTGGCCCGCGCGAGCACCTCGACGTCGGCGCCCCGCGCGGCGACCCGCACGCCGTCTGTGAAGTCGATCGCCTCGAGCGAGGTCTCCCTCGGCCACTGCTCATCCTGCAGAAGCAGCACGCGTCGGGCCCAGAGCCCCGTCGCAGCCGGCGCAGCGACGGCCATCGCCGCGATGCTCGCCACCGCCGTCAGGCCGCCCGCGAGAAGCATCGAGAGGGCGGCCGAACGGAAAAGCCTGCCGATCCGAATCGTGGGGAGCCGGTCGATCGCCGAGCGGATCGTGCGGGCGAGCAGTTCGGGATCGGTCGGCGCGTCGGGACGGTCGACCGCGGTCGACAGGCTGTCGGCGAACTCCGCGTGATGCCGCTCGACGAGCAGCGCGAGATCGCGGTCGGCCAGCGGCACCCGCAGCCGGCCGAAGAGCTTCACGACGAGGACCCAGGCGACCACCGCGGCGATCACGGCGACCGCCGCGGCGCGGGCCGCGACCGGCGGCTCGAGCCACCAGTCGATCACGAGCGACGCCCAGAAGAAGATGGCCACGGCGAGCATGGCGATCGCCGCCGCCTCGATCCGGATCCAGAACCATGTGCGGCGGCGGAGCCTCTGGAACAGCCGGCGGAACGGCTCCATGTCGATGCCGGCGGCGGTCGGGGAATCGATCATGCGAGCCTCGCGAGGCGACGGACGACCCACTCGACACACAGGAGACCGGCAGCCGCGGCGAGCAGGAGCGTGTTGAGCCGCTCCTTGAACACCCTGTCGGCGGCGCCCGACTGGTACTCGCGGCGGGTGCGATCGGGCAAAACCCGGAGCAGTTCTTCGGCATCGCCGCTCTTCCAGCCCCGCTCGTCCGGAAAGAATGCCCGCCCCCCGGAGGCGTTCGCCATCTGTTCGAGCATGCCCCGCTCGAGCCTGGGCCTTTCGAGCTCGCGTTCCGGAAGCCTCGCTTGGATCGATCGGGAGACGGCGTTCTCCTCGCCACCGCCGCCTGTCAGCTCGATCCGCCACGTACCCTCGCGTCCGGCGACAAAGCTTCCGGAGAACTCGCCGGGACGCAGCGGGTCTCCCTCGAGGCGAACCCGCACGGCCGCCCCGTCGGGCCCCGTCGCCCTGCAATCGGGCACCGTCGCGGCCGGGGAGGTCCCCTCCGGCATCACGACCCGCACGGCGACCACGGCGCCGACGGCGTACCGGTCGCGATCGACGAGCAGCCGCGCCCTGTTGTTGCCCCGAAGCAAACGCCCCTGGGAGACGTGCCGCACGAGCTGGGTCACGATCCGCTCGTACGCCGCGTCGTCGAGCCCGCGGAGCCTCCACATCTCACCGCTGCCGACACTGACGACGGTGCCGGAGCCGTAGAACTGTCCGGCGAGGAACACCGGGTCGCCCCCGGGACGCCCGCCGCCCGACCGACGCGCCCTCGCGAAGACCGTCGCGCCCGGCTTCGGAACCGTCGCGCCGAAGCATCCATACACGCCGGGAAACTCGGCCCATGCCGCCTGGCTCGCCACCCGCGTCGAGCCGAGCCAGAGAAATTCCGCCTCGAGGCCGTCGGGGGTGAAATCGAGCGGCATGGACTCCTCGCCCGCCGCGTCGCGATCGCCGTTCGCGAGTCCGCTCTGCCGAGCGAGATCGAGCGGGTAAAGGGCCCGCACCGGGTTGCAGGCGGGCTCGGCGAGCCACGCATCCATGAAGATGTTGCCCGACACGAGCACCAAGCCGCCCGACTCCCGGCCGACCCACCGCTCCAGCCGTCCGAGCTCCTGCGGATCAAGCCGTCGCCAGTCGTAGTCGAACGCGACGATCGCGTCGTAGGCGTCGAGCGCCTCGGGAGTCGGCGGAAACTCCGACAGGATCGTCCTCGCATCCTGGGAGGTACCCTTGCGGGCCGTCGCGAGAAGCACGTCGACGGCGAAGCTCTTGTCACGCTCGAGCACGTTCCGCATGAACTGGTACTCACGGCTCGGGCCGCCGGCCATGAGCAGGACCTGCGTGACCCTGTCGACCACCTCAATCTCCGAGGCCTGGGAGTCGTCGTTGGCGACGCTGTCTCCGGGCGGAGCCGCGACCCGCACGACGAGCCCTCGCCGCCCGGGGGCTTCGTAGCCGGGCACGTCGAACCTCACGGCCACGAGCTCGCCGTCCTTGCCCAGCACGCATTCGACGGCATCCACGATCCGACCCGATCCGGATTTTTCCACCGCCGCCGCCTCGACCAGTTCGACCCGCGCGGTGCGGCCGGCGAGCCCCTGGGCCTGCAGGTAGCCGGTCACGGAGAAGCGGTCGCCGGGATAGACCCGCGATGGCACGACGAGGTCCGCGACCCGCACGTTGGCTGGCAGCCGCTCCGAGCCGAAGCCGATCGGCACGATCGGCACGCCGGCCTTCGCGGCGACGGCCGCCGCCGCCGCTGGATCGACGCCCGCGTTCGAACCGCCGTCGGAGATGACGATCACGCCGGCGAGCGTCCGCGACGGCTCCCGCCCGAGCACCCGCTCGATCGATTCGCCGATCCGCGTCTCGAATCCCCGCGGCACGACCTTCTCCCGCCACGACTCGTCCGCATCGTCGTTCTCGTCCGCATCGTCATCGGCAGCCGCATCATCGGCAGCCGCATGCTCGCCGCCTGGCAACACCACGAGCGGCTCGGCGTCGGCGTCGAAACGCCAGAGCGACACCTCGTGCACGCGGCGCAGCGCCTCGAGCAGCCCGCCCTCCTCGAGCAGCCGCACGCCGCGGCTCGAACGCGACCGGTCCGGCTTCCGCGCGGGTTCACCGACCGCGGCCTCCGGCCCCGCGGCGGCATCCTCGAGCGTCATGCTGGCGCTGGAATCCACGAGCACGGCGACCCGCGAGGGAAAGACCATCTCGGTCTCCGTCGTGCGGTCGAAGTCGAGCCAGGCGACGGCGACGGCCGCGACCGCGCCGAGCCGCAGCGCCGCGAGCAGCACCCCGACGCCCGGCGGCAATTCAGCCGCATCGCGGCGATAGAGCCAGACGACGATCGCCAGCACGACGACCGCGGCGCACGCCGCGAGCGGCGTCTGCCACCACTCCGAGAAGCCCTCGAGCCGTCCGCTCGTGATCCGTTCGCGGACCGTCGCCGCGAGCACGGCCCCGGCCGGAAGAAACGTCCGTTCCAGGATGGCGAAGGCGTTCATCCCGCGGACGCCCTCCTCCCGCCGCCCGCGGCCGCACCGCCGGGACGGGACACGTGGTAGCTCGCGGAATAGGCGACCGCCTGTTCCGCGAGGAGCAGCACGAGCAGCCCGTAGATGAGCGGCGTCACGAGCGAGGTGCCCGCAAGCGCCTGCGAGCCCGGCTCGAGATCGTCGGCGGCATCGATACGGTGGGGAATGCCGGCGAGCGTCCGGCCGAGCCGTTCGCGGCCGACCCGCTCGAGCGCGCCTTCCCCGGGATCCACGTTCACCGCGACGAGTTTCTCCCGCTCCGTTCCGTCCGACCGCCTCCAGCGGGCGGCATAGGTGCCCGCCCTTGCCGTGTCCGGCAGTACGGCCACGAGCGACCCGTCATCCCGCGGCTTCGCCGCGACGTGCACGATGCCGCGGTCGGAGGGCAGTTCGAAGTCGACGTCGATCTCGTCGCGGCCGGCCTCGAGCGGCACCTCGAAGGGCTCGCCGACGGCGAGCGAGCGGGCGCGGGCACGGGTCCTGGCGAGGTGCCCCTCGAGTTCGAGCATCACGACCACCCACGAAGGATTCCCCCGCGACCAGTTGTTCCAGGCGGGGGCGGCCGTGGTCATCACCGCAACGACGAGGCCGTCTCCGAAGGGCTTTTCCACGACGAGCGGCTGACCCGTCCGGACGCCAAGCAACCTCCGCAGGCCGCTATCCGGCTCGGGCACGAACTCCCTGTCCACGGCCATGATCCGCCCGATCCTCACCGCGTCGAGCAACGGGTTTCGCTGACCCGAGAGCACCGCCACCACGGGATGATCCTCGACGACCACGTCGGGCGCCTCGCCCGACCGATCGGGCAGGACGTCCACCGCCCCCGCCACGGGCACGGGAAACAGTCCGTCGCCGCCGCGATGGAGCTTCGACGTGAGGAACTCCGGATCGGACCTCGGCCCCATGAAGAACACGACCCCACCGCCCGCCCTGGCATACGCCTCGAGCGGCCGGATCTCGGCGTCGTCGAGCCGTTCCACGTCGAGCAGGTAGATGCAGTCGAATGCGGCCAGGTCGAGCGTGGAGAGTGCCCGAGGCGGCTCCACCCTCGGCCGCAGGCCGGTGGGGGCGCCGGACCCCGGCGACAGCGCCGTCGCGAGGTAGAACGCGTCGCCGGCGACGTCTCCGGCCGCGGCCGCCTTCGCGAGTCTTCCGTCGACGAGGAGCACGTCGCAGGCATCGACGACCTCGAGCACGGCGGTGCGGACATTGTCGGCCTCGAGACAGTCGCTCGCGAGCCGCGCGACGATCGCGTGGCTGCCGGTTGCGGGAAACCTCGCCTCGAACCGGCGGGTGACGGCCGACTGCGGCGGAATCTGATCGATCCGGATTCCCGGCCGCGGCACGCCGTCCTCCTCGAGTTCCACCTCGACGTCGCGGACGGCCGACTCCGCGTGGTTGCGGATGGTCACCTCCATCGGCAGGAGCACGCCGGCCGCCGGCACGCCCCCGGCCATCGCGAGTTCCTCGACACCGAGATTCGCGTTCCCATCATTTTTCGAGCCGTCGGAGTCGGCAGCACAATCCACCAGACGAAGCTGCCCGCCGGCGTCGGCGAGCTGCTTCATCGCGCCGGCCGCCTCCTCCGCGACCTTCCAGTCGCGGCTTCGGAAGTCGCTCACGAGCCAGACGACGCAGGCGTCCCCCTGCCCCGCCCCGCACCGCTCGACGGCCCGCGCGAGCGGCTCCCTCGGGCCGGCATCGGTCTCCGAGATCTCGAACGACGACATCACGGTCGCGAGCCGGTCCACGAGCTCTGCCGACAGCGGCTGCCGATCGATGTCGAACCCCGAGGCCGATCCGCCCTCCTCGCGGCCCAGCCGCGAGAACCTCCCGACCGAGATTTCCTGCGAGCCGCCGGCGGCCGCCAGCTCGCGGGCAAGCCGCTCGACCACCGCCCGCCCCCGATCGAAGCAGTTCCGGTCGCCCGTCGTCTCCCCCATCGAGTAGCTGTCGTCCATCAGGATGAGGTGCGAAGTCTGCGTCCCGCCGAGCAGACGACCGAGGGCCGAGGTGAGCCGCGGCTGCGCGAGCATCGCGACCACGCCCGCGATCGCCGCGACCCGCATCGCCAGCAGCAGGATCTGTTTCAGCACGACCCGCGTGCGATATTTCTTCTGGCTCGCCACGAGGAATTCCATCGCGGCCCAGCGGACGTCGCGGTGCTTCAGCAGGTTGATCAGGTGGATGATCACCGGCAGGGCCGCCAGAGGCAGGCCCCAGAGCAAAAGCGGCATGAAGTCGAAGGCTGGCATCGGGATCAGACCGCCATCGACGCGCGACGGGAGAGAAACTTCACGAGCGCCGTGTCGACCGGCTCGCTCGTGCGGATGAGGGAGTAATCGCACTTCGCGGCCGCCGCCGACCGCCGGACCTGTCCGAGGAACTCCTCGACCGCCTCGAGGTATCCCGCCCGCAGCGACCTCGGGTTGCAGGCGATCTGCCGCGGCAGCTCCATGCCGTCGAACCGCGTGGGGCCGTCGAATGGAAAGTCGAGCTCGTCGTCGTCCATGACGTGGAGCAGCACGGGATCGTGACCGCGATTCCGCAGGTATCGCATCCCCTTGAAGACGCCCTGCCAGCCGTCGGTCTCGCCGGTGCCGAGCAGGTCGGACACGATCACGACCATGCCCCGCTTCGGCAGCGTCTCGGCGAGGCCCCTGAGCACCGGCAGGTAGTCGGTCGGCCGGCGGCCCCGCGGCGTCTCGAGCACCTCGATCACGCTCTCGAGCTGCGTCCGCTTCGTCCGCGGGGGCACGGCGGCGCGGACGGCGTCGTCGAAGACCGTGCAGCCGACCGCGTCGCCATGCGAGAGCGCGAGCCAGGCGAGGCTCGCGGCGATCGTCGCGGCATAGTCGTACTTCGAGAGGGGCGCCGCGTCGCGGCGGTATTCCATGCTCGCCGAGCAATCGACGACGAGCGAGACCCGGAGATTCGTCTCCTCCTCGAACTCCTTCACGTAGAGGCGGTCCTGCCGCCCCCAGACCTTCCAGTCGACCCGCCGCAGGTCGTCCCCGCGGACGTACTCGCGGTGCTGGAGGAACTCCACGCTCTGCCCCTTGTAGGGGCTCTTGTGGAGGCCCGCGAGCACGCCCTCGACGACGGCCCTCGCGCGGAGCTCGAGCTTGGCGATCCGATGGATCGCGTCAGGACGCAAATATCGTCTGGAACCGCGGGTCACGGGTCAGCTCGTCCTCTCGGCTCGGGGTGGTCTCCAGGATCCGTTCGATGATCGTGTCGGGGGTGACGCCCTCGCTCTCCGCGGCGAACCCGACCACGATCCTGTGCCGGAGCACCGGCGCTGCGAGCGCCTGGATATCCTCGGCCGCGACGTGGCTCCGCCCCTCGAGCAGCGCCCGCGCCTTCGCACCGACGACGAGGAACTGCACGGCCCGCGGTCCCGCGCCCCAGGTGAGCTGGTCGGAGACGAATTCCGGCACGCCCTTTTCCCCGGTCCGCGTCTGCCGGACGATCGCGATCGCGTACCGCACGAGATGGTCGCTCACGGGCACCTCGCGAACGGTCTTCTGGAGCGCGACGATCTCCGACGCGGTGAGCACGGCCCGCGGCTCCTCGGCGTGGGAGCCGGTCGTGCGGCGGGCGATCTCGAACTCCTCCTCGAAGGTCGGGTAGCGGACGAACACCTTGAACATGAACCGGTCCTGCTGCGCCTCGGGCAGCGGGTACGTTCCCTCCTGCTCGATCGGGTTCTGCGTCGCGAGCACGAAGAAGGGATCGACGAGCCGGTGCCGCACGCGGCCGACCGTGACGTGCCGCTCCTGCATCGCCTCGAGGAGGGCCGCCTGCGTCTTCGGGGGCGTGCGGTTGATCTCGTCGGCGAGCACGACGTTGGCGAAGAGCGGCCCCTCGAGGAACCGCAGCTGCCGGCCGCCGGTCGCCCGATCCTCCTCGAGCACCTCGGTGCCGGTGATGTCGGCAGGCATGAGGTCGGGGGTGAACTGGATCCGGCTGAACGACAGATCGAGGCTCTTCGCGAGCGTGCTGATCATCAGCGTCTTGGCGAGCCCCGGCACGCCCTCGAGCAGGCAGTGGCCCCGGCTGAAGAGGCTGATCAGAAGCTCGTCGATCACCTGCCGCTGCCCCACGATCACCCGGGAGAGCTGCGCGAGGATGCGGTCGTGCGCCTCGTGGAGGCGGTCGATGGCAGACGAGTCGAGCGGGACGGACATGCGAGGCTCCAAGGGACCGACGGGGATCATCGACGAAGCCCCCGCATTCTACAGCAGATCGCCCGCGGAAGCCGAATCTCGCG
>JBBAVU010000019.1:2458-24596 GCA_040397565.1 Pirellulales bacterium | reverse complement strand
CTCACCGTAGCGACGATGCGTCCGCTCCCCCGGCGGCAATGCGGCGTCGTTCAAATGCCCCAGAGCGGTTTCCTGGCCGGCGAACCAATCCGGTTTCCTGCAGTACCCTCTGCTCTGCCGGTGAAGGGTCTGCCCCTGCTCGACCCTGACGGTCGTGCGGCGTGTGACGGGGCGGTCGGCGGGCTGCGGTCGGTCGCGGCCGGGAATCGGGCCGCGCGGGTGGCTGAGCGGGGGAATACTTGGGAGTTCGCTCCTCGTGGCGGAAGCTCTTCATGCCCTCGCTCTCGCGACTTCCGAGGCTCACCTTCGCCTGTCTCTGCCTCTGCGCCGCCGCGTGGGTCTCGATGCCGGCGGTGCAGCTGATCTTCGGCGACGGCGGCCGCGATCGTGATGGCCCTTCCCGTGCCGTGCCGCTGGAACGCCGGGCGTCGGATCCGCCGAGGCACGTCATCCGCGAGGACGTGCCCGAGCCTCGTTCGGAGGAGGCCATCTGGAAGGAGGCGTTCGAAAAGTCGGCGCCGCCAGCAGGCATCGGGCTCTCCGATCCGGCGGCCGTGAGCTCGCCTCTTGCCACCGCGACGCTCGCCGAGCCGCTGCCGCCGCTGCCGCCGGCGTTTGCAGGCAGGCCGCCGGCCCTCGACGCCACCTACCGCTCGACCGTCGAGATGCCGCCACCTCCGCTGCTCGACGCCCACGCTCCGCCCCCCTTGTCCGTGGCCCGCCCCAGACCGGATCTGAGGCCGCGCGGAGCCGAGCTGCAGCCGTCTTCAGGCGTGCCGCAGCACTACGTCGTTCGGGATGGCGACGACCTGACGGGGATCGCGGTGAGGTTCTACGGGAACCCCGCGGCGGCGGAGGCGATCTTCTCGGCCAATCGCGACCGGCTGGCAGATCCCAAGATCCTGCCGATCGGCCTCGCCCTCCAACTGCCGGCTCCCGGCTCGGCGGGCGTGCCGTCGGGCCAGCGCGACCGCGTCATCGAGCCACTGTAGCCGGGGTTTTGCGACGGGCCTGCCCCACGCGATCACTTGCCGCGGCGGCTCGTCGCGAGGCCGATGAACCCGGCGATCCGTTCGGCCGGCGAGACCGTCGGATCCGCCAGCATCTTGTCGGCGGAGAGCGGCGTCGCCAACTGGATCGAGAAGAGGTCGGCATCGGCGGGTTTTTCCAGTTGCGGAGCCGACTTCGGATCCTGGCCGGCCTTCTGCTCGAACCACGATTCCGGCTGGAATCGCTTCAGCTGGTCGAAGAGCCTCGCCGTGTCCCGGTCGGCCGAACCTGCGACGAGCAGCAGGGGCATGCCGCCCCGCATCGCCGGCGAGGCCAGCGCGGGAGTGAGCGACACGCCCTTGCCCGACCAGACCGGGCTGACGAGGACGAGTCCCCGGACGAACCTTCCCTGCGGACCTGAGGCGAGCGGCCGTTCGCCCCACGCCCAGTCGTTGGCGACCCAGTACGCCGCGAGGGTGGCTCCCATGCCGGAACCGACGACGCACAGCTTCTTCATGTCGATCGAACCGTCTTCAGCCTTGTCGGCCAGCCATCGTCGCACGACTTCGAGATCGCCCTGGACGGCCGCCTGCTCGCGGACGGTGCCACCCCCAACCGCCGCGATCGCTTCGAGATCGGCCTTGCGGAGCTGGCCGGCGTCCAGATTCTCCTTCGTCGAGGCGTCGGCTCTCCGTCGGCTCTCGCCATGACCGCGGAGATCCGGCGCGATGACCGCCATCCCTTTCTGCTGCAGAGCGAGCGCGAGGGGCTCGATTGACTCATGCGAGCCGAGCAGGTCATGCACGAGGATGACCGGCGTCACGCCCTTCGGCGGCTCCTCTTCCGAGCCGGTCCATGGCGAGTAGTACCAGGCGGTGACCGCGAGCCCGTCGCTGGGCGAAAGCTCCACGATCTCCGCCTCGGGCGGGCCCTCCACGGCCTCGCCATCGTCCTCCCCGCGGGCGTCTCGTCCGGCCGCGAGGGGCACCGCCAGGATCAGAAAAACCATCGCCACTCGGAGCATCGACCGGGTTCGTTTCATGGAAAGTCCTGCGGGCCGCGACATCCTGCCGAATTGTACGAAAAACCGCTGTTCCCGGGAAAAACGCTTTCCGGCCCGGGCGGGAATCGGCCGGGAATAATAGGAGTGGCCGGAGTCGAACTCTCCGGTTAGCTTGGGAGTCTTGGTTTCGAGGGTGCGTCCGGAGTCCGGCCCATGGAAAAACGCAGCGTGTCGGAAAAACGCACTGTGTCAGAAAAACGCACTGTGTCGATCGTCGAACGGCTGAAACGTCGCTGGCAGGAGTTCTCCGGCGAGGAGGATCTCCCCGTCGATGGCGATTCGCCGGCTTGGCTGGTGAGCCTCGTGCTCCACGTCGCCGTTTTGCTCGCTCTTGCGCTCGTCGGCATCGTGGAGATTCCGCGGTCGGAGCCGCTCGTCACGATCACGGCCCCGATGGAACGCGAGAAGCCGATCGTCATTCCGCAGGAGGTTTTCGTCACGTCCGAGTTGCAGCCGGAACTCGGGTCGCAGAGCAAGGAGAGCGAATCGGCGGCCCTGGAGGCGGTGGCCCCCACGTTCGACGAGCTGCCGAAGGTGGACGTGGCGATGGTCGAGGACATCTCGGCGGATGTGTCTTTCGAGCCGCTCGATTTCGACGCGGTCGCGCCGGTGGTCGCCGCGCAGGCGATGGCGAAGGGCCGCGGCACCGAGGCCTCGACCGGGGCCTCCGGGGCGGTGGACCGGCTCACGTTGGAGATCAAAAACACACTCGAGCGGGGGCCGACCGTCGTCTGCTGGCTGTTTGACCAGTCCGTCAGCCTCGCCGGCCAGCGGGAGGCGATCGCCGGCCGCCTCGATCGCGTCTTCGCCGAACTCGGCCTGATCGGCTCGGAAAAGGCGAAGAAGGAACTGCTCAACATCGTCATCGCCTACGGCAAGTCGGTTCACAAGGTCACCGAAAAGCCGACGGCAGAAGTGGGCGACGTGGTCGGTGCGATCCGTTCGATTCCGATCGACGATTCGGGCGCCGAGATGACCTTCGAGGCCATCCAGCGGGCGGCGGAAGCGACCCGCGTCTTCAGGACGACGCAGCCGATGCGAAACGTGATGATCATCGCGTTCACCGACGAGGTGGGGAACGACCAGGAAAAGGTCGACCAGACTTGCAAGATTTGCCGCGACTTCGCGATGCCCGTCTACGTGGTCGGTGTGCCCGCGCCCTTCGGGATGCGCGAGGTGCGGTTCAAGTTCGTCGATCCCGACCCCGCGTATGCCCAGGAGCCGCAGTGGGCCCAGATCGAGCAGGGGCCGGAGTCGTATTTCCCGGAGGTCGTCCGGGTGCGATCGGGCCGCTACGCCGACGAGGCGATCGATTCAGGCTTCGGCCCCTACGCGTTGTCGCGGCTGTGCGCGGAGTCGGGTGGCATCTATTTCGCCGTCCATGCCAACCGTGGTGCGACGGGCCGGGTGGACGACCGGAGCGTGGCGGCGATGTCGTCGCAATTGCGTCATTTCTTCGATCCGCAGGTGATGCGGCCCTATTCGCCGGAGTACATCTCGCTTGCAAAGCTGAAGCAGAAAGTCGCCGCCAACAAGGCGGTGGCGTCGCTGCTCGAGGCCTCGATGCAGGCGGAAGTCCAGCCGATGGAATCCCCTGAAATGACATTTCCCAAGAAGAACGAGGGGGATCTCGTGAACCTGCTCGGCGAGGCCCAGAAGGTGGCCGCGGTCCTCGAACCGAAGATCAACCACCTCTACTCCATCCTCGCCAAGGGCGAGGGGGATCGGTCGAAGATCCGGGAGAAGCGTTGGCAGGCGGGCTACGACCTCGCGATGGGACGGGTGCTCGCGACGAAGATCCGCACGGAGGCCTACAACCAGATGCTCGCCAAGGCGAAGACCGGAATGGTCTTCAAGACCGCCGGGAACGACACCTGGGTGCTCGAGCCGGCGGACGAGATCAGCGTCGGCTCGCAGGTGGAGAAACTCGCCAAGCAGGCGAAGACGTACCTCGAGCGGGTCGTGCAGGAGCATCCTGGAACGCCCTGGGCGATGATCGCCGCCGACGAGCTCCGCATGCCGCTCGGCTACCGGTGGACCGAGACCCATACGGGCGTGAACGATCCGCCGCCCGGGGCCGGCGACGGCGTCGCGCCGGCCCGCAACGACGACAAGAAGCGGATGCTTGCCCCGCCGCCGAAGAAGCGGGACCTCACGAAGCTCTGAACGATCACCGCCCTGACCGAACACCTTCGGCCGGCTCAGAAGGTCAGGTTTTCCTCGGCGAAGTGCTCGCGGCTGTCGTGAGCGTGGAAGCAGCGGGCGATCCGCCGCGAGAGAAGCCTGAGGAACGTCTCGCGAAACTGCGACTCCGAGCAGTCGCTCGCCGGAATCGCTCCGGCCGCGGGGTAGGCGAAGTCGTCCACTCGCTTGTCGAAGACGACCTTCCCCTCGTCGATGTCGAACGCCCGGATGCGGAACTTCGCCCGCCCCTTCAGGAGCGTCGAGCCCTCGTGGAGACGGAATTCCTCGAGGTCGATTCCGACCACGATGTTCCCGTCGACGGCCTTGCCCAGTGTGGGGTAGTCGACCCAGTCGTTCTCGTCGAGCCAGCGGGCCACTTCCGCGTTGCCGATGACGCGGCAGCGACGCACGTTCTCCGCGAGCGATTCGCCGACGAGACGGGCGAGTTCGCGGGACGATCCGGCGTCGCTGTATTCGAGCTCGACGACGGGGCGGCAGACGACGGCCACATGTTTGCCCTTGAGCGCCGTCGACTCGGCCGGAACGTCGTCGGGATTGACGAGGTAGGCGAGTCCGCCGAGCGTCGAGCAGCCGCCCGCCGCGGCCACGACGACGAGCCCCGCGACGGCGAGGCGGACGGAGCCAAAACCCGGGCGCGAACGAACCATTCCTCGAACCTCCGTGGCGATAGGCCGGCCGGAGACCGGTCCGGCGGCGGCAGGAGGGTAGGCCCCGCCCGCCGGCCGCTCAATCCCGTTTCCGACGCCGGGAAACCGGGGTAGAGTGGGTTGAATTCACCGGAGGCATGGGATGAAATCGCCGCCCGAAGAGCCGCGAACCGGGGCCGTGGGCCGCCGGCAGATCCCGGACGACCGGGCTGCGGCCCGCGAAGCGATGCTCGTGCCGCTTCGCGAGGCGTGCCGGTTGGTGGCGTTCTCGGGAGGCCCGATCGTGGTGGCCGTGTCCGGCGGCGCCGACAGCGTCGGATTGCTTCACGCCATGGTCCACGGCGACGTGCTGCCGAGCGTCGGCCCGGGCAGACGGCGGCCGATCATCGTGGCCCATGCCGAGCACGACCTCCGGGAGGATGCTTCGCTCGACCGCGAATTCACAGCGGCCGTCGCCCGCGACATGGGCCTCGAGTTCGTCTCGCGGAGAATCGCCTGCCGCGATGCGGCGAGGGAGACCGGCGAGGGGATCGAGGGCACGGCGAGGAGGCTGCGGTACGCTTTTTTGGCGGAGGCGGCTGGCGCTGCCGGGGCGAGGGCCGTCGTCGTGGCCCACTCGGCGGACGACCAGGTCGAGACGATCCTCCACGCCATCCTGCGGGGGACAGGCCTCGCCGGCCTCGCAGGCATGCCCGCCGTTCGCGAACTCGCCGAGGGCATTGCGCTTGCGCGTCCGATGCTCGGCATCGAGCGATCGGTGGTTCGCGGGTATCTCGCCGCCTGTGGGCAGGCATGGCGGGACGACCCAACCAACGCCGACGAGACGTTTGCGAGGAACTTCCTCCGCCACGCGGTCCTTCCGTCACTCGTGGAAGGACCGTATCCGGCCACGGTGGCATCGATCCGGCGGCTCGGTCGCCAGGCGGCGGGCATCGCCGGGGCCGTGGCGGCCGCCGCCGACCTTCTCCTCGACGACCATTCCCGCCGGGAGCGGGACGGCTCGATCGTCATCGACCCTCGACGGCTCGCCCGCCTCGACCGCCATCTGCTCGGGGAACTGTTCGTCCAGCTCTGGAAGCGGGAGGGCTGGCCGCGCCGGGACATGACGGCCCGTCACTACCTGCGGCTCGCGGAAGTGATCTGCGGGCGAGGCACGGCACTGGCGATCGACGGGGCACTGGCGATCGACCTTCCTGGCGGGATTCGCTGCCGGACCACTCCGGAGGCCCGTGTCGTCGTCGGGCCGGTTCAGGTCGTCGTCGCCCCGGTTCAGCCGCCCCGCATCTCGACCCGGCGGTAGCCGCCGATGCTCGCGAAGTAGAGCATCAGTCCAAGATAGACCGCCGCCATCGTCGCCGGAATCAGGGAGTCGGCCTTGAGCGTGTCGCGGTCGCCCTGCTGGTCGGCGGCGACCGCGGCCTTCTGCGGCTCCGTGGCGGCTTCGCCCGCCTTGCGGGCCTCCGCCACCTTCTGACCGTCGAGTCCGAAGACCTCGGTGCTTGCGACGTTGAGGAAGCGGCTCGGCTTCTCCGACTTGAACTCCGCGTAGACCGCCGGTGCGGCCTTCTCGAGGGCCGCCCCGGCGAAGCGGTCCTTGCAGTAGCCGAGGCCGGGTCCACCGATCAAGCCGGCGGAGAGCATGCCGATGCCACCCATGATCGACATGGCGACGGCGCCCGTTTGCGGAAACCGGTCGCCGACCACGGCCAGCATCGTCGGCCAGAAGAACGTCTTGCCCAGCGCGTAGATGCCGAGCGCCGCGAGCGCCGCCGGGAAGGTGTTCATGCCGCTTGCGAACCGCAGCCCGAGGAAGGCGAGCACCGCCGAAACAAGGAGCAGGCCGATCGGCGACAGCCCCAGCTTCGTCTCGATGAAGTGGGCGCAGAACCGGAGGCCGAACATGATGGCCGAGGTCCAGATGAACAGCCACTTGCCCTGTTCGGAGGTGAAGAGGTTGCCGGTGATGTTCTGGATCCAGCTGTCGGTGCCGAGCTCGACCGCACCGACGAGAGCATGGGTCACGAAGAGAATGAAGAGCACGAGCGAGCCGATCGAGAAGCGGGTCATGAAGGCCACGGCGAGGAGCAGCACGCCGCCGAGCACGTAGCCGGCGGCTGCCGCCTGCTCGGGGATGAAGTCCTTGAGGATGTCGCCGAAGAACAGGGCGAGCAGGAAGCAGGCCACGGCCGACCCGAGGATGCCGACGTCGCGGAACATGTCGACGAAGCTGGCCCCCTTCGCCGCCGCTTCCGACTTGGGAAACGTCTGGCCGAGGAACATGAGGGCGTAGATGACGGTCGGGACGAGGTAGAGCGCCAGCTGGTACTTCCAGTCGAGGTGGAGCTTGTCGTCGAGGTACCAGCCTGCCACCGAGCCGAGCACCATGCCGGCCGGCCAGCTGGCATGGAGGATGTTGAGGTAGTGGGTGCGGTTGTGCGGGAACACCGTGGCCACGAGCGGATTGGCCACCGCCTCGAGCGTCCCGTTCGCGAAGGCGAAGATGAACGAGCCCCAGAAGAGCAGCTGGTAGGCGGTGGCGGGCTCGGAGGCGCTGAAGGTCACGAGGGCCGAGAGCACGTGGCCCGCGAGCGCGAGGGCGACGAGCTTGCCGTAGCCGATCTTGTCGACGATGACGCCGCCGATGATGATCCCGAAGCAGAAGCCGGAGAGCCCGCCGCCGGTGATCTTGCCGACCTGCTCCTGGGTGAAGCCGAACTGCTCCACCCAGTTGTCGAGGATGCCGCCGCGGATGGCGAAGCCCACGCCGGCGGCGAGGATCGCCATGAAGCCAGCCCAGAGGAGCCGGTGGGCGTTCGAGGGTGTGTCGTTCGAGCCGTGGGCGGCGCTGCCACCCCGTTCCTTCGCCTGCATAGCGGATTTCTCCGGATGGTTCCCTTGGAAAGACGGGGGAGCATAGCAGGTTCCGGCAGGCTGCGGGACAGGGAATCTTTCGGGGGCGGGCGGGGGGCCGGTCGCCGCGGCGGGGGCGTCTTGACCTTCCGCCGTCGGCCGATCTAGTGTCCCGCCCCCAAAATCCCGCACACGCCGTCCGCGGGGTCTGCCGCCACATCGGCGTTAGACCGATGCGGACCGTCCATCCACGCCGACAGCCGTGAGCACCATCTCCGACACGCTCTGGACCATCGTCCGCTGGACCGTCCCGATCACGGTCGCCGGCGTCATCGCAGCGGCTGCCATCGGATCGAGCCGTCTCGGCGAGGAGGTCCGCACGCGGGTCGAACTGCGGCTCCGCGAGGCTTTCCCGTCGATCGACGTCCAGGTCCAGTCGGCACAGGTCGTGGAAGGGGAGGGGATCGTCATCCGGGGCGTCTCCTTCGCCGCCCCGGAGCTGCCCCAGGCGATCCGCACGATCCTTCACGTCGAGGAGGTCCGGCTCGCGTGCAGCACGAGTCTTTCCGACCTGGCATCGGGACGGATCGAGATCGCGCACGTGAGGGTCAGGCGGCCCGTCGTTCACGCGGTGCGGCTGGAAGGAGATGCCTGGACGGTCGCCCGCCTGCTCGGCCGCGGGCAGCCGTCCGCTCCGCCGCCACTGGTGATCGAGGATGCCACGGTGCTCGTGGAGGATGCGTCCTCCGCCGTGCGGACGTCGCTGCGGCGGATCCATGCCGAGGTCGCGGTCGAACCGGCGACGGCGACGATCGCGATCCGCGGAAGCATGTCGGGTGACCTGTTCTCGGAAGGAGGCTTCCAGGGCCGCGTCGGGCTCGCCGACGGCGGCTTTGACCTCGCCGGCACGATCGGATCCTTCGAGCTTTCGGAGTCGGTGGTCGCCATGATCGCGGCCGGCGCCTCGGGATCTGCGGCCGGAGGGGCGGAAGCCGCGGCGCTCGACTGGGCGAGGGGGTTCCGTGGCCGCTGCGATCTCGAGTGGCGGGCCCGCGGCAACCGGTCAGACCTCGCGGCCGTCGACTACGAGGTCACCGGACGGGTGGAGGCCGGCCGCTACGAGCACGGCTCGCTGCCCTTCGCCGTGAGCGACATTGCGGCGTCGTTCACGGCCGGCCCGTCGGGCGGGCAGATCGCCGAGCTCCGCGCCCACTCGGGGACGACGCTTCTCAAGGGATCGGCTCGGTGGAGCCGCTGGGATCCCGCCACCGACTTCGAACTCGTCGTCGACGCCGAGCGGCTGCTCGTCGGCCGCCACTGGGAGCCGCTCCTGCCGGAGCCCGCGGCGGCCCAGTGGCGGAAGCTCCTGCCGGCGGGCGAGGTCGACGTGCGGGCGCAGGTCGTGCGGAAGGAGTCGCGGATCGAGCCGAAGGTCTCGCTGCGGTGTCGCAACGTTTCCATCACGCACTACCGGTTTCCCTACCGGCTCGATCGGACCGTCGGCACGGTGGTGCTCGACGGATCGTCGCTCACGCTCCACCTCACCGGCCAGGCGGGAAGTCATCCCGTGCAGGTCGATGGCTCGTTCCAGGACATGGGCTCCGGCGGCAGGGGAGTGCTCGAGGTGCGGGCGGACGACATGGGGATCGACGAGGGGCTGCTCGCCGCGATGCCGCCGAGAAGCGCCGACATCGTGAGAGCCCTGCGGGCAAGCGGCCGGTTCGGCTTCGTCTTCCGTCACGAGCGATCTCCCGACCTGGAGGCGGGGCATGCCAACTCGCTGGGGATCCGCCTCGCGCAGTGCAGCATGGCGTATGCCGGCTTCCCCTACCCGCTGTCCGGCGTGAGCGGACAGGTTCACATGAGGGACGGCCGTTGGCTCATCCGCGACGTGTCGGGCTCGAACGACTCCGGCGTCGTCCGCTGCTCCGGCGAACTGGAGCCCCTGCCCGACGGGGACGGGCAGCTCGAGCTGCGGCTGACCGGCGAGCGGATGGTGCTCGAGGACGAGCTCCGCGACAGCCTGCCGGGGAGCATGCGGCGGATCTGGAACGACGTCGACCCGCGCGGCCTCGTCGACGTGAAGGCGACGGTTCGGCATCGCGTCAAGGCGAGGTCCACCGACGTGGAGATGGAGGCCACGCCCCACGGCGACACGGTGTCGATCGAGCCGGCATGGTTTCCCTACCGGCTCGAGCGTCTCACCGGGAAGCTGCTCTGGAACAAGGGGCTGATGCGGTTCGAGGGAATCCGCGGCGTGCACGACCGGACGACGGTCGCCACCGAGGGCACCTGCCGCTTCCAGCCCGACGGCGGCTGGCACGTCGCGTTCACGAAGCTCTCCGCCGACCGCTTCCGCACCGACCACGAACTGCTCACGGCGTTGCCGGACGGACTGCAGGAGGCGATCCAATCGGTCCGGCCGCGGGGCATGATGTCGCTCGCCGGGTCGCTCGACATCTATTCGACCCCGGTGACCCCGGCGACCGAGGTGCAGGCAGCCTCGACCGCCCCGCCCGAGCCGCCCGGCCGCGTCTCCGCGGCCTGGGACATGCACCTCGACATCGAGCAGGGCACGCTCGACGTCGGGGCGCCCCTCGAACACGTTCATGGCGGCGTCCACATCGTCGGGCAGTCGGACGGCCGACGCTGGCAGTCGACCGGAGAACTCGCGATCGACAGCCTCATCTACCGGGGAGTGCAGCTGACCGGGGTGACGGGCCCGCTCTCCGTCGACCCGGAGGGCCTGCGGATCGGCGCCGCGGCCGCCGGCGCGGCCGACGCCCGCGGCCGGCGGCTCGTCGCGCGGGTCGCCGGGGGAACGCTCCAGGCCGACGGCGTCGTGGCGTCGGGCCCTTCGGGCTCGTTCCGAATGTCGGCAGAGGTGTCGGATGCGGACCTCGCGCGACTCTCGGCGGAGTGGCTCGGAACGTCCCAGCGTCACCGCGGACGGGTTCACGGGGCGATCGACATCTCGGGGTCACGGGCCGGATCCCATTCGCTCTCCGGGAAGGGGAACCTGAGGCTTCGGGATGCCGACATTTACGAGCTGCCGATCGTGCTCGCGCTCCTGAAGATGCTGCGGGTGAAGGCCCCCGACCGCAATGCGTTCGGCTCGAGCTTCGTCGATTTCCGGGTCGAAGGCCCACGGTTCTATCTCGACGCCATCGAGCTTTCCGGCGACGCCATCAGCCTCGTGGGCAACGGGGAGCTTGACTTCGACGGCAACACGCACATGACGTTCCGGTCGATCATGGGCGACTCCCAGCAGCAGCTTCCGGTGATGAAGCGGATGCTCGGCGGCGCGAGCGGCCAGTTCATGCTCATCCATGTCGACGGTACGCTGGCTGACCCGAAGATGACGAGCGAGGCGTTCCCAACCCTCAATGCGGCGATCCAGAAGCTACAGTCGCAGCGTGGGGAGCGCAGGGCGGCGCTCGGCCTCGACGGAATCGGCCCCTCGAACGTCCAATGATCCCCCCGGAGCTCCCGATGCCGATTCCCCCCGTCGCCGCCAAGCCGTCCCGCACCGCCGAGCCGATGCCTTTCGTGAAGATGCACGGCGCCGGGAACGATTACGTCTACGTCGACTGCTTCCGCCACCCGGCCCCCGCCCACCCTGAGTCGCTTGCGCCCCTGGTCGCCGATCGGCACCGGGGTGTCGGCGGCGACGGGCTCGTGCTCGTCGTCCCGTCTGACCGGGCCGACGCGAGGATGCGGATGTTCAACGCAGACGGCAGCGAGTCCGAGATGTGCGGCAACGGCGTCCGATGCGTCGCCCACCTCGTCGTGGCCAGGGGGCACGCCCGCACGCCTTCCGACGCCGGCCGCAGCACGATCACGGTCGAAACGGGCCGGGGGGTGCTCGAGCTGGAGGTCGAGCGGACCGGCCCGCGCAGCTCGATGGTGCGGGTCGACATGGGGGAACCCCTGCTCGCGGCGGCGGACGTGCCCGTGACCGGATGCGGCGACGGGCCGGTCGTGCTCGCCGCGAGCCCTGCGATCGGCGAATCGGCGCCCTGGTGGCGGGAGGCGGGCCTCGATCCGCGGATGACCTGCGTGTCGATGGGGAATCCCCACGCGATCTGGTACTGCGACCGCGTGGAGGCCGTGCCGCTTTCGACGATCGGTCCTCTCGTCGAACGGCATCCGAGCTTCCCGAAGCGGACGAACGTGCACTTCGTGCAGGTGCTCGCCCCGGACCGCGTACGGATGCGGACATGGGAACGCGGCAGCGGCATCACGCAGGCCTGCGGCACGGGCGCGTCGGCCGTCTGTGTCGCCGGCATGCTCACCGGCAGGAGCGGGCCGCGGATCACGGCGGAGCTGCCCGGCGGCGAGCTCGTGCTCGAGTGGCCGGGGACGGGGCCGGTCCACATGACGGGGCCCGCCGAGGAGGTGTTCGAGGGGGTCTGGCCGGCGGCCGACGGTCCCGCGACGGGAGGAGCCGCCCGGTGAAGCTCTCGAGCCCCTTTGCGATCGGTGCCGTGTCGCTCGCGGCGACCGCCACCATCCGGCACTGGATGGGATCGCTCGACTATGCGGTCGCGTACGAGGATCCTTCGGTCGATCCGGTCGATCCTCGATACCGCGGATCGAAGATCTACGTCTTCTGGCACGAGAACATCCTCTTTCCGCTCGCGCTCCGCGGGCACTCGAACATCTTCATGCTCCTCTCGCGGCACTTCGACGCCAACGTTCTCGGCAGCGTCGCCGGGATGATGGGATTCGGGGTCGTGCGGGGGAGCACGTTCGAGGGAGGGTCGGTCGTGCTGCGGCAGCTGGCCGGCCGGGCGGCGCGATCGAACCTCACGATCACGCCCGACGGCCCCCGCGGTCCGCGTCGCCGGCTCGCGCCGGGATGCGTGTTCCTCGCGAGCACGCTCCGCATCCCGATCGTGGCGATGGGGTTCGGCTACGACCGGCCCTGGCGGTTCAACACCTGGGACCAGTTCGCCCTGCCGCGGCCCTTCTCGCGGGCCCGCGCGGTCGTGAGCCGGCCGATCGCGGTGCCGCCGGACCTCGACCGCGAGGGCATCGAGTGCCACCGCGAGGGCGTCGAGCGGATCCTCACGCGGCTCACCGACGACGCCGAGGACTGGGCCTGGTCGGGAAAGCGTCGGAAGGGGCAGAGGCCCGCCCGCCGGGAGCCGTCGCGGCATGCGGGCTGGGCGGCGTCGCTCAAGGGGCCGCCGGGCGTGCCGATCGAGGAGGAACTCGCGCGGCTGTTCGATGCCTCCGTCGGAGGGGTCGCCCCGGGCGACGGCCTCGGAAGACCCGCCGCATGAGCGAGCCTGGCACGACTGCCCGCTCCCACTTGATACCCGGTACTCGCTCGACGTCACCACGAAGCCCATCTCCCAGGTTACGTCGAATTCGACGGGGAAGGGGTGCTGAAGCTGGTGGTGCAGGGGGCAGCGTCACTGCCGCTCAGAACTTCTCCGGCCGCAGCACATCCACCGTCTCGATGCAGACGGTCACGCGGTGGGCCGGCGCGAACTCGGCCTGGATCGCGTCGAGGATCCGCTCGGCGGCGTCGTGCGGCACGATGGCCTCGATCCGCACGAAGCTGTCGCCGCCTGTGCTGCTGCGGCCGGCACCGTGGCAGGGCATCGCCGTGTGACCCGAGGCGCCGAGCTCGCGAAAACGCCGCGCGAGCTGCGTCTCGACGGCGGCTTCCGCCACGACCGTCACCCGGCGAAGGCGTGTGAGCGACCGCCGGCGAGTGGCATGCGGGTGGGGCGTTGCGCCGCGGTGCGACTCGAGGCCCACCACGTCGAGCTTCAGCCCCGCCTGCTCGAAGTCGTGGCCGAGACCCTCCAGCTTCTCCATCACGCTCGAGTCGACGACCCTCGCGCCGGCGAGGTTCACGACCACGTTGTGGCCCTGGGCCAGGCCGAGTTGCACGATCTGCCGGCGGAACGGAATCCAGTTGCTGAACACCGCGGAGCCGCCGGCGTCGATCTGGACGGTGTGGTCGTCCACCGCGGTCACCTTGAGGAATGGCTTGAAGAACGACGAGAGTGGCACGCCGTTGAGGGCGTGGATCACGAACTTCAACGCGATGCCGATCCCCACGCCCAAGAGCAGGTCGGTGGCGAGCACACCCACGATCGTCGCCACGAAGATGAGGAGCTGCTCGGAGCCGATCTTGAACACGTTGATGAATTCCCGGGGCGAGGCGAGCCGGAAGCCCGTGTACACGAGCATCGCGGCGAGCGCCGAGAGCGGGATGCGGTGGATCGCCCACGGGACGAGTGCCACGAAGGCGAGCAGGAACAGGCCGTGCCAGAGGTCGGCGAACCGCGTGCGGGCGCCGTTGTCGATATTGGCCTTGCTTCGGACGATTTCCGAGATCATCGGCAGGCCGCCCAGCGATGAGGCGGCGACGTTCGCCACGCCCACCGCGAGCAGGTCGCGGTTCATGTCGGTCTTGCGGCGCCAGGGGTCGAGCAGATCGATCGCCTTGGCCGAGAGCAACGACTCCACGCTGCCCACCAGCGCGAACATCACCACCCACCAGAGGCCGGACGTGCGGGTGGCGGCCGAGGTGAAGACGGAAAAGTCGGGGGTCGTCACGGCGGCCGCGAGGTTGCCGGGGACGTTGACGAGAAATGACTCGCCGACCTTGTACTCGTGGCCAGCGAATGAATACGTGTGGTCGTGGGCGAGGTCGAACCAGATGCCCAGCGGCACCGCCACCGCCAGCACGAGCAGTTGGGCGGGGATCATCCGCAGCCAGGCCGGCCGCAGCCGCGGCTTCACGAGCGGGAGGCCGAACAGGATCGCCAGGCTCACCAGGCCGATCACGGTGATATGGGGATTGAAGTGCGCGATCTTCTCGGGGAGTTCACGGAGGAGCTCGAGCGGCTCACCCGAGGCCTTCTGGCCGAACACGACGGGGATCTGCTTGAGGCAGATGATGAAGCCGATCGCCGCGAGCATGCCGTGGACCACGGCCGTGGGGAAGAACTCGCTCAAGGCTCCCGCCCGCAGCAGGCCGAAAGCCACCTGCACGACGCCGGCCACGCAGCCCACCGCGAGCGCCATCCGGTAGGCCTGCAAATCGGCCGCCGGGTCGGACCCGCCGGTGTAACCGAACGACTGCATTGCCCCGAGCACGATCACGATGAGGCCCGCGGCGGGGCCCTTGATCGTGAGCTCGGAGTTCGAGATCAGCGACGTGACGACGGCCCCGACGATCGCCGTGAACACGCCCGCGACTGGCGGAAAGCCGCTGGCCAGCGAGATGCCGAGGCACAGGGGCAGCGCGATGAGGAATACGAGGAAGCCGCTCGTGGCGTCCTGCTTCAGGTAGCGGAGGAAGCCGGCGGGCGTGCCATGCGGCACCTCTCCGGCGGTCATGTCAGGCCGCGGAGCGGAAGCGTCGGCGGTCATGGATGGGCTCCTTGGGGAAGGGAAGTGGGCGCATGCTTGGAAGCCGGCTCAGAAGAGACGAGGATCGACCGGGCGACCGCGTCGAGCGATCGCACGAACGGGCCGGGCCACAGTCCTAGCCCGAAGATGATGGCCAGAAGCGCCGTGAACACAAGCCGCTCCCGCGGAAGGATCTCGTGCCGGGGAGCATCCACGGTCACCGGCCCGCCGAAGATGCGGAACCATCCACGGATCACGGCGATGCCTGAGAAGACCGTCGTTAGGATCACGAGGATGCCCGCGTGGGTCTGGGATCCGAGGGCCCCGGAGATGATCAGGTCGTCGGCCACGAACGACAACGTGCCCGGGAAGCCGAGGCTCGCCAGCCCGAAAAGCAGGAAGAAGGCGGCAAGGGCGGGCGCGTCGGCGAAGCGGCCCTGGAGTGAATCGAGCGAGATACGGCCCGCCCGGCTCTCGAGCGCCCAGACGACGAGGCCGATTCCCGTGAGCGCAAGCCCGCTCGACACCCAGACGGCAAGGGCTCCTATGAGTTCCATCGGCACCGTCGCCGCGATGCCGGCGAGCACCATCGCCGACTGGCTCATGGCCAGGTAACCGAGGAGCCCACGGGCGTCGCGTTGCACGACGGCGAGGGCCGCGCCGTAGGCGGCCGTAACGAGCGCGGCGTTCGACAGAAAGACGAGTTCAGGTCCCACGCCGTCGGCGTGGCCGACGAGGAGCCGCACGGCCGTGTAGGAGGCCACTTGCGGCATGGTCGCGGTGAGTGCCGAGGCGAGCGGGCCGCCCGTGAAGATCGCGGGATACCACGAGTGGAACGGCACGAGCCCCTTGCGGATCATCACCGCCACGGACACGAGCCAGCCACCCACCGCGCCAACCGTGCCGTGCGACCGCAGCCAGGGCGGATCCGCGACGAGCAGGGCCGTCCCGACGGCCATGAGCACGACGGCCACGCCGATCGCCAGCGCGTAGACCCGGGCGGTGGGCCGTCCGCCGAGCGAGCCACGGATGGCCGCCCATGTTGCCGTCGAGGAGACGATCCAGAGCACGACGAGCGCCACGGGATGGGACGTGGCGAGCATCGCGAACGTGGCGGCGACTCCGCAGAGCGTTCGCGAGACACCCTCCGGCGAGAGAGCCCGCCGGGGGGCGGCCAGCAGTATCGCAAGATCAACCACCGCGATGAACGGCATGAGGAGCGCCGACAGGCCGTCGATCGTGACGATGGCGCCACCGGCGAGGTGGGCTCCCCACATCAGCGTGCGCAGCCCCCCTGCGTGCCAGCACCAGGCCACGACGACCGCCGCGGCGAGAACGCTGCCAAGCGCGGCGCCCGCGACTGCCCGCAGACCGAGCCGGGAGCCGAGGGTCCGCAGCACGGCCGCGGCCACAAGGGGCGCACCGACGGCAACGCCCGCTGCCGCTATGGCGGTGGTGTCGAGCGGGCTCATGCCGCACCTCCGTCGTCGCCGCGGCGTGGGGAGCCGGCCGCCGCCCCGCCGAGGAACTCCACCCAGCGACGCTCCGCGGCCGCGGCGGCCTCGAGCGTGGCCAGCACCGGCTGCACCACGAACCGGGCGACCAGTGGTTCGTCGAGCCCGCGGTCGAGCGCCACCCGGTAGAGCCCCTTCACCACGCCCGTGGGCAAGAGCCGGAGCAGGGTCGAATTCGACGGCCCGGGATGCCCGCCGAGCGCGGCGGCGAGCTCGTGGCGGTCGTGCATCGCCGACGGCGACCGAAGGATCTGCAGGCTGCGGAGGATCGCGTGGCTCACCACGTGGACGAGGGGCACCAACCGCAGGCCGAGGCCGATCTCGGCGAGGATGATCCCCGCCTGTGTCATCGACGCGTAGGCGAGCATGCCCTTGAGGTCGGTCTGCACGCTGCCCACGACCGCACCGTGGATGGCCGTGGCGACGCCGATCGCCAGGAGCAGCCACGCCACCACCGGCGCCGCGTCGAGCACCGCCTCGCACCGCAGGAGCAAATAGGCACCGGCGTGGATCGACAGGGCGCCGTAGAAAATGGCGCTCGACGGCGTGGGCCCCTCCATGGCCCGCGGCAGCCAGCCCGTGAACGGCACCTGACCGCTCTTGCCCAGCGCCGCGAACACCAGGAGCAGGCCGACGAGCGTCGCCGTGGCGGGAGGCAGGAGGGAGGTGGCGTTCGGCCACGTGCCGGCGAAGACCTGGGCGAAGTCGCCGCTGCCGGCCGCTTGGTGGATGACCACGCCGGCGGCGAGCAGGCCGACGTCGCAGACGCGATAGGTCGTGAAGGCCCGCAGAGCCGCATCGACGGCGTTGCGCCGCTCGTGGAAAAACCCGATGAGGAGGGCCGACGAGATCCCCAGAAACTCCCACCCGGCGAACAACACGTCGATGCTACCGGCAAGCACCATCAGGTTCATGCCGGTTCCGAACAGCGCCAGAAGGATGAAGAATCGGGTGAACCCGGGCTCGCGGTGCAGGTACTTGCCCGCGAAAGCGTTGACAAGCCCGCAGAGGCCGGTCGCGAAGCAGACGTAGGGCACCGAAAGGCTGTCGGCCACGAGCTCGATGGTGGCGGCGTGGTGATTGGCGGTGAAGAGGCTGCCGAGGTGCACCACCTCGGGCACGAAGCCACGGGCGGCGAGCGCGGCGAGCGTGGCGAGGGCCGCGAGGAAGCCGGTCGTGAAGCCGGCACCGACGATCCAGGTCGTCGCCCGCTCGGGCAGCGGCCGCCCGACCAGGGCCGGCAGGCCGATCGCCACGAGCGTCGCGGCGGGGGCGGCCAGCTGCCAGGTGACGAGGCCGGCGACCGCGTCGTGGAGGAAGGCAATCTCGGCGGCGGTCATGGTGCGGTGTCCGGGGTGATCGAGCCGGCGAGGATCCGGGCTGGCGGAACGTTGTCGCGACGGCCGCGATACCAGGAGGTCGAGTCGGGTGCCATCGCGATCGCGAGGCTCTCGGGCTCGTAAGGCACGAACCGGCCGCCGTTCGCGGCAGAGAACGTGGCCAGCCGACCGGTTGCCGGATCGCGTGCCACGGTGCGCACCCACTGGTTCTCGACAAGTCGCCGCACCGCGTGCAAGCGGCCGAGCGCGTTGCGGATGCGGTCCGTGGGCGCGTCGATCACGAGCAGGAGCCTCACCGGCTCGTGGATCTCGACGCCCTGCAGCGGCAGGCCGGTTCGCAGGTCGCTGCAATGACCGTCCATGACGCCGATGAGCCCCGTGATGTTGTGCGGGAGCTTCGTGCCGGCGCCGTAGCCCACCGGATCGACGCGGGAGAACAGGTAGGCGAGGTTGATGCCGCCGCAGACGGGCCCCACCGCCGCGAGCGACCGCTCGAGGACCGCGCCGTCGGCGTCGGCGGACGGATCGTAGGAAACCAGGAACGCGCGGCGGTCGAGGTAGAGGCCGCGGGTCAGGCTCCGCGGGCCGACGATGCAGACGGCGGTGGTCGCATGGCCGTACTCGGGCCGCACTTGGGCGAGGTCACCGGCTCGTCCCTCGACACGGCGGAGCGCCTCGTCGGGAGACACGTCGAGCGGCACCGAATCGAACCGGCGGCATCGCTCCCGTGCGTCGAGCGATCCGGCGCGGGTGCAATCGGCCAGCCAGCGGGACAAGGCCTCGGCGTGGCTGGGCGGGACGCGATCGAGATCGAACCACCGCACGCGGCTCGTGCAGGTGTCGAGCATGCCGCCCAGGAACACCGTGTGGGCGGGGATCTCCAGTCCGCCGGCCGCGAGCGCCTTGCGGACGGCCGGGTCGTTGGCCATCAGCGCGAATGCCCGGGCGTTGGGGCCGCCGCGGCCGCCGCCGCAGGCTCCGCAATCGTAGGCGCTTTCGTGCGGGTTGTTGAGGCTCGTCGAGCCGTGGCCGATCACGGCGACGAGCGGTGCGAACCCTCGCGTGAGCCCGATGTCCTCGAGTAGGCGACGGACCATGGCCGCCATCTCGGCGACGTCGAAGCCGGCGAGAGTGCCATCGGGCAGGGGGACATCGACCTGCCGCAACAGCTCCAGTCGCGTGCGGATCCCACGCCGGGCGACGTCGGCGGCATGACTTGCGGCGCGGGCCGTGAGCCGCGGGAAGACGACCCGGGCCACGAGCGGCACGGCCGCGATCGCTCCGCCGATCGACGTGAACAGGCCTCCGCGGAAGAGCGTGCGGCTACCGCTTTCCGCGCCGCCACGCAGCCGTGCGAGCAGCCGCCGCCGCGACTGCCTTCGGCGGTTGAGCGCCGCCGCTCCTTCCTCGGGCACCTCGGTCACGGTGTGCGTTGGACGAATCACGATCGGACATAGCGGTATCGTGTGCCAGTCATCGATGCCGCGGTAGTACATCGGCACGGAGAAAAATCCGGCCGCACCAAAGGTCTCAACCGCGGGATCCGCCTCCTCGAGATAGCGTCGGAACGACTCGCAACGGTCGTCGATGCACAGCACCGCCTGCACCCGGGGCCGACCGCTCCGCAAGACATCGATGGTGGCATGCGCGGCCAGCGCGTCGAGCACCTCGGTCGCATGCCGCCGCTCGTAGGCGAGGTGGAAGAGTCGCCGTCGCGAGACCGCGTCGAAGGCGGCGATCGCCCGCTCGAGATCGACGAGATCGTCGTCGTCGAGCGACTGGATGTCCGCCGGGGTGAGCCCCACGAGCTGCGATACTTGGTGAAGCAATAGCCCACGGGCCAGGCTGCCCGGCCCACGTCGCGGAGGATGGCGGTCGCGGAGTTCGACCCATGCCGCACCGAGGCCGGTGTCGCCGGCACCGTCAGCAGCGATCGGGAAGCCACGACGCCCAAGCGCCCACTCGGTGGCCGCGCGGTCGAGCAGGAGTCGCAGCGCGAGGAAGTCGGCGAGCCTGACCGGCAACCGGACGACCGGCGCGCGGTCGGGGCGGATCTCCAACTGCCGCACCATGCCGGCCCAGCCGCGCAGCGCCACGAGCGATCGAGCGATGTGGTCGGGCCACGATGGTCGCGGGATGCCCAGGGCCTCGAGCTCCGCTGCGATCACGTCGAGCGAGATCGACTCGGGCGGCAGTCCGGGACCGCACGCGGCGGCAACCGCCCGCATGCGATCTGGCAGCGGCCGCGTCCATCCCTCCGGCAGCACGCCTCCGCGACCCACGAGGTCCGCCGCGGCTGCCAGCAGGCCGCGATCCCGGTCCGGCATCGCCCACGCCGCCACGCCCTGGTCGAGATACGCCGCCACGAGACGGATAAGCAGCGGATGCACGAGGGCGTCGGTGTCGACCGCGGGATCGACGGCGAGGAGCAGGTCGCGATGCCGGACCGGCGGGCGGCCGTGCACGACCGAAGGACGGGGCCGCGACGTTGTCTCGACGCAGGCACGCCACAGTTCGCCGGTGACGTTCCTTTCGGCATCGATGTCGGTCGCTGCCCCGGCGGCGCGGCCGAGGCCCATGAGTCTCTCGCGCGCGGTCTCGTCGAGGTCGGGCCGCAGTCGCTCGATGGCCGGGCTCTCCGTGAGCGTCCAGCGGACGGCGGCGTCGCTCTCCAGCCGCACGCCGTGCAGGAGAAGCTGGCGGCAGAGTTCGCCGAGCGTGATCCGGCCGCCGGCCAGGTGGGCGAACCGACGGTCGCCGAGGTCGGCGGCGAGTACCGCGTCGATGTCGGCGGCGCGGATCCGGCCCCGGGCGAGTTCTTCGCGGTAGCGGCTCTCGGGAAGGAAGGGCTCCGCGTCATGGAGCGCCGCCGCGCGGATGACGGCCTCCTCAAATGGCAGGTCCTCGAAGCCCTGCAGAGTGTTCTGTGCGACGAACGCGTCGATCGGCCCCTGTGGCGGCAGGAACCTCGCCGCCTCGGCGATGAGCCGAGCCACTTCGTCGCGGTTGTCGTTGGGGGAGGCCATGCGGGCGGAAACGTCCAGTGGGGTGCCGAAGAATCCGGGCGCGCGGACGCCGCGGAAAACGGACGCTGCATCCACGCGGACCGATGCGTGGGGGCGGCGCCGGAGGCTCAACCGCGGCCGGGAGGGCCGCGGACGGAAGACGTCGCGAGAAGGGGCGGCCGCGGAGCGGCGTTCGCCTGGGCGCGTGTGAGGCGGCGACTCGAGGCCTTCGCCGGCGGCGCTACGGTCGCGCCGAAGCAATCCCACGCTCGGTCATGGGAGCCGTCGTCGTCGGCATCGACCTCGACATCGACCGACTTCTCGAGGGCCGCCGCGTCGAGGTCGTAGGACTGCGACCGACCAACGCCCGCGCGTTGGTCGTCGACGGACGCGGCCTTGAAGAGCCCGGCGAACAACGTCGCCGTCACCACGGTGATCAAAAGAGTTGTGCGACAGGCTGCCACGACACCGTCCCGGAGGTTGCCTGAACCAAAAAAAGTATGAACTGCACCTGCGGGATTGTCAGTAGAGAAATCTGTCGGTCGCGACAGGGGCGTCAGCGGGTCTCGAGGGCTCGCCGTTCGAGTTCGTCGAGCCGCTTCGTGAGCGACTCGATCGTGCGACGCAGTTCGCGGATCTCCGCACCGATGCCGTTCCCCGCGCCATCCACGCTCACGAGCGAAACGTCGGCGGCCCTCGACTCGCCTCCCGGCAGGATGTACTCGAGCTTCACGGGCCTGTCCGTCGGTCCCTCGCTGACCAACTTCGTGAGTTCCATCGGCGAACGCACGGGCTGTCGGTCGAACGCCACGATCACGCTCCCCGTCGGCAGGCCGGCGCGGGAGGCGGGCAGGTCTTCCACGAGACCGACGACGAGCGCCCCGATGGGCTCAGGCAGGCTGTAGCGGGCCTGGACGACCGGGTCCACGGGCACGGTCCTGACGCCGAGCGCGGTCTTGCCTCGGCCGCCTTCCGAAGGAGGCGTTCGGCCGGGCTGGACGCTGCCCGTCGAGCCCTGCCAGCGGTCCTGGGCCGGTTTCGGTTCGGGCAGCCTCGGTTCGGAAAACACCGGCACGGACACGGAGGGCGGCACCACGCCCGCGGGCTGCGGAACAGCGGCCGTGGCTTGGGGGGCGATCGTTGTTGG
>JBBAVU010000019.1:0-2358 GCA_040397565.1 Pirellulales bacterium | reverse complement strand
CCACGCCCGCGGGCTGCGGAACAGCGGCCGTGGCTTGGGGGGCGATCGTTGTTGGAACGGGGGCGGACTCCGTGGGAAACGGGGAAGGGGGCTGGCCGAAGGCCGACCGGGGCGAGGCAGGGGGCAGCTCGTCGGCGGTGAGTGCGATTTCCTCGACCGTGCCGCCCCTGCCGATGGAGAACCGCACGGTGTCACCCGGACCGATCGTCGCGATCGCCGCGGCGAACCGCTCTGCATCGAGGGTCGGCTCGCCGTCGATCGCGAGCACCATGTCCTGAATCCGCACACCCGACTTGGCGGCCGGACCTGAGGCGTCGACCTCGACGACGACGAGCCTTCCAGGCACGAGCGAATCGTCGATCGCGAGCCCGAGCCAGCCCGGTGGCCCGAGCGATTCCGAGGAATTCTCCTCCCCGCGGCACCAGCCGCCTGGAAGGGCGAAGATCACGGCCGCCACGGCGAATCGGAATCCGACACGAAGTCCGCGAAAATACCGGCCGCGTGTGGAGGAATTCACCATCATGGGAGCCGCCCTTCGAAGAACGATGTGAGCGACAGTATACGTTGCGGAAGGCATCGGCACGAAGGGGGCCTCCGGACAGGTTTTCCACCGTCTTCGACCGTCGCCGTTACGGAAAATCGATCGCGTTTGAACAGGTATGCGCCGTGGTCCCGACGCGAACTCGTGGAGGTTTGACAGCACTGCAAGCACTCCTACAATCCGCCTCACTCACGGACGGGCGGCGAAGAGCCGTCACGTTCGAAGGATCGTCCGCTGAGGAGGGAAAGCCGGCAGGGAAGCCGGGTCGTGCATGGATGCGAGGCTCCGCGATGTCGGCGTGCGGGATTTCTGTCGAATCGGAACTCGTCGCGAGGATCGGGCAGCAGCGTTTCGAGGTGTGGTTCGGGGGCTCCGTGCGGCTCCGTCGGATCGAGTGCGGAATCGTCGTCGAATCGGGCGACGCCTTCGTGCTCGATTGGATCCGGAAAACGTTCCGGAGTGAGTTGGAGGCGGTTGCAAGGTCGATCTGCGGTCCGGAGGCAGGCGTGTTGTTTCGCTGCGACGATGCCGAATCGGTCAAGCCCCCGCCGGCTGCCGCCGAAGCCCGTCCCGAGCAGGCAGCCCCGCCGAAGCCCGCTGAGAGCGGGGAACCGATCGACGTCGCCGCGAAATCCGTCTCCGGCCGACGCCGCGGGCCGCAATTAGCCCGCGAAGAGCTAGCCCGCGAAGAGCGGCCGGCGGCCGAGGAGGTCGCCCGGGAAGAGCCCGCCCGAAATCCCGCATCGCCCCGAAGCGGCCGCAAGCAGGGGCCGCGGTTCGGTCCCTTCATCGCCGGCGAGAGCAATCGGATGGCGATCGCCGCGATCGACCTCATGGTGCAGCGTCCCGGGGAGATCTCGCCGCTTCTGATCCAGGGGCCGAGCGGCGTGGGAAAGACGCATCTGCTCGAGCATTGCTGCCATCGGGCCCGCGAGCGGCATCAGGGCATCTCGGCGCTCTTCCTGTCGGCCGAGCAGTTCACCACGAGTTTCCTCCAGGCGCTTCACGGCGGCGGGCTCCCCGCATTCCGCCGCAACTGCCGCAACGTCGACCTGCTCGTCATTGACGACCTGCAGTTCTTTCTCGGGAAGCGGGCGACGACGGTGGAGTTTCAGCAGACCATCGACGCCCTCCAGCGGCAGGCCCGGCAGCTGGTCGTCTCGTGCGACCGCGACATCGCCGACCTCGGCGACCTCGGGGACGACCTCGTGCAGCGGCTTTCCGGCGGCATGTCGGCCCGCATCGCCCCGCCGGATGCCGAGGTCCGCCGCGGCATCGTGCTCGCGATTGCAGAACGCAAGCGGCTCGCCCTGCCGGAAGACGTCGTCGAGTTCGTCGTGACGCACATGACGCGGACAGCCCGGGAGCTCGCCGGGGCCGTGAACCGGCTCGAGGCCACGAGCCACATGCTCGGTGTCCCCGTGACCCGGGGACTCGCGGAGGAGGCGCTCGCCGACCTCGTGCGGGCGAGCGTCCGCAGCGTCCGCCTCGCCGACATCGAGAAGGCGGTCTGCTCCGCGTTCGGCCTCGAGACGGGATCGCTGCAATCCTCCCGTCGGGCCAAGCGGGTGAACCACCCGCGGATGCTCGCGATGTTCCTCGCACGGAAGCACACCCCGGCGGCCCTCACGGAGATCGGCAGCTACTTCGGTCGTCGCAGCCACTCGACCGTGATCGCCGCCCACAAGACCGTCGCCTCGTGGGTGTCGAGCCGCTCCCAGCTCCAGATCGCCGACGCCCGATGGGACGCCGACGAGGCGATCCGCCGCGTCGAGGACCTGCTCCGCACGGGCTCGTGATCGCCGTTTGAGCTGAAG